>MEMN01000099.1:21455-41726 GCA_001767945.1 Alphaproteobacteria bacterium RIFCSPHIGHO2_12_FULL_66_14 | reverse complement strand
GCAAGAAGTAGCTAGAGCTTCCCGCCGGTCAGCGAGGCGCGCTGGCTGATCTCGATGTGGTTGCCGTCGGGATCGCAGACGAAGGCAAAGCGCACCGTCTCTCCCAGGATCCTTGGCGCGCCGCCCGACGTGCCGCCGCGCGCCAGGATGCCCTCGTACTCGGCGAGGCAGTTCCACACCTGGACCGTCGTGTAGCGATAGCCCGGGCCGCGCCATTCCGGGCTGCGTTCCACCTTGCCCTGCTCGGCGATCACGATCAGCGAATCGCCGCAGCGGTAGCGGCCCGCGCCGGCGCGCTCGAACTGCATCGCCTCGGTCCAGAAGCGGTCGTGGGCGGCAGGGTCGTTGACCCGCAACAGGACAGCAATGCCCTCCACGCCGTTCGCACCCTTCGGCACCAGGCTCACCCGGTTGCCGTCGGGATCGGACAGCGGCCGTGGCGCCGCGAGGCCCTCGCGCGCGATCTCGAGGCCGATGATGCCGGATGGCGGCGCGGCCGGCAGGGGGCCGCGCGAATGGTTCATCTTGAGGATCGAGCCGTTCATGTGATGGCGGTGCTGCTGCACGCCGCCGCCCACCTTGCCCATGTGGTCGTAGGGCAGGCCCACGGTCTGCTGCCAGAAGGCGAGCTGGGCGTCGCGCTCAGTGGAGAACAGGCCGACGTCGAGATGCGGTTTGGCGAGATTCATGGTGCGAGTGTAGCGTCCTGCACAGAAAAGCCACGATGCCTTCTTAGGGCAAGACTTCATCAAGGCCATGGAAACGCTTGAATCTCCTTTGAGAATCGCGATTCCGGACGATCGTGCGCTTCGAAACAACTCTTACAAACGCCGTCACGACTCAGGCTCGATGCGGTTGCTAGAAGGGCAGTGGGTGAAGGGGTCGGCAGATGGGGATCTGCCGCCCGACAATGTGGGAAGGAACGACGATGATTCGCGCCATCATTGGCACGATCGCCGTGCTCGCGGGCTTTGCCGTCCTCGAGCGCTCGGTCGACGCCAGCACCGGCCTGGCCGGTACATGCACGCCAACGCAAGCCTACGCGATGCTCCATCGCGGCGAGACCGTCCCCGTCCGATCCGAACCGACGCCAGAGGCGACGGTCGTCGGTTCGCTGGCGGGGCGCAGCGGCATCAAGGCCGACGCCGCACGGTCGGTCGTGACGGTGACGGCCAGCCAGACGGCTGGGTGCCCGCCGATCTGCTCGCGGTCGATGCCCGCGTCGACGGCCCGATCACCGTCTACAGCCGGCCCGGCCTGCTGGGCCGCGCGCTCACGACGATCGAGGGCGACGATGTGAAGTTCCGCGTCCTCGGCTGTCGCGGCGAGTGGCTGCAGGTGATCAATGCGCGCCACGGCAATGTCTGGATCGACAAGTGGTGCGCCAGGGAAGACGGCTGCCGCGGCTAGTCGACAGGGGTCTGGAGGGGCGGCGGTCCACCATCTGGGGATTTGGCGGATCGTCGCGGGACAGCAGCGAAGACCCCGGGAGGGCGACCTCCCGGGGTCTTTTTTGCCGGTCCCGTGCGTCCCTGGCTTCGCTTGGGAGACGATACCTGGGCCCATATGGGCTAGACAGGATCGGCCGAAACAAACGTCAGCCGAAGGAAACGTCACGATGTCCGAACCGCTTCCCGCCCTGTGCCTGATCGCCATGCCAGGGCGCCGTCGCCGCACCATCGAACTGTGCCAGGAGACCGAACGGCGGGGATTCGCGGGGATTTACGTTCCGAGCCCAGTCGGCAACATGTCGATGTGCGAGGCACTGTCGTGGAACACCGAGTCGATCGCTTTCGGCACTGCCATCGCGCCGATCTATCAGCGCACCATCGTCGATTTCGCGCAGAGTGCCGCGATGATGCACGAAGTGTCGGGCGGGCGGTTTCGCCTCGGCATCGGCATCGCGCACGGTCCGTCGCACGTGCGGATGGGCGTGACGCCGGGCAAGCCTCTGGCGGACACGCGCACCTTCATCGAGAAGTTCCGCGCGCAGGACGGGTTCGGTCCCCTGCCGTCGATCATCGTGGCGGCGCTGCGCAAGCGGATGGTGGCGCTGGCGGGCGAGCTGGCCGAGGGGGTGATCTTCGCCAACGCGTCGCTCTCCCACATGGCTGAGTCTCTGGCCGCACTCCCCGCGGCGAGGCGCAACGACCCGGGGTTCTTCATCGGCAACATGATCCCGACCTGCATCAGCGATGACGTCGAGGCCGCCCGAGCGGTGAACCGGCGCACGCTCGTCAATTACGCGTTCCTGCCGAACTACCGGAACTACTGGAAAGAGGCAGGCTACGTCGAGGAAATGGACGCCATCGAGAAGGCGATCGCCGAAGGACGTCGCGAAGATGTGCCGAAATATCTTTCCGACAAATGGCTCGCCGACAACACGCTGTTCGGGCCGGCCGCAAAAGTGCGGGAAGGAGTCGCCGCCTGGCGCGCGGCGGGCGTGCATACGCCGATCCTGGTGCCCTCCTCGGCGGCCGGCAACCAGATGAAGGCGATCGAGGAAGTCTTCGCCGCGTTCGGCTGACGGCGAAGCTACCGATCTCAGATCTTCAGGTCGCTGAAGAAGTCGTTGCCCTTGTCGTCGGTGATGATGAAGGCCGGGAAGTTCTCGACCTGGATGCGCCAGATCGCTTCCATGCCGAGCTCCGGATATTCCAGCACCTCGACCTTCTTGATGACGTTCTGCGCCAGGATCGCCGCCGGCCCGCCGATCGAGCCGAGATAGAAGCCCTTGTGCTTCTTGCAGGCATCGACGACCTGCTTGCTGCGGTTGCCCTTGGCCAGCATCACCATCGAGCCGCCGTTGGCCTGGAAGAGATCGACGTAGGAATCCATGCGGCCGGCGGTGGTCGGGCCGAACGAGCCCGAAGCCATGCCCGTGGGGGTCTTGGCGGGGCCGGCATAATAGACCGGGAATTTCTTGAAGTAGCCGGGCAGGCCTTCGCCGCGGTCGAGCCGCTCCTTGAGCTTCGCATGCGCCGAATCGCGGGCCACGATCAGGGTACCGGAGAGGTTCACCCGTGTTTTCACCGGATGCCTGGTCAGCACCGACAGCGTATGCGCCATGCCCTTGTCGAGATCGACCGACACGACGTCGCCCGAAAGCTGCTGCGGCTCGACGTCCGGCAGGTAATGCGCCGGATTGTGCTCGAGCTGCTCGAGGAAGATGCCGTCCCTGGTGATCTTGCCCACAGCCTGCCGGTCGGCCGAGCAGGAGACGCCGATGCCGATCGGCACCGATGCGCCGTGGCGGGCGATGCGGATCACGCGCACGTCGTGGCAGAAATACTTGCCGCCGAACTGCGCGCCGATGCCCATCTGGCGCGTGAGCTCCAGCACCTTCTTCTCCATTTCGCGGTCGCGGATGGCCACACCCTTGTCGTTGCCCTCGCCCGGCAGTTCGTCGAGGTAGCGTGTCGAGGCGAGCTTCACCGTCTTGAGGTTCATCTCGGCCGAGGTGCCGCCGACCACGATGGCGAGGTGGTAGGGCGGGCAGGCTGCGGTGCCCAAGGTGCGGATCTGGGTGTCGAGGAATTTCAGCAGGGCGGCCTCGTTCAGCACCGCCGGCGTCTGCTGGTGCAGGTAGGTCTTGTTGGCCGAGCCACCGCCCTTGGCGATGAACAGGAATTTGTAGGCGTCGCCGTCGGTGGCGTAGATGTCGATCTGCGCCGGCAGGTTGGTGCCGGTCTGCACTTCCTTGAACATCGAGATCGGCGAGACCTGCGAATAGCGCAGGTTGGTCTCGGTGTAGGTCTTGTAGACGCCCTTGGAAATCGCCGCCTCGTCGCCGCCGCCAGTCCACACCGCCTGGCCTTTCTTGCCCATCACGATGGCGGTGCCGGTGTCCTGGCACATCGGCAGCACGCCGCCCGCGGAGATGTTGGCGTTCTTCAGGAGTTCGAGCGCCACGTACTTGTCGTTGGCCGAGGCCTCGCCGTCGTCGAGGATGTTGCGGAGCTGCTGGAGATGGCCCGGCCGCAGCAAGTGGGAGATGTCGTGGAAGGCGGCCGCCGTCAGCGTCGTCAGGCCCTCCGGGTCGACTGTCAGCACGTCGCGGCCGTTGAACCTGGCGGTGCCGACGAAGTCCGACGTGAGCTTGCGGTAGGACGTCGTGTCCTCGTGGCTGGGGAACATTTCCTGGAACTGGAAATCGGGCATGGCTCTCTCCTGGCGACCCTCTCGGGGCGCGAATTCCCTGCCGCAGCCGGGCCGCGGCGTCTACTTCTTTCGGAAGCTGTCGAGTTTGACGATCTTGGAGGCGGCGTCCTCGGGCTTGGTCTCGGCCGAGGCGTCCGCCGGCTTGTCCTCGGCCCCGGCCGGATCCGCCTGGGCCGGCCGCTTGTCGGCCACCGGTAACGGCGCCGGCGCGGTCGCCACGGGCTTGTCGTCCGCCACCTTCTCCTTGCGATCGAACTGCAGGCCGAAGCGTACCGAAGGATCGACAAAGGCCGACAGCGCGGCGAACGGTACCTTGATGTGCTCCTGCTGCTTGTTGAAGCTCACCGTCACCTCGAACGTTTCCTCGCCGATCACGAGGTCCCAGTACTGGTGCTGGAGCACGATCGTCATCTCGTCCGGGTACTTGGCGCGCAGATACTCGGGCAGCTGCACGCCGGGATCGTTGCTGCGGAAGCTGATGTAGAAATGGTGCGAGCCGGGCAAGCCTTTTTCCGCCACTTGCGTCAGCACGCGGCGCACGACGCTGCGCAGCGCATCGTCGACGAGAGCGTCGTAGTGAAAGCGATCGTTCATGGCCTGTCGGAAAATCTACGCGAACCATCGGCCCGCATGGTGGGAGAGTCAACGATGCCAATAGCGGGCATTGCAGTGGAAGGAAAGTGGGGGGCTTCTGTTGCCCGGTGCCCCCCGGACCGCGCTTACGTCCGCTGTTTAGGCGGCAGCAGCGAGTGTAACGGTGTTATCGTTAGCACTTGTGTGTGGTCCGTTGCGGCGGAACCATACCGGGCAAAAACCGCGCCTTTACCACGCTCGTCGATCCTGTTTCGCCCCCATCGATTCCGCGCCCGTCACTCATTGAGATCGGGGTCTGGATGTGAATGGTGGAGGCGCCGGGTACCGCCCCCGGGTCCGAAACGCTTATGTCACGCGGCGTTTATCGCCATAGTCGGTTTCCCGACACGACCTATATAGGCGCTTCGCCCGGCTTTTTGAAGGCGTCCCGGCCGCCCGGTGATTTCCCCATGGAAGGGCCCGCCCGCCGCCCATAGAGTCCGCGGCCAACGAAGGACGAATGAAAATGCCCCTCTCCACCGACCAGCAGGCCGAGATCGACCAGGCGCGGGCCGGCGCACAACCGACCCTCCGCCCGATAGCCCCGGCGCTGGAAGAGATTCTCTACCAGGCCCTGCCGGTACTCGATCACGGCTTCGTCCGCGTCGTCGACTACATGGGCGACGACGCCGCCGTGGTGCAGGCCGCGCGCGTCAGCTACGGCCGGGGCACCAAGAAGGTCAGCGAGGATCGCGGCCTCATCAACTATCTCATCCGGCACCGTCACACGACGCCGTTCGAGATGTGCGAAATCAAATATCACGTGAAGCTGCCGATCTTCGTGGCGCGCCAGTGGATCCGCCATCGTACCGCCAACGTGAACGAATATTCGGCGCGTTACTCGATCCTCGACAACGAATTCTACATTCCCAAGCCCGAGCATCTTGCGGCCCAAAGCAAGGCCAACCGCCAGGGCCGCGATGCGGTGCTGGCCGGCAAGGAGGCCGAGCGCGTCTTCGCGCTGCTCAGGAAGGACGCCGAGCTGGTCTACGAGCACTACATGGAGATGCTGAACGAGGGCGAGGCCGGCACCCCGCTCGATCCGGAGCGTTCCGGCCTGGCGCGCGAGCTCGCGCGCATGAATCTGTCGCTCGCCTTCTATACCCAGTGGTACTGGAAGACCAACCTCCACAATCTCATGCATTTCCTGTCGCTGCGCGCCGATGCGCATGCCCAGTACGAGATCCGCGTCTATGCCGACGTCATGATCGACACGCTCCGGCGCTGGTGCCCGATCAGCCACGACGCCTTCATGGAATACCGCATGGGCGGCGCCCACCTGTCGAAGACCGGGCTCGCCATCGTCAAGCGCCTGCTGGCGGGCGAGAAGGTCGACCAGAAGGCGAGCGGCATGAGCGCCCGCGAATGGCGCGAGCTGATGACGGCGCTGGGACTAGGGTAGAGGTGCGCGCATCGTCTGGCCGGCAATCCACCGCCAGCGGCCGTCCTTCTTGCTGAACACGCACAGGGACCGGTAGGTCCCGGATACCTCGCGCCCTTCGAGCTGGCTGAAGAATTGGTCGTTCAGGAGCATCGTCGCCACCGCGACATGATCGAACTGCCGGACCTCGAGCTCGCTCACCTCCTGTCGGCGAAATATGAGCTTGCCGGAGATGCAGCCGACATCGATGTAGGCTGCCTTGTCGAGCTTTATGCCACCGGCATTGACGTAGACGAAGTCGGGATGGAGCAACGTCGCCATGTCTTCGGCGGACCGGCGCCGTAGGGCGTCGGCTTTTGCTTCCAGCACTTTGTGGATTTCCTCGACGATCATCGAAACCCCGGTTCGAACCGGGGTAAGCTTGCACGAACGTCGTCGCAGAGACCAGCAGCGCAGAGGGCGTTGAGCTCGGGGTCGCGCGCTGTCATAACCGCGGCCATGCAGAAGAGCCCGGGACGTCTCAAGCTGATGCGCGAGCGGGTGCGCGACGACGAGGCCATCGAGGCGATGAACGAGGCCGCGTTCGGGCCGGACCGCCAGCACAAGACGGTCTATCGCCTGCGCGAGGACGTGAAGCCGATCCAGGAACTTTGCTTCGTTGCCATCGACCAGAAGGGCCGCATGGTCGCCTCGATCCGCAACTGGCCGATCCAAATCAACGAGAAATGGCCCGCGATCCTGCTCGGCCCGCTCGCCATCGCGCCCGAGCTGCGCGGCCTGGGCTACGGCAAGGCGCTGATGTGGCATGCCATGGCGCAGTCCAGGATGCTGGGCCACAGCCGGATCGTCCTGGTCGGTGACCCCGAGTACTACAACCAGTTCGGCTTTCGCCGCGACCTTGCCCTCAACATCCAGCTCCCGGGCTGGGTCGAGGAACGGCGCTTCCTCGCCCTCGAGCTGGTCGCCGGTTCGATGATCGGTGTGCACGGCATGATCGGAAAGTGGGAACCGAAGAAGCGCGCCGCCCGGCGCAAGAAGCGCGGCTAGCGCACCACGATAGTGGGCGCCTTGCGGGCTCCGCGCTGGTTGGCGGAGAGCTGCTTCCACACCCGGCCGGCGATGTTCTTGTAGACCTGGGTATGCGGACTGTCGGGCTTGTCGATCACGATCGGATGGCCGCTGTCGGAGGTGGTACGGATGTCGAGATGCAGCGGCACTTCGCCCAGGAACGGCACGCCGAGCTTCTCCGCCTCCTCGCGTGCGCCGCCATGGCCGAAAATCTCCGATCGCTCACCGCACTTGGGGCAGAGGAAATAGCTCATGTTCTCGACGATGCCGAGCACCGGCACCGCGACCTTGCGGAACATGGCGAGGCCCTTGCGGGCGTCGACCAGCGCGATGTCCTGCGGCGTCGACACGATCACCGCGCCGCCGAGCGCCACGCGCTGGGCGAGCGTCAGCTGGGCGTCGCCCGTGCCCGGCGGCATGTCGACCACCAGCACGTCGAGTTCGCCCCACTGCACGTCGCGCAGCATCTGTTCCAGCGCGCTCGACACCATCGGACCGCGCCAGATCATCGGCGTGTCTTCGTTCACGATATAGCCGATCGACATGGTGCGCAGGCCGTAACGCTCGATGGGCTTCAGCATCTTGCCGTCGAGCGATTCGGGCTTTTCCGTGACGCCGAGCATGCGCGGCATCGACGGGCCGTAGATGTCGGCGTCGAGCAGCCCGGTGGCGATGCCGTTGGCGGCAAGGCCGAGCGCCAGGTTGACGGCGGTGGTCGACTTGCCGACGCCGCCCTTGCCCGAGGCGACGGCGATGATGTGCTTCACGCCCGGCACGTCGATGCGGCCGCCGCCGCCGGTTGTCTTGGCGGCGGGACCATGGCTGTGGCCATGGCCATGTCCTTGCGGGGCCGGCGGTGGGGTGGCGGGACGTTCGGCCGTCATAACGGCAGTCGCCGACAGCACGCCCGGCATGGCGCGGACTGCCTGTTCGCAGGCCTGCCGCAGCGGCTCCAGGGCCGTGCCGCGGGCCGGGTCGACGTCGAGGGTGACGGCAACATGGCCGCCGCGGACGGCGATCCCGCCCAGCAGGCCGGAGGCCACCACGCTGGCGCCGCTGGCGGGGTCGATGACCGTCTCGAGAACCTTGCGGATGGCTGATTCCGTCACTTCGGCCATGATCGCTCGCTTCCGTTACCCGGCAAATTCGTGTCGCCGCTTGATTGAAGGTGTTGCTGCCGTCACATATATGCAGACCAGCGTGAAATCAAAAGCGGCAAAGCGGCGACGCAGTCTGGCGAGCGGCCCTGAGGTGAATAATGGCGTGGAACAACAACAGCGGCGGCCCGTGGGGCAGTGGTGGTGGCGGCGGTAGTGGCGGCGGCGGCGGTCCCTGGGGGGGCGGCGGCAACCGTGGCGGCGGCGGTCCCTTCGGCGGGCGACGTCCACCCGACATGGAAGATGTCATCCGCAGGGGTCAGGAGCGACTGAAGAACCTCATCCCCGGCGGCTTCGGCTCCTACAAGGGCATCGTCCTGATCGTGCTGGCGGCGCTGGTGATCTGGCTGATCACCGGTTTCTTCCGCGTGCAGCCCAACCAGCAGGCGATTCAGCTCGTTTTCGGCAAGCCCTATGGCAAGCCGGTGGAGCCCGGCCTGCACTACAACCTGCCCAGCCCGATCGGCAAAGTCGAAGTCGTGAACGTCCAGGACCAGCGCCGCATCGTGATCGGGGGACGCGGCAGCCAGACGCCCGCAACGCCCTACGCCCGCGGGCCACGCCCGACCTCGACCGAGAACCAGATGCTGACCGGCGACGAGAACATCGTCGACATCGAGTACGCCGTGCTGTGGCAGGTCAGGGACGTGTTCAAATACGCCTTCGACGTGCGCAACCAGGAACAGAACGTGCGCGACGGCGCCGAAGCGGCGATGCGCGAGGTCATCGGCAAGTCGAACCTGCAGTATGCGCAGACCGAGGGCCGCAGCCGCATCGAGCAGGACACCAAGGACCTGCTGCAGCGCATGCTCGACGATTACGGCCTGGGCGTCCGCATTGCCCAGATCCAGCTCCTGCGCGTGGATCCGCCGGAGGAGGTGATTGCCGCCTTTCGCGATGTGCAGGCGGCGCGTGCCGACAAGGAGAAGAGCATCAACGAGGCCAACACCTACCGCAATCAGGTGCTGCCGCGGGCCAAGGGTGAGGCCGAGTCGATCATCCAGAGAGCCGAGGCCTACAAGGCCCAGATCGTGGCCCGCGCCAGTGGCGATGCGCAACGCTTCACCCAAGTGTACGACCAGTACGCCAAGGCGAAGGACATCACAACCGAGCGGCTCTACCTCGATACGATGGAGGAGGTGCTGCGCAATGTGAACAAGGTGCTGATCGACAAGAGCAGTTCCGCCTCCGGCGTGGTGCCCTATCTGCCCCTGCCGGAACTGAAATCGGGCCAGCCGCAGGGCGTGACTCAACCGCCCCGCCAGACCCAGCCCGCGCAAGGAGCCACGCGATGAGCAACCGTTCGATCATCGCCGTGATCGCGCTCGCCGTCGTGGCGTTCCTGATCACCCAGACCTTCTACACCGTAGACCCGACCAAGCAGGTGCTGGTCCGCCAGTTCGGCGCGATCGTCGGCGAGCCCAAGACCGAACCCGGCCTCTACGCCAAGATCCCGCTCGTCCAGGACATCCAGCGGATCGACCGCCGCCTGCTCGACTACGAGGCCGCGGAGTTCGAGATCATCGCCGGCGACCAGAAGCGCCTGGTGGTCGATGCCTACGCACGTTACAAGATCGTGGCCGCCAAGCTCTTTGCCCAGACCGTGCCGGGCGGCGAGGCGACACTTCGTGGCCTGCTCGATTCGCTGATCAACTCCGAGATTCGCGGCGTGCTGAGCTCGGTTCCCCTGCACGCGGTTCTGACCGACCAGCGCGCGCCCCTGATGGACGACATCACCAAGCGGGTGGACGCCAAGACCAAGGAGCTCGGTGTCGAGGTTGTCGACGTCCGGATCAAGCGGGCCGACCTGCCGCAGGCCAACTCGCAATCGGTCTTCAATCGCATGAAGACCGACCGCGAGCGCGAGGCCGGCCAGCTGCGCGCCGAGGGTGACGAGGAAAAGGCGCGCATCACCGCCACGGCCGACCGCGAGGTCGCGGTCTTCAAGGCGGACGCCGGGCTGAAGGCCCAGGTCACGATGGGCGGCGCCGACGCCGAGGCGACCAAGATCTATGCCGAGGCGTTCAACCGGGACAAGGATTTCTACGCCTTCTACCGCCGCATGGAGGCCTACAAGCAGGCCTTCGGGTCGGGCGGATCGACCATGATCCTGAGCCCCGACACCGACTTCTTCCGCTACTTCAACGACCCGGCCGGGCCGGCGGCGCCCAAGAAGTAGCAGCCCGAAAAGCGCCCCTTGGGGGCGGCAAAATTCGTACCGTCCGGCGGCTGTTGCAGTCCTGCAACGCCGCCGGTTCTTTTTCTGCGACAGCCCTGAAATACTGAAACAAACGGCAGCATCACGGCCTCTTCAATTGCGCCACAATCGGCCCTCATGTAGGGAATGACTCGAACGCGCGGCGCCGGCCGTTCCGACCGTATGGCCCTGAGCGCCGCTGGAGGTCGGACGTGATTCTCTCTGATTTTCAAGGACTTGCGAAGGTCACGGCGCTTGCGGCGGTGACGGCACTCGGTCTGGCGGCGTCAGCGCCTGCCTGGGCGCGTGAGCCCACCGAAAGCTTCGCCGAGCTGGTCGACAAGCTGATGCCGACCGTCGTCAACATCACCACCACCCAGAACGTGCCGCAGCAGGGGCCGCGGCTCCGGGACATGCCGCAGCTGCCGCCCGGCTCGCCCTTCGAGGAGCTGTTCAAGGAGTTCTTCGACAAGCGCGGCGGCGAGGAGCAGAAGCGCCGCGGCACGTCGCTTGGCTCCGGCTTCATCATCGACGGCGACGGCTACATCATCACCAACAATCACGTCATCCAGGGCGCCGAGGACATCACGGTCATCCTGCGCGACGACACCCAGCTCAAGGCCAAGCTGATCGGTTCGGACAGCCGCATCGACGTGGCGCTGCTCAAGGTCGAGCCGCCCAACAAGAAGCCGCTGCCGGCCACCAGGTGGGGCGATTCCGACAAGGCGCGTGTGGGTGATTGGGTGATCGCGATCGGCAATCCGTTCGGCCTCGGCCATTCCGTGACTGCCGGCATCATCTCGGCCCGTGGTCGCTCGCTGAACGACTCGCTCGACGACTACCTGCAGACCGACGCGGCCATCAACAAGGGCAACTCGGGTGGTCCGCTGTTCAATGCCGAGGGCGAAGTGATCGGCGTCAACACCGCGATCTACTCGCCGTCGGGCACCAACGCCGGTCTCGCCTTCTCGATCCCCTCCAACCTCGTCAAGCAGGTCGCCGACCAGCTGCGCGAGTTCGGCCGGGTCAAGCGCGGCTGGATCGGCGTCAGCTACCAGAGCGTCACCGACGACATCGCCGACAGCTTCGGCCTCGACCGCGCGCGCGGCGTGCTGGTGGCCAACGTCGCGGCCGATGGTCCGGCCTTCAAGGCCGGATTGAAGCGCAACGACATCATCGTGAACTTCGCGGGTCAGGACGTGCTCGACCTGCGTCGCTTCCCGCGGTTGGTCGCCAATGCGCGAGTCGGCAGCACCGTCGATGTCGTGGTCTGGCGCCAGGGCAAGGAAGTGCCGCTGAAGCTCAGGGTCGGCGAGCAGGAGGAGGCGGACAAGCAGAACGCCGCCGCCCAGGGCGCGCCCAAGAAGCCCGCCGTACCCGACCAGCCGGTCACCTCGACCATCGAGCAGCTCGGCCTCACCCTGCAGAAGGTGAGCGACCAGCTGCGCGAGAAGTACGGCCTGTCCGACCAGGTGAAGGGCGTCGTCGTCACCAAGGTGGCGGCCAACAGCCCGGCGGCCGAGAAGCAGCTCCAACCCGGCGACGTCATCCTCGAGGTTGACCAGAAGCCGGTCACCACGCCGCAAGAGGTGAGGGACATCGTGGGCAAGCTACAGCAGCAGAAGAAGCGCTCGGTGCTGCTGTTCGTCGAACGCCAAGGCGATCCGCGTTTCGCGGCGCTGCGCCTCACCAAGTGACCTGAAGGTTGCGCCCTAGGCGACTCGGTCGGGATTACCCGACCCAGGTCGCGTTTACGCGACCTTCACCACCAGCTTTCCAAAATTCTCGCCCTTGAGCAGGCCCATGAAGGCCTGCGGGGCCCTGGCGAGACCGTCGACAACGGTCTCGCGGCTCTTGAGCTTGCCCGCCTTCAGGAGGCCGCCGACCTCGGCCACGAACTCGCCCATCAGGGCCACGTGGTCCGAGACGATGAAGCCCTGGATGGTGAGGCGGCGCTGCACGATGGTGAACATCTTGGGCGGGCCGGCGATCGGCTCGGCGTCCTGGTATTCGGAGATGGCGCCGCAGAAGGCGATGCGGCCAAAATTGTTCAACCGCGCGAACACGGCGTGGAAGATCTTGCCGCCGACATTCTCGAAGTCCGAATCGATGCCCTGGGGGCAGAGCCTGTCGAGCACCGCGCCGTAGTCGCGCTCGGCTCTGTGATTGAAGCAGGCGTCGTAGCCCGCCTCGCGCACCGCCCACTGGCATTTCTCCTCGTCGCCGGCGCAGCCCACGACGCGGGCGCCGGCGAGTTTGGCGAGCTGGCCTGCCACCTGGCCGACGGCACCGGTCGCGGCCGAGACGAACGCCGTCTCGCCGGCCTTGGGCTTGCAGATGCGGGTGATGCCGTACCAGGCGGTGAAGCTCGGCATGCCGAGCACACCGAGATGGGCCGACAGCGCCGCCGCCGCCGGGTCGATCTTGCGCAGGCCCTTGCCGTCGTGGAGCGTGTGGCTCGCCCAGTTCAGCATGCCCATCACCATGTCGCCCGTGGCGAAGCGCGGGTTCCGCGAGTCGACCACCTCGCCCACGCCGCCGCCGGTCAGCGGCTTGTCGAGCTCGAAGGGCGGTGTGTAGGAACGCAGTTCGGTCATGCGCGGGCGCATATAGGGATCGAGCGACAGGAAGCGTGTGCGGATCAGCACTTGGCCGTCGGCGAGCGCCGGCAAGGCCATGGGCTCCTGGCGGAAGCAGTCGGCGGTGACGTCGCCCGCGGGACGCCTGGCGAGCACGATCTGCAGCGCGTCGGTCATGGATTTGTCCTCACGGGTTGGGCCTTTCGACGAAGTCGCGCCGGCGATAGCCCTGGAGATAGAGCAGCGCCGTGAGATCGCCGTGGTCGATGCGCGCCGGCACCTGGGCCGCCACCGAGGGTTTGGCCCGGAAGGCGACGCCGAGGCCCGCGGCCTGCAGCATCGGCAGGTCGTTGGCGCCGTCGCCGACGCTGAGCGACTGGGCAAGGTCGAGGCGGCGCTCGGCGCACAGGCGTTCGAGCGTGGCGAGCTTGGCTTCCTTGCCGAGGATCGGCCGCTGGACGGTGCCCGCCAAGGTGCGGCCGTCGTGGTTCAGCGTGTTGGCCGCGTCGAAATCGAAACCGAGGCGCTCGTGGATCATCCGGGTGAAATAGGTGAAGCCACCCGAGACCAGGGCGCAGTAGCCGCCGAACTTGTGCATGGTGGCGATCAGGGTCGCCGCCCCGGCCATGGGGCGGATGCGCTCGGCCGCCTCGTCGAGCCTGGCCACCGGCAGGCCCTTCAGCAGCCCGACACGCTCGATGAGGGCGCCGGCGAAATCGATCTCGCCGTTCATGGCGCGCGCCGTGATGGCGGCGATCCTCTCGCGCAGGCCCAGGAACTCGGCCAGCTCGTCCAGCATCTCGTTCTCGATGATGGTCGATTCCATGTCGGCGACGAGCAATCTCTTGCGCCGGCCCTCGGCGGAAAGCGCGACGGCATCGACGCCGGGCAGGCTCACCGTCGGCGTGGCGCCCTCGGGCGGCGACTCGAACGGCAGGTCGCAGGCAACTCCCGGCGCCAGCCAATCGACGGTGCCGACCGCCGCGCCGCCGGCTCGCAGCTGTTCGGTCGCGCGCTGTACCGCGGCGGCATCGAGGACGGGATGGGCGGGATTGGCGATGAGGACGAAGACGTGGTTCACGGTGGTTCTAATGGCCGATTTGCAATCAGGGGCCAAGCGGTGTCTTTTCGCCGGCCATGGCTCAGGGGCGCGTCATCGTCGTTGCCGGACCGACCGCAAGCGGCAAGTCGGCGCTGGCGCTCGCGCTTGCCGAGCGGCAACCCGGCACGGTGATCAACGCCGATGCCATGCAAACCTACGACGCCTTTCCGATCCTGACTGCCCAGCCCACCGCCGAGGAGCGCGCCCGCGTGCCGCATGCCCTCTATGGCGTGATGCCGCTCAGCGAGACGCTGTCGGCGGCGCGATGGCGCACCCTCGCGACGACGGAGATCGAGCGCTGCCTGGCCATGGGCCGCACGCCGATCCTGTGCGGCGGTTCCGGTCTTTACCTGCGCACCCTGATGCAGGGCATCGCCACCATTCCCGACGTGCCGCTCGGAATCCGCGAGCAGGCCAACGCCGAGTGGCAGGCGCTCGGTCCCGACTCCTTTCGCGCCCGCCTGGCCGAAAAGGACCCGGCGATCGTCGCGCGGCTGAAGCCCGGCGATCGCCAGCGCCATGTCCGCGCCTGGGAGGTAGTGGTGGCCACCGGCCGGCCGCTCAGCGACTGGCAGGTCGAACCCGGCACCGTGGCGCCTTGGCGCTTCGCCATCGTGCTGCTGGCCCCCGAGCGCCTCTGGCTGCGGCAGCGCATCGAGAGCCGCTTCGATGCCATGCTGGAGCAGGGTGTGCTGGCCGAGGTGCAGGCGGTGTTCGATCGCGCGCCCGACGCCCGCTGGCCGGGGCTGAAGGCGCATGGCACCCCGGAGCTCTTCCGCCATTTCCGCGCCGAGTTGTCGCTGGAAAAAGCACGCCAGATTGCCATCGATCACACCCGCCAATATGCCAAACGCCAGATGACGTGGTTCCGACATCAGATGGTACCAGATTTAGTAGTGGATCCGCAGTCAGCTCAATCCCTGGAGGGTGTCGCGCAATATTTGACCAAAACAGAGGTCTGAAACTTTACGTTTCGTGCGCTTTTGGGTTGACCCTCCGGAGCCCGCCCTCTATGGTCCGCGCCGCCGCAAAACTCGTTTTGCGGCGTATTTGTCAGAGGAGAGCGCGTGATGAAGCCCGAGGAGTCCGCCACGACCGGCGCCGATCTGTTGGTGAAAGCCCTGATCGACGAGGACGTCGAGGTCATCTTCGGCTATCCCGGCGGCGCCGTCCTGCCGATCTACGATTCGCTGTTCAAGCAGAACCGGCTGCGCCACATCCTGGTGCGACACGAGCAGGCGGCGGTCCATGCCGCCGAAGGCTATGCCCGCTCGACCGGCAAGGTCGGCGTCGTGCTGGTGACCTCCGGCCCCGGCGCGACCAATGCCGTCACCGGCCTCACCGACGCGCTGATGGATTCCATTCCCGTCGTCTGCCTCACCGGCCAGGTGCCGACGCACCTGATCGGCAACGACGCCTTCCAGGAGGCGGACACGACCGGCATCACGCGGCCCTGCACCAAGCACAACTACCTGGTGAAGGCGGTCGAGAATCTCGCGCGCACGGTCCATGAGGCGTTCTACGTGGCGCGTTCGGGCCGCCCCGGACCGGTCGTCATCGACCTGCCCAAGGACGTGCTGATGAACAAGCACGACTACACGGCGCCGCCCAAGGTGGCCGTGGAGCACAAAAGCTACCGCCCGCAGACCAAGCCCGACCCGAAGAAGATCGCGCAGGCGATCGAGATGATTGCGCACGCCAAGCGCCCGATCTTCTACGCTGGTGGCGGCATCATAAATTCGGGTCCGAAGGCGTCGAAGCTGCTTGCGCAGTTCGTCCACATGACGGGCTATCCCATCACCAACACGCTGATGGGGCTGGGCTCGTTCCCGGCCTCGGACAAGCAGTTCCTCGGCATGCTGGGCATGCACGGCACCTACGAGGCCAATCTGGCAATGCATGGCTGCGACGTCATGATCAACATCGGCGCGCGCTTCGACGACCGCATCACCGGCAACCTCACCAAGTTCTCGCCGGGCTCGAAGAAGATCCATGTCGACATCGATCCCTCGTCGATCAACAAGAACGTGCGCGTCGATCTCGCCGTCGTGGGCGACGCCGGGCTCGTGCTCGAGGAGATGATCAAGCTCTGGAAGGCAAAGCAGCCCAAGGTCGACCTGAAGGCGCTAAAAGCCTGGTGGGCCGAGATCGAGAAATGGCGCGGGCGCAACTGCCTCGCCTACAAGCCGAACAAGGAGACGATCAAGCCGCAGTACGCGCTGGAGCGCCTCTATCACCACATCAAGGACAAGGACCATTACATCACGACCGAAGTGGGCCAGCACCAGATGTGGGCGGCGCAGTTCCTGAAGTTCGAGCAGCCCAATCGCTGGATGACCTCCGGCGGGCTCGGCACCATGGGCTACGGGTTCCCGGCGGCCATGGGCGTGCAGATCGCGCACCCCGACGCGCTGGTGATCGACGTGGCGGGTGAGGCCTCGATCATGATGAACATCCAGGAGCTCTCGACGGTCGCCCAGTATCAGCTGCCGGTGAAGATCTTCATCCTCAACAATCACTACATGGGCATGGTGCGCCAGTGGCAGGAGCTGCTGCACGGCGGGCGCTACTCGGAGAGCTATTCGGAGTCGCTGCCCGATTTCGTGAAGCTCGCCGACGCCTTCGGCGCGGTGGGCCTGCGCTGCCATGAGCCCGACAAGCTCGACGGCGTGATCCAGGAGATGATCAAGATCAGGAAGCCGGTGGTCGTCGACGTTCTGGTCGACGAGGCGGAGAACTGCTTTCCGATGATCCCCTCGGGCGCGGCGCACAACGAGATGTTGCTGGGTCCCGACGACAAGGCCGGCAAGGTTTCCGACGAAGGCATGGTGCTGGTGTGAACGTGCCCATGGAGATTCAAAGCCACACCATTTCGGTCCTCGTCGCCAACGAGCCCGGCATCCTGGCACGCGTCGTCGGCCTCTTTTCCGGCCGCGGATACAATATCGAAAGCCTGACCGTCGCCGAGACCGACGCCAGGCAGAGCCTGTCGCGCATCACCATCGTGACCAAGGGCACGCCGATGATCATCGAACAGATCAAGGCGCAGCTCGACCGGCTGGTGCCGGTCTACCGCGTGCGTGATCTCACGGTCGAAGGTCCGCATATCGAGCGCGAGCTGGCGCTGGTCAAGGTCAAGGGCACCGGCGAGAAGCGCGTCGAGGCGCTGCGCTTGGCCGATGTCTTTCGTGCCAAGGTGATCGACGCCAAGGCCGACTCCTTCGTATTCGAGGTCACCGGCAATTCCGACAAGGTCCAGACCTTCATCGGTCTGATGGAGGCACTCGGCCTGGTCGATGTCGGCCGCACCGGCATCGTCGCCATGTCGCGCGGTGGCGAGGCGCTCTAGTGGACTACGCCACCGCACTTCTCGGCCTCGCCGTCGTCCATCTGCTGGCGGTGGCCAGCCCCGGCCCGTCGACGGTGCTGGTGATCCAGACCGCGGCCGTCTCCGGTCGCCGCGCCGGTCTTCTGGCGGCCTTCGCCATGATGCTGGGGGCGCTGGTGTGGGCGGCGGCGGCACTGTTTGGCCTGCAGGTGCTGTTCGCACGTTTCGAATGGCTCTACCTCGTGTTCCGCATCGCCGGCGCGATCTACTTGCTCTATCTCGCCTACATGCTGCTGCACCATGCCGGCGCGCCGCTGCCGGAGGCCGACCCGACGGCGGTCCGCGCCGGTGCCTGGCAGGGATTCGTGAAGGCGCTGCTGCTGCAGCTCAGCAATCCCAAGGTCATGGTCTTCATGGGCAGCATCTTCATCTCGCTGCTGCCCGCCCAGCCGCCGTCCTGGATGGACGCCACGGTGCTCGCCATCGTCGCCTTCAACGAGTTCACCTGGTTCGCGTTGTTGGCGCTCTTGTTCTCGGGCGGTGTCGTCCGTGCGTTTTACCGGCGCACCAAGCGCTGGCTCGACCGCGTCATGGGCGGTGTGCTCGGTCTCCTTGGCGCGCGGCTGCTAGTAGCCGAGGTTTAGGCGGCTGCCGGCGACACGGGCCTCGACCTCGGCAAGGTTGGCCGGAGTCTGGGTCAAGACGAACTGCGCCTGCGTGCGGCCCGAGATACGCAACGGATCGCCGCCCTCTCGCTGCTGCATGTTGATGAAGAACGTGCCCGCGGGCTGGCAGGTCCAATTGCTGCTCAAGCCGCCGACATTGACGCCGGGATAGCGCAGGCAGACCTGGGTGAGCGGCTGGCCGCTCGAATCCGTCGTGGTGTCGATCTTCCACTCGCCCTGGAAGATGCGCCGCTGTCCGACCAGCCAGGCGAAGTCGCGACCGTCCGCGGTCGAGTAATGGATTTGCGCCGGGCCGCCGCCGCGGGTCCACAGCCAGGTCTTGTGGCTCATCGAACGGGCGGCGCCATGGGTCGTCGAGTTTTCAATGGCATAGTCGAGCCCCGGCATGGCGACGGCCGGCGTGGTCGGCGCATCGGATTTTTCGGCGCAAGCGGACAGGGCAAGGGTAGCGGTCAGGATCAGCGCGACTACGGCGGACGGGAAGCGAGACATCGACATCGAGGGGGACTTTCCTTTGTCAGCGGGGAGATGCGCGCCGGGAACTGGCTGATGGTCTCACGACCATAGCCCATCACGAAGGGCGCTGGTGGGTTGCCAGCCGGAATGGATCGCCGTCGATGCGCTTGAGTCTCCGCCATAGGCCGGCCAAGCCCACGGTCTGCTCGACAGCCTGGCAAATCCCTCCCGTCAACTGTGGAATAGTGGACGTGCTGGCCGGAACTGCCCTCTGCGCTGGGCCGTGCCGTCCTTGCTGCCCGACACCGTCGAGCCGTGCCAGAAGCCGCCGAGGATCAGGCCGGATCCCATGAGGAGGACGAAGGAACGCAGGGCGGACATGCGAAGAGTCGGCATTCGAGACTGGTGTTTGAGGGCTGGGTTGTCTAGTAAGCGCCGTTCATTGCAAAGAGCAAACTGCCAGGAGGAATGGGCCCAATGCGTGTCTATTACGATCGTGACGCCGACGTGAACCTGATCAAGGGCAAGAAGGTCCTGGTCGTGGGATACGGCAGCCAGGGCCATGCCCACGCCATGAACCTGCGCGATTCGGGCGTGAAGGACGTGCGCATTGCGCTGAAGCCCGGTTCGGCCACGATCAAGAAGGCCGAGGGCGCAGGCTTCAAGGTGATGAGCCCGGCCGAAGGCGCCAAGTGGGCCGACATCGTCATGATGCTGACGCCGGACGAACTGCAGTCGGACATCTACAACGCCGACCTCGCGCCCAACATGAAGCCGGGCGCCTCCCTTGCCTTCGCGCATGGTCTCAACGTCCACTTCAACCTGATCACGCCGCGCTCCGACATCGACGTGTTCATGATCGCCCCCAAGGGTCCCGGCCACACGGTGCGTTCGGAGTATGTGCGCGGCGGCGGCGTGCCCTGCCTCGTGGCGGTGGCACAGAATTCCTCGGGCAACGCGCTCGAGATCGGCCTCAGCTATTCGTCGGCGATCGGTGGCGGGCGTGCCGGCACCATCGAAACCTCCTTCAAGGAAGAGTGCGAGACCGACCTGTTCGGTGAGCAGGTGGTGCTCTGCGGCGGCCTCGTCGAGCTGATCAAGGCCGGCTACGAGACCCTGGTCGAGGCAGGCTACGCGCCCGAGATGGCGTACTTCGAGTGCCTGCACGAGGTGAAGCTGATCGTCGACCTGATCTACGAGGGTGGCATCGCCAACATGAACTACTCGATCTCCAACACCGCCGAGTACGGCGAGTACCGCTCGGGCCCGCGCATCGTCACCGACGAGACCAAGGCCGAGATGAAGCGCGTGCTGGCCGACATCCAGTCGGGCCGCTTCGCGCGCGACTGGATGCTCGAGAACAAGGTCAACCAGGCCTCGTTCAAGGCCATGCGCAAGAAGATGTCGGAGCACCCGATCGAGGAGATCGGCGCCAAGCTCCGCGGCATGATGCCGTGGATCAAGGAGAAGGCACTGGTCGACAAGTCGCGCAACTAGGCGCCGGCGGGCGGCAGCGCTTGTAA
>MEMN01000099.1:8897-21448 GCA_001767945.1 Alphaproteobacteria bacterium RIFCSPHIGHO2_12_FULL_66_14 | reverse complement strand
ACTGAAGCGCGAGAGCCCGCACGGTTCGGAAAGAAGCGAGGCGCCGAAACCCGGCGCCTCTTTTCTTGTCCCTTTTCCACGGTGCCGGCGCGTATGAACGCGCCTAAATAATATACCCACCACCCGCCGCGTCGAGCATCGCGCCGGTGATGAAGGAGGCTTCGTCCGACAGCAGCCACAGGATCGCCTCGGCGATCTCGTGGCTCTGGCCGACGCGCCGCATCGGAATCGACGTTTCGATGTGGGCGCGGAAGGCCGCGTCCTGGAGCCGGCGTTCGGTCATTTCGCTCAGCACCATGCCCGGCCGGATCGAATTGACCCGGATACCCTCGGAAGCGGCCTCGCGGGCAAAGCCCTTGGTGAAGGCGTCGACCGCACCCTTGCTGGCGGCATAGGCCGAGGAGCCGAGGCGGCCACCGAGTGTCGCCGCCATCGACGAGACGTTGACGATGGCGCCGCCTTTTCCGCCATTCCTGGTCGACATGCGTTTGGCCGCCTCGCGGCAGCACAGCATCAGGCCGATCACGTTCACCGCGAACAGGTTGGCGAGCGCGGCGGCGTCGTAGGCGTCGACCCGGCCGGGGCCGGTGCTGATGCCGGCGCTGTTCACCAGGTGGGTGATCGGTCCCAGTGCGCGCTCCGTCTCCTCGAATATCCGCACGATGTCGGTCTCGTGCGCCATGTCGCCTGGCAGTGCGATGGCCTGCCCGCCCTTGGCCACGATGTCAGCCACGATCGCCTTGGCCTGGGCGTCGCGCGAGCGGTAGTTGATGGCGACCTTGTAGCCGCGCGTTGCCGCGCGACGCGCGGTCTCGGCGCCGATGCCCGAAGCGCCCCCGGTGACGAGAAGGGTTTTGTTCATGCCGGCGATGATATAGTGCCGGCAACGCGTCGGGAGGAAAAATCATGAAAGCCGCCATCCTGTTCAAGCCCAACGAGCCGCTGCAGATTCTGGACTGCGAGCTCGATCCGCCCAAGGCGCTCGAGGTCCGCGTCAAGATGAAGGCGTCGGGCGTGTGCCAGAGCGATTGGCACGTGATGAACGGCGACTGGCCCTCGCCGATGCCGATCGTGCCGGGTCACGAGGCGGCAGGCGAGATCCTGGAGTGCGGCGCCGGCGTCACCACGGTGAAGCCGGGCGACCACGTAATCTTCTCCTTCCGTCCGCACTGCGGGCGCTGCCGCTACTGCAGCCAGGGCCGCACCGTGCTCTGCATCGGCCGCGCCGGCTCGCCGCCGGGCGCGCTCTACGATGGCACCTTGCGCATCAAGCACAAGGGCCAGGGCATCAACCAGATGGCCCGCATCGGCACCTTTGCCGAGGAGGTCGTGGTGCCGGAAGAGATGGTGGTGCCGATCCGCAAGGACATGCCGTGGGCGCAGGCCGCCTTGGTCGGCTGCTGCGTGGCGACCGGCGTCGGCGCCGTCACGCGTCATGCCAAGATCGAGGCCGGCTCCACCGTGCTGGTGATCGGCTGCGGCGGCGTCGGTCTCAACGCCATCCAGGGCGCCGTGCTGTCGGGCGCGGGCAAGGTCATCGCCGCCGACATTCTCGACAACAAGCTCGAGATGGCCAAAACCTTCGGCGCCACCCACACGATCAATACGGCCAAGGACAACGATCCGGTGAAGAAGGTAAAGGAAATCGCCGGCCTCGGCGTCGATTACTCCTTCGACGCCGTCAGCAACGACAGGACCCAGGCCCTGGCCTTCGACGCGCTGGCGCCGGGTGGCCATGCCGTGGCGGTCGGCATCTCGGCCGCCACCGTGCGCGCCAGCTACTCGCCCTTCATGATGGTGTTCGCCGAGAAGACGGTGAGCGGCACCTTCTACGGCTCGGTACGGCCCGACCTCGATTTTCCCGTGCTGGTCGACCACTATATGAACAAGCGGCTCAATATCGACGGCCTGATCAGCCGCACCTACAAGCTCGGCGAGATCAACGACGGCTTCAAGCGCATGATGGCAGGCGAGGTTGCCCGCGGCGTCGTCGTCTTCGACTGATGGCCGACCTCGACGACTTCGGCCTCACCGACGAACAGCTGCTGATCCGGCAGAACGTCGCCCAGCTTCTGGCGCGCGTGCTGCCGGCCGAGGAGATCCGCCGGCTCGATGCCGCCAGCGAATTTCCCCATGCCGCCTTCAAGGCCCTGGCCGAGGCGGGCTACATGGCGCTGCCCTACGATCCCGCCTATGGCGGCATGGGCGGCAGCCGCAAGGACCTCGTCGTGCTGGTCGAGGCGCTGGCCCGGCACTACAGCGGCGCGTCTTCCCTCTATCTGCCGACCGTCGTCTACGGCGGCATGCACCTGCAGCTCACCGCCGGCGAGCACCTGCGCCGCCGATATCTGCCGGAGATCTGCGCCGGCCGCCTGAAATCGGCCTTCGCGCTCAGCGAACCCGACACCGGTTCCGACGCCTCGGGCATCAAGACGAGGGCGGTGCGAGACGGCAACGGCTATCGCCTCACCGGCCAGAAGCTCTACATCAGCGCGGCCCATGTCGCCGACTACCTGATGGTGGTCGCCAAGACCGACAGCGAAGCCAAACACAAGGGCGTCACCCTGTTCTGGGTCGATGCCCGCGCCGCAGGCCTCACCATGAAGCCGCTGGAGACGCTGGGACGGCGGACCACGCACGCCAACGAGATCTTCCTGGATGGCGTGTTCGTGCCGGCCGACCATGTGATCGGCGAGGAGAACCGCGGCTGGTCCGGCCTGATGAAGGGTCTCAACCTCGAGCGCCTGTGTCTCGCGGCACAGGCCTGCGGCAACATGCATTTCGCGATCGAGTACGCCAGAGCCTACGCCCAGGAGCGCCAGCAGTTCGGCCAGCCGATTTCGAAGTTCCAGGCAATCCAGCACAAGTTCGCCGACATGCGGATCATGCTCAAGACCACGCAGGCGCTGACCTGGCGCTTGGCCGACATGCTCGATGCCGGCCTCAATCCCGTCGAGGAGACGGCGATCGCCAAGATCCAGGGCACTGACGGCGAGTTCAAATGCGCCCATCTCGCCATGGAGATCATGGGCGGCGCCGGTTACACCATGGCGCACGACATCCAGCGTCTGTTCCGAGATGTGCGCGTGGGTTCGATCGGCGGTGGCACCAACGACATCCACCGCAACACCATCGCCAAGCTGATGGGCCTGTAGTGCGCAAGATCGGCGACGCGTCGTTCTTCCGCATCGTCGATCGCCTGCTGGCTTCCGGCACCGGCCGGACCCCCGTGATCCGGTGGTCGATCGACGGCGTCCACTGGCAGCGCGAGCGCCACAGCTACGCCGGCGTCGGCCATGGCTTTACTATCGAGGTGACCAGGGGCACTCGGGCGGCGAAGCCTGGGTGGACGCTGGTGGTGGTCAAGGAGTACTGGCGCGCCGCTGGCGGCGAGAGCATGAAGTCCCTGCAATGGGCCCACATCGAGGCCGGCAGCCGCGCCGAGGTGGTCGCCTGGCTCGAGCGGCAGGAACGCAAACTCGAGAGCGAGTGAGGGTGCCATGGACATCTCGAAGATCTCGGTCGGCCGCCATCCGCCGAAGGATCTCAACGCCTTGATCGAGATCCCGCTGGGCGGGGTGCCGGTAAAGTACGAACTCGACAAGGAGTCGGGCGCCCTGTTCGTCGACCGCTTCCTGCATACGGCGATGTTCTATCCCGGCAACTACGGCTTCATCCCGCACACTCTGTCGGCCGACGGCGATCCCTGCGACGTGCTGGTCGTCAGCCAGGTGCCGGTGGTGCCGGGCGCCATCATCCGTTGCCGGCCGGTGGGGGTGCTGCTGATGGAGGACGAGGCCGGCATGGACGAGAAGATCCTGGCCGTGCCGATCGACAAGCTCCATCCCTTCTACACCGGCATCAAGACCTACAAGGATTTGCCGACCGTGCTCTGCGAGCAGATCGCCCACTTCTTCCAGCACTACAAGGATCTTGAGAAGGGCAAGTGGGTGAGGGGCCTGCGTTGGGAGGGTCCGGCCGATGCCGAGCGGCTGGTGAGCGAGGCAATCGCGCGCGCCAGTGCGAAACGCTAGAACGCCTCGGCAACCCGTTGAATCGCCTTGCGAGACCCTGCAGGGCGGTCTAAACCGACCGCACCCTGGTGTTGGGCTTTGAGCAAGCACCAACGCGAACATTTTTTCACTGCAATTACAGAGACTTAACTCAATGCTGTCGCGTGTCATCGGGCTATTTTCGGCGGACATGGGCATCGACCTCGGCACGGCCAATACGCTGGTCTATGTGAAGGGTCGGGGCATCGTTCTCAACGAACCGTCCGTCGTGGCCCTGACCACGCAGAGCGGCAAGCGACAGGTCCTCGCCGTGGGCGAAGAGGCCAAGATGATGCTCGGCCGAACGCCGGGGAACATCCAGGCGATCCGCCCGCTGCGCGACGGCGTCATCGCCGATTTCGAAGTCGCCGAGGCGATGATCAAGCACTTCATCTCCAAGGTGCACAATCGGCGCAGCTTCGCCCATCCCCAGATCGTGGTCTGCGTGCCCTCCGGCTCGACCGCCGTCGAGCGCCGCGCCATCCAGGAATCGGCCGAGAGCGCCGGCGCCCGCAAGGTCTGGCTGATCGAGGAGCCGATGGCGGCGGCGATCGGCGCCGGCCTGCCCGTCACCGAACCGACCGGCTCGATGGTGGTCGACATCGGCGGCGGCACGACGGAAGTGGCCGTGCTGTCGCTGGGCGGCATCGTCTATCCGCGCTCGGTGCGCGTCGGCGGCGACAAGATGGACGAGGCGATCATCGCCTACATCCGCCGCAACCATAACCTGCTGGTCGGCGAAAGCTCGGCCGAGCGCATCAAGAAGGCCATCGCCTCGGCCTGCCCGCCGGAAGACGGCGAGGGCCGGACCATGGAGATCAAGGGCCGCGACCTGATGAACGGCGTGCCCAAGGAACTGGTCATCACCGAGCGGCAGATCGCCGAGAGCCTGCAGGAACCGGTGAGCGCCATCGTCGAGGCCGTCAAGGTGGCGCTGGAGAATACCGCGCCGGAACTGGCCGCCGACATCGTCGACAAGGGCATCGTGCTGACGGGCGGCGGCGCCATGCTGTCGAACATGGACACCGTGCTGCGCCAGGCCACCGGCCTGCCGGTCTCGGTGGCCGAGGACCCGCTCCTGTGCGTGGCGCTGGGCACCGGCCATGCCGTGGAGAACATCGGCCGGCTGCGCGGTGTCCTGTCGTCGATGTATTGAAGCGCCTTTCCTCCCCTTCGCGGGAACCCGCGAAAAGGAGGTGTCGCCGTAAGATGTCGACACCTCCCCAGTAAAGCTGGGGAGGAGAAGCCGAGCGACTTGGAGTAGAATAGCCAAGTATGGCGATCCGGGACGACTTCGAGGTAGTCGCGAGCCAGGTGCGCACGATGGTGCAGCGCTTCGCACTCGGCCTGCTCGTGATCGCCTCGTTCGGTGCCATGCTGGTTGGCAAGGCCGACTCCGTCCTTGTCGAGCATGCCCGCGTGCTGGCCCTCGACCTCGCCAGCCCCGTGCTCGAGGCCATTGCCCGCCCGGTCGCCGCCGCCAACCGCGCCATCGCCGACCTCAAGGAATTCGCAAGCTTGCGCGAGGAGAACGCCCGCCTGCGCGAGGAGAACGCCCGGCTGCTGGCCTGGCAGACCGCGGCTCGGCGGCTGGAGAACGAGAACGAGCGCATGCGTGAACTCGCCAACTTCCGCGAAGGGCCGGAAGCTTCCTTCATCACCGCCCGTCTCGTGGGCGACAGCGTCAGCGCCTATGTGCGCGGCGCGCTGCTCAACGTCGGTCGCAAGGTCGGCGTCGCGTCGGGCCAGGCGGTAGTGACCGGCGAGGGATTGGCCGGCCGCATCGCCGAGGTCGGCGAGCACAGCGCCCGCGTGCTGTTCGTCACCGACGTGAACTCGCGCCTGCCGGTCCTGATCGAGCGCACGCGCGAGCGTGCCATCCTGGCCGGCGACAATTCACCGCGGCTT
Source organism: Alphaproteobacteria bacterium RIFCSPHIGHO2_12_FULL_66_14 (assembly GCA_001767945.1). Lineage (GTDB taxonomy): Bacteria > Pseudomonadota > Alphaproteobacteria > Reyranellales > Reyranellaceae > Reyranella. Next base: position 15,488 of record MEMN01000099.1, on the reverse strand, counting down.
CGCCTCACGCTGTTGCAGAGCGTGGCCGGTGTCCAGCGCGGAGACCGCATCGTGACCTCCGGCCACGGCGGCAGCTTCCCGGTCGGCATTCCGGTCGGCGAGGTGGTGGAGACCGACCAGGGCAGCGTCCGTGTCCGGCCGTTCGCCGATTTCTCCCGGCTCGAGTTCGTGCGCGTCGTCGACTACGGCGTCACCGGCCTGGTGAGCGGCGGCACGACCGTGCCGGCGGCGCCGCCGGCCGGCGTCAGGATCCGCTGACATGGGAATCTCCTGAGATGAGGGCCGATGGGCTCCTCGCCATGCTCGATCGCTGGGGGCGTTGGGCCCTGCCCGGCGCGGTCCTGCTGTTCTTCGTGCTGCTGACGCTCGCGCCGCTGCGCGCCCCCTATCTTTCCGGCGCGCTGCCGCTGTTGCCGGCGCTGGTCGTCTTCCAGTTCAGCCTGGCCACGCCCGAGAGGCTGCCCGGGCCGCTGCTGCTGGCCATGGGAATCCTGCTCGACCTGCTGCTGGGCGGCCCCGGCGCGCCGGTCGGCGTGAGCGCGCTGGGCTTCGTGCTGATCCGGGCGGCCGTGGTGAACAACCGCCGTTACCTGGTTGGCGTGCCGTTCCTGTTCCAGTGGTTCGGCTTCTGCCTGCTCGCCCTGGGGTTCGTGATTCTCGTGTGGTTCTTCACTGCGCTTTGGACCTGGACGGCCATCGATCCCATGCCGGCAATGATGCAATATGTCGTGGTGGTCGTGGTCTATCCGCTGCTCGCCCCGCTGCTCGCCCGCGTGCGCGCGCGTGACCCGCTGAACGTGCCCGACGAGTCGCGCGGTACGGCGCAGCCGGGGGAGACGACATCATGAGGTCCGGGTCGTGAAGCCCTTCCGCAAGGGCGACGGCGAACGCAGCGGGCTGTTCACGCGGCGCGCCCTGCTGCTGGGCGGCGTGCAGGGCATCCTGCTGTCGGCGCTGGCCGGGCGGCTCTACCAGCTCCAGGTCATCGAGACCCAGCGCTTCGCCACGCTGGCCGAGGAGAACCGCATCAACCTGCGCCTGCTGCCGCCGTCGCGCGGGCTGATCTTCGACCGCACCGGCCAGCCTTTGGCCGTCAACCGCAACAACTTCCGCGCCATGGCGGCGTCGGACCGTGGTCGCGGCGCCGAGGTGCTGGTCGAGCGCCTGGACCAGATCCTGAGCCTCGGCGAGACCGAGCGGAATCGCCTTCTGCGCGACCTCAAGCGCAGCCGCAACGCCCAGCCCGTGGTGGTGCGCGAGAATCTCGGCTGGGAGGAGGTGGCGCGCCTCGAGTTCAACGCGCCGGACCTGCCCGGCGTGTTCATCGACCTCGGCCAGTCGCGCGACTATCCCGAGGGCGAGCTGACGAGCCACATCGTGGGCTACACCGGCCGCGTTGCCGACGAGGATCTCGCCGGTCGCGACGACCCGGTGCTGCAGCTCGCCACCATACGGTTCGGAAAGAAGGGCGTGGAGCGCTCGCTCGAGGACGACCTGCGCGGGCGCGCCGGCGCCGTCCAGGTCGAGGTCAACGCCGTCGGCCGCGCTGTGCGCGAACTCGACCGCACCGAGGGCCAGCCGGGCTCGAACGCGCTGCTCACCATCGATCTCGACCTGCAACGCTTCGCCGCCGACAAGATGAAGGAGCACCAGAGCGGCTCTGTCGTCGTGCTCGACGTGGTCACCGGCGACGTGATCGCCATGGTCTCGACGCCCGGCTTCGACCCCAGCACCTTCGCGCGCGGCATCACCCATGCCGAGTGGCGCGACCTGCTGGAAAACCCCGAGCGGCCGCTCAACAACAAGGCGATCGGCGGCATCTATCCGCCGGGCTCGACCTACAAGATGGTGACGGCGCTTGCCGCCCTCGAATCCAAGGCGATCGAGCCCTGGACGCGGCTGCCGTGCCTCGGTTTCCTCATGCTGGGTGGCATCAAGTTCCACTGCTGGCTGAAGACGGGCCACGGCTCGACCAACGTCGTCGAGGCGATCGCCCAGTCCTGCGACTGCTTCTTCTACGAGGCGGCGCGGCGCGCCGGCGTCGATCGCATCAGCGACATGGCGGCCCGCCTGGGCTTCGGCAAGCAGAGCGAGCTCGGCTTGCCGGGCGAATCGGCCGGCAACCAGCCGACGCGCGCCTGGAAGCAGGAAAGGGTCGGCAAGCCGTGGCAGCACGGCGACACGTTCAACCTCGGCATCGGCCAGGGCTACATGAACTGCACGCCGCTGCAGCTCGCCGTCATGACGGCGCGCATCGCCAACGGCGGCTACGAGGTGCAGCCCAACCTGCTGCTCGCCAAGGCGACGACGCGCGAGGAGCTCGGGCCGCCGCCGCCCACCCTCACGCCCACGGCGCCGTCGCTCCGGCTCAACCCGCAGCATCTGGCGATGATCCGGGACGGCATGAACCAGGTCGTGAATTCCGGCCATGGCACTGCCAATCAGCTCCGCCGCGATGCCGACGGCAAGGTGCGCGATCCAGCGCTGGCCTTCGCCGGCAAGACCGGCACCGCCCAGGTCAAGCGCATCACCCAGCGCGAGCGCGAGATGGGCATCACCCAGGCCTCGCTGCCGTGGCACCTGCGCCATCACGCGCTGTTCGTCTGCTACGGTCCGGTCGACAATCCGCGCTATGCCTGCGCCGTCATCGTCGAGCACGGCATGGCCGGCGGCGCCACCGCCGGCCCGATCGGTCGCGACGTGCTGGTCGAGACCATGAAGCGCGATCCGTCACGCCGCAGCGACCGCTTCCGCAAGATGGCGTCGCGATGAGCAGCGTCGCGCTGGACGCCCCGGCGCCGGTCGGCTTCGCGGAAAGGATCTGGCGCGTCAATTGGGGCCTGGTGCTGGTGCTGACGGCGATCGCCGGCATCGGCGTGGTGGCGCTCTACTCGGCGGCTGGCGGCCGCTTCGAGCCTTGGGCCAGCCGGCATGCCGTACGCTACGGCGCAGCGCTGGTGCTGATGCTGACGGTGGCGTTGATCCACCCCAGGGTCTGGCTGGCGCTCGCCTGGCCGATCTACATCATCTCGCTGGTGCTGCTGGTCGCCGTCGACCTGATCGGCAAGATCGGCATGGGCGCACAGCGCTGGCTGGTGATCGGGCCGATGCAGATCCAGCCGTCGGAGATCGCCAAGGTTGCAGTGATCATGGTGCTGGCGCGCTACTACCATGGCCTGCGCAAGGAGCAGGCGTCGCAGGTCCTCTACACCCTGCCGGCGCTGCTGGTGATCCTGGTGCCCGTCGCGCTGGTGATGGTGCAGCCCGACCTCGGCACCGCGATGATGGTGCTGATGGGTGGCGGAGCGCTGCTGTTCGTCGCCGGCATGCGGCTGTGGATTTTCCTCGCCGCGGCGGTGACAGCGGTGGCGTGCCTGCCGGTCGCCTGGTCGTTCATGCACGAATACCAGCGCAAGCGTGTGCTCACCTTCCTCGATCCCGATAGCGACCCGCTGGGCGCCGGCTACCACATCACCCAGTCCAAGATCGCCATCGGGTCGGGCGGCCTGTTCGGCAAGGGGTTCCTGAAAGGCACGCAGTCGTCGCTCAACTTTCTGCCCGAGAAGCAGACCGACTTCATCTTCACCACCTTCGTCGAGGAGTGGGGCATGATGGGCGCCTTCGCGCTGCTCGCCCTGTTCGCCCTGGTGCTGGTCTGGGGCTTCTCCATTGCCTTCCGCAGCCAGCACCATTTCGGCCGCCTGCTGGCGCTCGGCGTCACCGCCATGATGTTCCTCTACGTCTTCATCAACGCCGCCATGGTCATGGGCCTCCTGCCGGTGGTCGGCGTGCCGCTGCCGCTGGTCAGCAACGGCGGCACCGCCATGGTCTCGGTAATGTTCGCCTGTGGCCTGTTGATCGGGGTCAATGTCTACCGCGACGCGCAATTGCCGTGGGCACGGTGAGAATCCGGGAAAAATCCCGGGGATTTCTTTGCCGCAGGGCTATCGACAAGGGTTACCCGCCTTGGTATAGCCGCGCCGCTTCCGGCAGTGCCCCGAGCAATTGGGGGGCGCTTAGCTCAGTTGGTAGAGCAGCTGACTCTTAATCAGCGGGTCGTGGGTTCGAATCCCCCAGCGCCCACCATTGCCGGAAAGACAAAAAGCCCCGCCGAGCGGGGCTTTTTGTCGTCTGGCGAGCGCCTGGCCGCAGCGCCGAACTCGACGGCCGCGATCCGCCTCCAGTAAGCTGTCGCATCATGATAAGAAAAATGGCGAAGCGACCAATGAACGACCTCGGACTGCAGCGTCGACATTTCCTGGCGGCTGCGGTCGCCGCGGGTCTCGCCGGCAAGGCTGCGACGGCGATGGCGGAGCGCGGCAATCCCCGGATGACGTATGAAGGGCGGTCCATCGACGAGATGATCGCCGATTTCATGACGGAGCACGCCATCCCGGGCATGTCCCTGGCGATCGTGCAGGCGCCCTATATCACCCGTGTCACTGGCTATGGTGTTGCCGACGTCGACAAGCGCCTGCTGGTCGCCACACACACGCTCTTCGATCTGGGGCAGATGGTGGAGGCCTACAGCAACGTCGCCATCATGCAGTTGGTTGAAACAGGCAAGCTCGGTCTCGGCGACCAGATTGGCGCGCGTCTTCCGGACCTTCCGGCGGCCTGGCGGGCGATCATGGTGCGTCAGCTTCTGACCCGCGCTTCGGGCATCGTCGACTACACGCGGCATCCATCGTTCGACCCGTCATCGAAGAATCACCTCGGGCACGCGATCGAACTGGTCGGCGACCGACCACTCGCCTTCAAGCCCGGCACCGATGTGGCAACCGGTGCGACCGATCATTCCCTGCTGGTTCGCCTGGTGGAGGCCGCCAGTGGCCAGCGCTACGACGACTTCATCCGCATCAACCAGTTCGAACGCCTCGGCTTGCATCACACGATGTTCGCCGCCGAGGCGGCGAAGCTCCGCAGCGAAGCGGTCGAGAACAACGGCAATCGCCACCAGGCGTTCCTGGCCGACTCCACGCTCATCAACCCGACCGAGCGCGCCACCGGATACAGGTCCGATAATTCGGTCGCCACGGCGGGCGGCTCGGCGCTCCTGGCGTCGGCCATGGACGTCAGCGTGTGGGACATCGGGCTGGCCGGCGGGATCCTGGTCAAGGACGCGGCGCTCAGGGCGATGCTTTATTCGCCGACGACACTGGACAACGCCCGGACGGTCCCGCTGACGGGCGGATGGCGCTTTCCTGGCCGCAAGGGCCTCATGTACATCGTCGGCCAGGCCAACGGCCAATCTGCCTTTCTGAGCCGATTTACGGCACCTTCCGAACTGGTTTGCGTAACCCTGCTCGCCAACAAGGAGGGAATCGATCTGACCCAGCTGGCGCGCCGCATTGCCGGCGCCTACGACACCAAGCTGGGGCCACCCGCGGTGGACTGTGTCGGCATCCAGCAAAGTCCGTACTCGGTGGCGGAAACGCTCAAGCGATTCGACGCGATCGCGAAGGCGGTCGGGGTCGACCCGACGCGAACGGGTGCGACGGTCAAGGCGTGGGAACAAGATGGGCAGGTATGGATCTGCTTTGGCGGCGGCTCTTCCGCCGCCGCGTCACAAAAGGCGATCCTCAACAAAGTTCTGTTGGGCGCGGTAAGCCACTAGCTTTCAAGCCTAGCTGCTCTTGACCCGGTCGGTCTCAGCCTGACGGGCGCGGCGTTCCTTCCCGAGCGCGAGCAGCCGCTCGCGTTCCGCGGGATCGACGCGGCCGTAGCGTTGGCGCCAGCCGGGATCGTCGCGCCACGCGAAGGGCGCCCTGACGGTCGTTCTCGGGCCCTCGGCTGAAGCGAGCAGGCCCACCGCCTGTGCCACGATGGCGCGCTGCATGTCTGGGCGCCAGGGATGGCCCGCCGGATTGCCGAGCGGAAAATCGGTGAACACGAAGCGCGGCACGCCGCAATGCTCGACGACGTCGAGTGCCGAGCCGATGATCACGGTCGGCAGGCCGTTGGCTTCGAGATGTCGGGCGACCAAACTCACGGTTTGGTGGCAGACTGGTCAAAGGGCGCAGAGGATCGCGCCGTCCGCCCCGTCAGCACGAAGGCGCGCCAGCAGTTCGGGCGCGTCCTCCCCCATGGTTTTGCGCTGGCTGTATTCGGTCGGCACGCCGTGGAAGCGCGCCGCAAGGCCGCTGAAGATGCCCTCGGCCGCCAGCCCGGCGGCGGCTTCGATGGGCAGGTAGCAGCCGCGATCGTCGGTGTGGGTCGATTCCTTGTCCCAGGCGAGATTGCCGGTGAACAGTGTGGGCGGCGGCGGGGTGACCTCGCCCGACCACACATGCCGTACGCCCCTGGAATCGCGGTTCGCGAGGCCCGGCGGGCTCGCCGTGGTGATCAGCGCGAGGCGCGTCGTCGCCAGCGGCTTGGCGAAGCGGGCGAACGGCACTTCTGCAAAGGTCGCCCAGACGTAGTCGTGCTCGTAGCCCAGTGCCCGGTAGTAGTGCCGCGTCCGCTCCATGTAGGGGACCGGCCGGTCCTCCTGCGCTGCATTCATCGTCTATCCTCGTTCTTCATCCCGGCATCCTGCGTCAGCATCGTGGCGGCAGCAAATTCGCCGACGGTCGTGCCGGCTCAGGCGCG
>MEMN01000099.1:6604-8885 GCA_001767945.1 Alphaproteobacteria bacterium RIFCSPHIGHO2_12_FULL_66_14 | reverse complement strand
GGCCTCGCGCTGGTAGTAGAGCAGGTCGAGTTCGGGCGCCTGCCGGCCAAGCGTGGTCAGGATCATGTGCGCCTGGCCGCGATGGTGGGTCTGGTGATTGAACCAGTGATCGAGCGCCGGCATCAGCGGCTGCACGAACTCTTCCGGCGTCGAGACGCGGCGGTAGCGGATCACACCCCGCAACTGCGCGTCGTCGAAGCCGTCGATCCAGGCGATGATGTGCCGGTCGAAGGCGGTGCGCGCGGCGTCGAGGTCGGCCAGGCGGTCGTGGAGGATTGTGTCCAGCCGTTCGGGCGCCTCGCCCTGGCCGGTGAATCGATGCATCCAGATGCGGTCGGTCGCCAGCAGGTGGTTGAGCGTGCCGTGGATGGATTTGAAGAACGCGCCCTTGTCGGCGCGGTAGTCGGCATCGGACAGCCGCGCCGCAGCGTCGTAGAGACGGCGGTTGGCCCATGCGTTATAGCCCGCGAACATGGTGTAGTGCGGCTTCATGCCGCCCATCCTGCCGCAGCGACCACGGACTTCAAGATTGATTGGTCCGTTCAACCTTTGACGGCGACGATGCCGTCATTCCCGCCTCAGTGGCGATGGCTGCCGCCGCCATAGCCGCGCAGCGTGCCATAGCGCGCGACCTGCTCGGGGGTGAGCACCGCCATCATGTCGAGATGATAGCGCAGGTGGGCGGCCCTGAGCGCCGCCTGGGTCGCGCCGATACTGGCGCTTGCCGCGTCGAGCGTCCCGGCCGTCGCCCGCTTCTCGGCGAACAGGCGGTCAAGCGCCGTTTCATCGGCGATCAGCCGCTCGCCGAGCGGGATCGCCTCGGCCTTCATGGCGGCGACGAGGGCTTCGGTGCGGGCGCGTTGCTCGGGTGTGAGGCCGAGCGGTCCGGCGAGTTCCAGCACATGCGTCGGCCCGGGATAGCCGTTAAGCTCCGCCGGCAGGGCGAGCCCCATGCCGCGGCCGGCACGTAGGTCGGCGAGTTGCTCGGGTGACAAGGCCTTGACCGGGCGCGACTCCTGGCCAGCGTAGGGTTGCGGGTGGTGCTGTGCCTGGGCGGCCAGCGGCAGCACGAGGGCGGCGACGAAGAGGCTTGCGATGCAACGCATGTCGGACTCCTTTGATGCCAGAATAGCGGCAAGGGGCAGGGTATGACCAAGCGAATCGGAATCCTGACCAGCGGCGGCGACTGCGCTGGCCTCAACGCCGTGATCCGCGCCGTGGCGTTGCGGGGGCATCACGGCTACGGCTGGACGACGATCGGCATCGGCCGCGGCACCTTGGGCCTGCTCGCGCGCCCGGTCGAAGCCGTGACGCTCGAGCCGGCCCGCCTCGATTCGGCGCTGGCGCGCCAGGGCGGCACGTTCCTCGGCAGCACCAACCGCGGCGATCCCTTCGCCTTTCCCATGCCGGATGGCAGCCTGAAGGATCGCTCCGGCGAGATGGTCGAAGGCTTGCGACAGCTCCGCCTCGACGGGCTGATCGGTGTCGGCGGCGACGGCAGCCTCGCCATCCTGCGCCGCCTGCTGGCGCCGTCGGGCCTGCCCCTCATCGGCATTCCGAAGACCATCGACAACGACGTCGGCCAGACCGAGCGCGCCGTCGGCTATTCGACGGCCGTCGCCATCGCCACCGAAGCGCTGGACCGCCTGCAGCCGACCGGCGCCAGCCACGAGCGCGTCATGGTGCTGGAGGTGATGGGGCGTGACGCCGGCCACATCGCCATCGCCGCCGGCATCGCGGGCGGCGCCGATGTCGTGTTGATTCCCGAGGTGCACTGGCGGCTCGATCGCGTCGTCAGCCATATCGCCGGTCTGCGCGCCGGGGGCCGCACCTCGGCGCTGGTCGTGGTGGCCGAGGCCGCCGGGCAGTCCGATGAAGCGGCCGATGCCGCGGTCGATGCGCCCGGCCATGGTGTCGGTGAGTGGCTGGCCCAGCGGTTGGCGAAGGCGACGGGGGCCGAGGCGCGCGCCACGGTGCTGGGCCACGTCCAGCGCGGCGCCATGCCCACGGCCGAGGACCGGCTGCTCGCCTCGGCGCTGGGCGTCCGCGCGGTCGACGTGCTGGCCGGCGGCAAGGGCGACCGGATGGTGGCGTGGTGGAACCGCCAAGTGATCGACGTGCCGCTGGAGAAGGTGGTCGGCCGCTCGCGCACCGTCGATCCCGACGGCACCCTGATCCGGACGGCGCGGGCGCTAGGGATCTGTTTGGGAGATGCGGCCTAACCGAGATCGCTTCCAGCGATCCAGAAGACCTCGCCCTCGCTCTGCTCGGTGTCGAGCCA
>MEMN01000099.1:1539-6596 GCA_001767945.1 Alphaproteobacteria bacterium RIFCSPHIGHO2_12_FULL_66_14 | reverse complement strand
GCTTGCGGCCGCGCCCGATCTCGCAGAGCAGGCCGCCGTTCTTCGCGAGATGCTTCGGCGCGTCGGCCAGGATTCGGCGCACCAGATCGAGCCCGTCGTCACCGGCGGCCAGCGCCATCCGCGGCTCGTGGCGATACTCCGGCGGCAGCCTGGCCATGCCGCGGGCGTCGACGTAGGGCGGGTTGCTGAGGATCAGGTCGTAACGGCTGGAGCCCAGCGGTTCGAAAAGATCGCCGCGATGGAGCGTGATCCGGTCGCCCAGGCGATGGGTCGCCACGTTGCGCCGCGCCAGGGCCAGCGCGCCGGCGGAGAGATCGACCGCGTCGATCCGGGCGCGCGGAAAGACCAGCGCCGCCAGGACGGCCAGGCAGCCCGAGCCGGTGCAGAGGTCGAGCACGCGGCGGATGCGGTTGGGATCGCCGAGCGGCAGGCCGCCGCCCACCAGCAGGTCGCCGATGAAGGAGCGCGGGATCAGCGCCCGCCGGTCGACGTGGAAACGCACGCCGTGCATGTAGGCCGCGCCCACCAGGTAGGGCGCCGGCAGGCGCAGCGCCACGCGGGCGTCAATCAGGGTGAGCAACCGCGCCCGTTCGGCGGCGGTCGGTCGGAGGTCGAGGTACGGGTCGAGGCTGTGGATCGGCAGGCGCAGTGCCTCCAGCACCAGGAAGGCCGCCTCATCGCGGGCGTTGGTGGTGCCGTGGCCGTAGGCGAGACGGGCGGCGCGGAAGCGGCGAACCGCGAGCCGGAAGAAGTCACCCAGCGTGACGAGAGAGGGTTTGGTGGGGCGGGGCATGCCGGCCTAGATTACCTGACATGAATCGCCGCGCCTTCCTTTTCGCCCCGGTGGCTGCTGCGATCGCGCTCGGCTCGGCCCGCGCGGCGTCGGACATCAAGGTCATCTATGTCGGCGGCTGGGACTGTCCGCCCTGCACGACATGGAAGAATGCCCACAAGGCCAAGTGGCTGGCCTCGCCGGAGTTCCGGGAAGTGACATGGATCGAGGTCGAACCGCCCAGGCTCAAGGAGGCCTACCAGGAGCGCTACTGGCCGGGCGATCTGAAGCCGGTCCTCGAGCAGATCCCGCGCAAGAGCGGCACGCCGCGTTTCCTGATCGTCAAGGATGGCAAGGTCGTGTCCAACGGGTTCGGCGTCAGCAAATGGATGGCGACGATGGCCGACCTCAAGAAACTGCTGGGCGATTAGGATGGCCGGCGCTCTCGACTGCCTGGTCGTTCTCGACCTGACCACGCACCTGTCGGGCCCGTTCTGCGGCATGCAGCTTGCCGACCTCGGCGCCGACGTCATCAAGATCGAAAGCCCGCAGGGCGACGCCATGCGCGGCGCGCCGCCTTTCGTCGAAGGCGAGTCGGCGCCCTTCATGCTGTGGAACCGCAACAAGCGCGGCATTAAGCTCGACCTCAAGGCCGCGGCCGACCTGGAAGTCTTCTGGGAGCTGGTCGACGGCGCCGACGTCGTGCTGGAGAATTTCAGGCCCGGCGTGATGGAGCGGCTGGGCCTCGGCTGGGCAGCCCTCAGTGCCCGCAACCCCCGGCTGGTACTGGGGTCGATCTCGGGCTTCGGCCAGACCGGGCCCTATGCCAGGCGCGGCGGTTTCGACCTGATGATCCAGGCGATGTCGGGCCTGATGTCGGTGACCGGGCCCAAGGACGGGCCGCCCTACCGCATCCCGCTCGCCATCTCCGACGTCGGCGCCGGCCTCTATCTCACCATCGGCATCCTGGCCGCCCTGCAGGCGCGGCAGAAGACCGGCCAGGGCCAGTGGGTAGAAACCTCGCTGCTCGAGGCCACGGTGTCGCTGGGTGTCTACGAGGCCGCCAACTATTTCGCCAACGGCATCAGGCCGGAGAAGCTCGGCCAGGCCCATCGCGGCTCCTCGCCCTACCAGGTGTTCCAGACGGCCGACGGCTGGCTCACCATCGGCGGCGCGCAGCAGAATTTCTTCCGCAAGCTCTGCGCCCTGATCGGCAAGCCCGAGGTGGCCGACGATCCACGCTTCAAGGCCAATGCCGACCGCGTGAAGAACAACGAGTTGATCGTGGGCATCCTGCAGGCCGAGATCGTGAAGCGCTCGACCGGCGACTGGATGACGGCCCTGGAGACCGAGGGCATCCCGGCCGGGCCGGTGCTGCACCACGACGAGGTCTTCGCCGATCCGCAGATTCTCGCGCGCGGCATGGTGGTCGAAGTGGATCATGCCAAGGCGGGCCGCCAGAAGACGCTGGGCGTGCCGCTAAAACTGTCGGCGACGCCGGGTGGCGTGCGCCGCGCCGCACCCACGCTCGGCCAGCACGACGCCGAGCTTCGCGCCGGAAGGCGGAAGAGGCGCCGCTAGTAGCTGCGTCGGCGCTGGTGGCGGTCGGGCACGCCGTCGCCGTTCCGGTCGCGGTCGTAGCGATCGGGGATGCCGTCGCGGTCGCTGTCGCGATAGCGGCGGGGCTGCGCGACCGGCACGTAGCGGGTCTGGGTCACGACCCTGGGCGCCGGCGCCGAATAGTAGGCTGGCCGGCTGTAGTAGGTGGGTTGACTGTAGTAGGTCGGCTGGCTGTAGTAGCCGTTGCCGTAGCCGTACGAGGTCGCGGGATAGCCCGACCCCATCGTGTCCACGCATCCGGCTGTCGCAAGCATCGCGCCTGCCGAGACAAGAACCCTGAGGTTGCTCATCGTTGCCTCCGCGGGAGAGTCGCCATGTCGAGGCTCCTCCCATGCTGGCATATACGGTCCCGACCATGGTGACGTGACGGCGTAATTGGGATTTGTTGAAGGCATGGCTGGGACCAGACTGCCCTACCGCTGGAAGCGGTCGGGAACGCCGTCGCCGTTGGCGTCACGGTCGTAGCGGTTGGGCACGCCGTCGCGGTCATAGTCGCCATTGGGGCCGCGCCGCGACGTATTGGCGTTGTAGTAGGTGCCGTCGCTGTAGTAGCCGCGATTGGCACTATAGGACGAGTTGGGATAGCCCGAGGACTCCACGCAGCCCGCGGTCACGGCCACGAGGCCTGCCGCCATCAGCCATTTCACGTTGCGCATGACTTACCTCCATCGGATGCCCGTCGGGAAACGAGGCTCCATGCAATGAGGTACGTCGGCGCCGGTGGCGCCACTGCGGCGGCAAAATGAATTTATGTAAAGTCGGTCGCGCAACCCCGGTGGGAATGCCGCGTTTCTCAGAGCGCGCCGGGTGCCGGTCCGCGCGCCGCCTTGGCGTCGAGCTTGGGCGGATGCGTGACGATCGACTTCAATGCCGGCGTGGGCTTCCTGAGCTTGGCGATGTTCGGCAGCGGCCGCGCGAGGCCGGGAATGCCCTTGAAAGCCTGTTCCATCGCATGCGCCGCACCCAGCACCTCGCCGTCGCCGCGGAAGCGGCCGATCACTTGCAGGCCAAACGGCATCTTCCTGTGGTCGAGGCCGCAGGGCAGCGACACCGCGGGGTTGCTGGCGAGCGTCACGAAATAGACCGACGCCATCCAGTGATAGTAGTTGCGCAGCTTCTTGCCATCCATCTCGTCGATGTAAAGCTGCTTCCACGGGAAGGGCGAGAAGCCGACCGTGGGGCCCAGCACCAGGTCGTAGTCGCGGTAGAGTTCCTGGAACTTGCGGAAGATGCGCGTCTGCTCGGCATGCGCCCAGGCGAAGTCGGCCAGGCTGAGCTTGGCGCCGATCTCGTAGTTGGCGATGATGTTGGGGCCGAGCATCTTCTTGTTGTTGGTGTAGAGGTCCTGATAGCGCGACAGGAAGCTCACCGCGCGGATCACGTCGAAGCAGCGATCGGCCTGGCCGTAGTCGATCTCGACCTTGTCGAGACTGCGGAACAGGGGCTTCATCGCCTTCATTTTCTCGCGCATCGTGGCGCGAACACCCTTCTCGACGGGGGCGCCGCTGAAGTCTTCGGTCCAGGCGACACGGAGACTGCCGAGATCGACCGGCCACGGCTCGGCGAAGGCGGCGCCGTCGACCGGGAAGCTGAGCGGATCGGTGTCGTGCTGGCCGATCTGCGTCGCAAAGAGCAGGCTGAGGTCGGCCACCGAGCGACCCATCGGGCCCAGCACCGAGATCGGCGTCCAGCCCATGGCGCGGCGCTCGACGGCCACCATGCCGGGCGAGGGGCGGAAGCCCACGATGCCGCAATAGGCCGCCGGGTTGCGCAGCGAGCCGCCGGTGTCGGAGCCGGTGCAGACCGGCAGGAGGTCGGTGGCGAGCGCCGCGGCCGAGCCGCCCGAGGAGCCGCCGGCATTGAGCGTGGTGTTGAACGGGTTGCCCGTGGCGCCCCACACAGGGTTGCGGCTGTTCGAGCCCGCGCCGAACTCCGGCACGTTGGTCTTGCCGACGATGATCGCGCCTGCCTGGCGCACGCGGTTCACCATCACGTTGTCGTAGGCCGGCACGAAGTCGCGGTAGAGCGGCGAGCCGTAGGTCGTGAGAAGATCTTTGGTCTCTTCGAGATCTTTTATGCCGGCCGGCAGGCCGTGCAGCAGCGGCAGCTCTTCGCCGCGCCGCACCGCCGTTTCGGCGGCCTTCGCCTCCTTGCGCGCCCGCCCCACGCACATGGCGGTGACGGCATTGACCGCGGGATTCACTTCCTCGATGCGGGCGAGACAGGCCTCCAGCAGTTCGACCGGCGAAATTTCCTTGGTGCCGATACGACGACGCATCTCGACGGACGACAGCGAAACCAGCTCTTCCTTGGACATTCTTCCCCCTTCGCGAAGGCGCGAGCTTAGGGCACGATGCCGGCCGGAGGAAACAAACAATGGTGCATCCGCTTCGCGACAAGGCGGCGGTGAGCGGCATCGGCGAAACCGCCTACACGCGCGGCACGCCCAAGAGCGCTCTCGCCCTGCAGCTCGAGGCGAGCCTCGCCGCCATCGCCGACGCAGGGCTCTCGCCCCGCGACATCGACGGCGTGATCCCGTACTTCCCGGGCGGCGGCATCGCCGAGGATTTCATCGCCAATCTCGGCCTGCCTGACCTGAAACTCTCGCTGTTCGTGCCGATGGGCGGCGCCACCTGCGTGGCCGCCATCCAGAGTGCGGCCATGG
>MEMN01000099.1:0-1472 GCA_001767945.1 Alphaproteobacteria bacterium RIFCSPHIGHO2_12_FULL_66_14 | reverse complement strand
GAGTTCGAGGCGCCGATCGGCATGTTTGCGCCGGCCCAGCTCTACGCCCAGGGCGCGCGCCGCCACATGGAGCTCTACGGCACCACGGCGCGCCACTTCGCCGAGGTTGCCGTCGTCACCCGCCGGCATGCGATCCTGAACGGCAACGTCGTGATGAACAAGCCGCTCACGGTCGAGGAGCATCATGCCTCGCGCATGATCTCCGATCCCTTCCGCCTGTTCGACTGCAGTCTGGAGAGCGACGGAGGTGCCGCCATCGTCATCAGCCGCGCCGAGCGGGCGCGCGACCTGAAGAATCCGCTGGTCACGATCCTGGGCGTGGCCGAGGGCCATCCCGAATCGCCGGCCTCGATCGCCCAGCGACCCGACCTGCTGGAGTTCGGCCTCGTGAAGTCGGCGCCACGGGCCTATGAGATGGCCGGTGTGGGTCCGAAGGATATCGACGTCGCGGAGATCTACGACTGCTTCACCTTCACGGTGATCCGCCAGCTCGAGATCCTGGGCTTCTGCAAGACGGGCGAGGGCGGACCGTTCGTGATGGACGGCCGCATTGGCCTCGGCGGCGCGCTGCCGATCAACACGCATGGCGGACTCCTGAGCCAGGGCCATGTCGTGGGCCTCAATCATGTGATCGAGCTCACGCGCCAGCTCCGGCGCGAAGCCGGCAAGGCGCAGGTCAAGGACGCCGAGGTGGGGCTCGTCACCGGCTACGGCGACATGGGCGACGGCTCGATCGCGATCCTCCGGAGGGCGGCATGAGCACCGCGCCAGCTGCCGCGCCGGCACCCGCCCCGGCCCCTGAGCGCCCGTTGCCCGTGCCGACGCGCGAAAGCCAGCCCTTCTGGGATGGCATGCGCGAGGGCAGGTTCATGCTCCAGCACTGCGCGGCTTGCGGCAAGGTCCGGCATTATCCGCGGCCGGTCTGCCCGCACTGCTTCTCGATGGATAGCGAATTCAGGGAAGCACCGCAGGGTGGCAAGATCCACGCCTGGACGGTCTGCCACCATCCCTTCAATTTCTTCTTCAAGGCTGCTGCGCCCTACATCGTGGCGCTGGTCGACATGGATGCCGGTGGTGATGTCCCGGTGCGCGTGAACGCGCCGCTGCGCGGCGTAGCCGAAGCCGACCTCGAGATCGGCAAGCGCGTGCGCCTCGGCTTCGAGCCGGTCAACAAGGAAGTGACGCTGCCGTTCTTCGTCGCCGAATGAGCGGCGTCACAAGGCCTTGCGGAGCGTGAGATTGAAGCGGCGGCTCCCGGTCAACGGATGCTCGCTGCTTTTCAAGGCGAGCACGCCGTGATGGGCGAGGCGTGACGGGCCGCCCCACACCACGACGTCGCCATGGCGTAACGCCACCTTCTTCATCGGATCGGAGCGCTTCGGTCCGCCGAACTGGAACGTCGCGGGTACGCCCAGCGACACCGACACGATGGGATGGCCGTAGTCGGCCTCGTCGCGGTCCTGGTGCGGCGA
>MEMN01000098.1:3830-6041 GCA_001767945.1 Alphaproteobacteria bacterium RIFCSPHIGHO2_12_FULL_66_14 | reverse complement strand
CCGGCTTGGGGTCCATGTCGAAGCGCAGCTTCTGGCCTTTCTTCAGATCCATCGGCTGCTTGCCGACCACGCCCAGCCGCAGCTTGGGGCCCTGCAGATCCATCAGGATTGCGATCGGGTGATTGTACTTCTTTTCCAGTGCCCGGAGCTGCTCGACCCGCTGGCGGTGATCTTCCTGTGCGCCGTGGCTGAAGTTGAGGCGGAAGACATCGGCGCCGGCCTCGAACAGTTGGCGCAGGCGCTCCGGGCTCGAGCTGGCGGGGCCCAGGGTGGCGACGATCTTGGTGAAACGCTGGCGACGCATAGGGTCCAGTCTACTTCTTCGGTGACGACACTTTGAAGTCGCCTGCCTGCTCGTAGACCTTGACGACGGCGGCGTCATCCAGCCGGCCCCATCCGGCCCCGGCGGCGGCGAGGAAAAGCTGGTGGGCCGCCGCCGCCATGGGCAGCGGCAGGCGATGCTCATGGCCGGTGTTCAGCACCAGCCCGAGGTCTTTTACGAAGATTTCGACCGCCGACAGCGGCGAGAAATCGTCATCGAGCATGTGCGGCACACGGTTGCCGAACATCCAGGAATTACCGGCGCTGGCCGAGATCACCTCGTAGACCGCGCGCGTGTCGGCCCCGGCCTTGGCGGCAAGCGCCATGGCTTCGGCGGCGGTGGCGATGTGGACGCCGGCCAGAAGCTGATTCACCGTCTTCACCAGCGAGCCGATGCCGGCGGCCTCGCCGAGGCGAAAGACTTTTGCAGACGTGGCCAAGAGGATGGACTCGGCTGTGGCGAAAGCCTGTGGCACGCCGGAGGCCATGAAAGTGAGTTCTCCGCTCTCGGCGCGGGCTCGACCACCGGACATCGGTGCATCGAGCAACTCGTGGCCGCTCTTGGCCAGCCGCTCGCCCAGCGCCCGGGCGAAGGCCGGGGGAACGGTGGCGCATTGCATGACCAGGCCAGCCTTGCGCAACGTCGCCACGGCGCCACCCTCGCCATAGAGCACCGCCTCGACCTGCTGTGCGTTCACGACGGCAACGACGACCACGTCCGCCACCTTGGCTGCTTCAGCCGGCGTGGTCGCAGTCGTCCCGCCGGCTGCAGTGAAGGCCTCGCACGCGGCGGCGCTCGGATCGACGCCGATCACCTCGTGACCGTGCTTCAGCAGGTTCTTCGCCATGCCGAGGCCCATCGAGCCCAGGCCGACGAAGGCGACGACCGGCGTGTTCTTGTCTGCCATGGCTCAGGCCTTGATGCCGTACTTCGCGGCCCAGCCGAGGCCGGCGCCGGTCGTGGTCCTGGGTTTGTATTCCAGGCCGACGTAGCCCTGGTAGCCGAGCCGGTCGAGCACATCGAGCAGATAGAGATGGTTGACCTCACCGATGTCCGGTTCGTTGCGGTCGGGGTTGCCGGCGATCTGAACGTGAGCAGTGATCGGGAACAGCCGCTCCATCCGCTTCTGCAGATCACCTTCGGTCACCTGCATATGATAGAGGTCGAGCTGCAGGCGCAGATGCGGCGCGCCCACCTCGTCGATGATCTGCTTCACCTGGTCGGTAGTGTTGGTGAAGTAGCCGGGAATGTCGCGGTGGTTGATCGGCTCCAGCACGATCGTGAGGTCGCTCTTGGCCGTGCGGTCGCAGACCTTCTTGAGGTTCGAGACGAAGGTGCGATGCATCGCCTTGGTGTCGGCGCCCGGCGCGATCATGCCCGACATGACGTGGAGCGTCCGGCACTCCAGCGCCTTTGCGTAGTCAAGCGCCTTTTCGAGCGCCGCGGCAAACTCAGCCTCGCGGCCGGGCAGGGCGGCTAGCCCGCGCTCGCCCTTGCTCCAATCACCCGGCGGCAGGTTGAACAGTGCCTGCGTGAGCTTGTGCTTGTTGAGTTCGGCCGCAACCTCGGCGGCCGGCGCTTCGTAGGGGAACAGGATTTCCACCGCCTTGAAGCCGTGCGCCGCGGCGGCGCCAAAGCGCTGCAGGAGCGGCACCTCCTGGTAGATCCACGACAGATTGGCGGCGAGCTTGGGCATTTCTATTCCAATCAGGATGGGAAGGCTTCTTCGACGTCGCGCACCTGCGCATCCGAAAGCGTGCGCACTTTGAGGCCCTGCAGCAGCAGGTGGAGCTTGGCGGTCTCCTCCAGTTCCTCGATCGAGGCGGAAGCCGCCGACAGCGAGGTGCCGGCGACCACCGGGCCATGGTTGGCGAGCAGCACGGCGCGAT
>MEMN01000098.1:355-3823 GCA_001767945.1 Alphaproteobacteria bacterium RIFCSPHIGHO2_12_FULL_66_14 | reverse complement strand
CGCATATTCGCGAATGGCGTCGGCGAGCTTGGGATCGCCCGGCTTGAAATAGGGCACCAGCGGCAGCTTGCCGACCCGCATCACGAAGTAGGGCGTGATCGGCGGCAGCGTCGTTTCCTTGCTGTGGTGGCACGACGGATCGAGGCAGGAGATCGCCACGGCATGCGTGCAATGAAGGTGCACGATCGCACCGTCCTTGGGGCGCACGTCGTAGACCGAGCGGTGCAGCAGGGCTTCCTTGGTCGGTGGATCGCCCGCCACATGCTTTCCGGAAAGATCGAGCTTGGAGAGTTGACCGGGTTCAAGCTCGCCCAGCGACGAGTTGGTCGGGGTCATCAGCCAGCCATCGTCGATGCGCGCACTGATGTTGCCCGACGTGCCCGGGCAGAGGCCGCGGGCAGCGAGCTTGGCGCCCAGCGCGCAGATCGCGTCGCGGGTCTTGGACTCTTTGGTGCTCATAGCCGCTCGAAGGCTTTGGTGAAGAAATCCGGCGCGCCAAAGTTGCCTGACTTCAGCGCCAGCAACAGCGGCTTCTTTCCGACCGATGCGGTCCAGGGTACGCCGGGGTCGATCTCCGGTCCGATGCGCAGCGCCGTCACGTCGAGGGCACCCACCACGGCGCCCGAGGTCTCGCCGCCCGCGACGACCAGGCGGCCGACGCCTGAAGCGACCAGCCCGCGCGCCAGAGCGGCCATCGTTTTCTCGATCGCCTGGCTCGATTTCTCGATGCCGTATTTCGCCTGCAGCGCTTTCACGGCGTCAGGCTTGTCGCTGGCCGATAGCAGGATCGGGCCGTTGCCCAGTTTGTCCTTGGCCCAGTCCAGTGCCTTCTCGCCAACAGGCTCGCCGCGGCAGATGGCGTCGGTGTCGAGTGCGAGCTGCGGACCTTTGAAAGCAGCGATCTGGCCGAGCGTTGCCGCCGAGCAGGAGCCCGCGAGCACGGCCGCCGCGCCGGCCACTTTCGGCAGCGCGTCGGCATTGGCCTTGTGCGCGAGCAATCCGCGGCGGCGATAGGCGGCCGGCAGGCCCAGCGCCACGCCGGAGCCGCCGGTCACGAGCACGTCATCGCCAACAGCCTCGCCGATGATGCCGAGATCGGTATCGGCCACGGCATCGACGACGACATGGCGCACATCCTCGGCCGCGAGCTTGTCGAGCGAGGCGCGCAGCTCGGCGGACCCGGACTGCACCCGCTTCAACGGCACCAGCCCGACCTTGTGCTTCGTTTGCCGCGCCAGCACGCGCACGAGGCTGGAATCGGTCATCGGTGTCAGCGGATGGTGGCGCATGTGCGTGTCCGACAGCAGCAGGTCGCCCACGAACAGATGGCCGAAGAAGATGGTGCGGCCGTTCACCGGAAAGGCCGGGCAGTAGGTCGCCTGCTTCGCCTTCAGCGCATCGAGCAGGGCATCGCTCACCGGCCCGATGTTGCCGGCATCAGTCGAATCGAACGTCGAGCAGTATTTGAAGAAGAAGCGAACGCAGCCTGCTGCCTGAAGCGCCTTCAGCGCGTCGAGCGACTGGGCGATGGCCTCCTTGGCCGGGATCGAGCGCGTCTTGAGCGCCACGACGACGGCGTCGACATCGTCGGGAATGGTTCCCGCGGGCGGCACGCCGATCGTCTGGATCGTGCGCATGCCGCCCTTGACCAGCATGCCCGCGACGTCGGTCGCGCCGGTAAAATCGTCGGCAATCACTCCGAGTACAGCCATGGGGGGACGTTAGGCGATCACGGTCGCCTTCATCCAGAACTTTCGACGGCGGCTGCGCCGCCGGGCCTCGTCCTCGCCGTCGTAATGATGCAGGGGCGGTGCGGGGTCGAAAGTGTCCCGAATGTCGAGCGAGTTGACGTTGACGATGCCGATGGCGCCGCCTTCATCCGGCATCACGGCGCCCACATAGGTGCCGCATGCAGCGCAAAACAGGTAGTCGGTGATGCCGAGTCCAAAGCGGTAGCGGGAGAGGATTCCAGGCTTGCAGCGGAATTCGACCGATCCCGCCGGATCGCCCAGGGTCCGCGCGCCATGGCGGCGGCAGAAGCTGCAGCCGCAACGGCCGACGCGCATCTCCTCGGGCTTCTTCTCGGAGTTGAAGCGGATCGCGATGCCGCCGCAGTGGCAGGAGCCGGTGTAGGTCGTCATCTGGCCCATAGGTTCAATGAGGTGGATCAATGAGGCACGATCAGGGTGGCGCGGAAGTCGTTGACGTTGGTCCGGGTCGGCCCGGTGATCAGGCTGTCGCCGAGACTTTCGAAGAAGCTGTGGCCGTCGTTGTCGTGCAGCATGGCCTTGGGATCGTGCCCCTTGGCAAGGGCGCGTGCCAGCGAGTCGGGTGTGAAAATGGCGCCCGCGATCTCCTCTGCGCCATCGACGCCGTCGGTATCGGCGGCGAGGCCCCAGATCTGTGGTGAACCATCCGCCTCGATCGCCTTGCCCAGCAGATACTCGACGTTGCGTCCGCCGCGGCCCTTGCCGCGTACCGTCACCGTCGTCTCGCCGCCGGAGAGAATCACCGTGGGCTTCTTTGCGCCCGCCACGAGATCGAGGGCACGACGGGCGTGCGCCGCGCCGAGCTCGCGCGCTTCACCCTCGAGATTGTCACCCAGCATCACGACGACGCAACCACGCGAACGCGCGACCGCTGCCGCGGCGTCGAGAGATTGCTTCGGTGTTGCCACGATGACCGTCTCGACGCGCTTCAGTCGCGGATCGGCGGGTTTCGGTGTTTCCTCGATCTTGCCCGCAAGCCCCGACTCGAGATGCGTGCGCACCGATGCGGGTGGATCGATCCGATACTTGGCCAGTACCGCCAGCGCATCGGCAAATGTCGTGCGGTCGGCGACGGTCGGTCCGGAGCCAATCACGCCGGGATCGTCGTTGGGCACGTCGGAGATCAGCCACGACAGGACGCGCGCCGGCTGCGCCGCGATGGCGAGCCTTCCGCCCTTGATCGCCGAGAGATGCTTACGCACCGTGTTCATCTCGACGATATTGGCGCCCGATTTCAGCAGCGCGCGATTGAGCTCCTGCTTGTCGGCCAGTGACAGGCCGGGAGCGGGCAGGGCCAGCAACGACGAAGCGCCGCCCGAGATGAGACAGAGCACGAGATCGTCGGCCGAGAGGCCCTTCACCTTTTCGAGGATGCGTCCGGCGGCGGCGCGGCCCTTCTCGTCGGGTACGGGATGCGCTGCTTCGACGATTTCGATGCGCTTGCAGGTCTCGCCATAGCCATAGCGGGTGACGACGAGGCCTTCGAGTGGATGCGGCCACTGGTCTTCCACCGCGCGCGCCATCGCCGCACTCGCCTTGCCGGCGCCGATCACGATCGTCCTCCCTTTCGGCGGCGCGAGCTTGGCAATGTAGGGCGCGAGGCAGGTGGCGGGGCGGGCGGCCGCCAGCGCGGCATCGAACAGGTCGCGCAACAGGGCGCGGGCATCGGCGTCTTTCATTTGCGCAATCTTCGCACTAT
>MEMN01000098.1:180-285 GCA_001767945.1 Alphaproteobacteria bacterium RIFCSPHIGHO2_12_FULL_66_14 | reverse complement strand
ATGAAAAGGGCAAGGCGCCGCTTCTGCTGCTCTGCGACCATGCCAGCAAGACCGTTCCCAAGACCTTGGGCGATCTCGGCATTTCCGAAGACAAGCTTGCAAGCC
>MEMN01000098.1:0-147 GCA_001767945.1 Alphaproteobacteria bacterium RIFCSPHIGHO2_12_FULL_66_14 | reverse complement strand
CGATCGAACTCGCCTCCGCGCTCGATGCACCGCTCGTTGCGTCGGCCTATTCGCGGCTGGTGATCGACTGCAACCGCTGGCCAGGTGGCGAGGGATCGATCCCGGAGGTCAGCGACGGCGTCCATGTGCCGGGTAATCGCGGCCTCA
>MEMN01000097.1:4823-6095 GCA_001767945.1 Alphaproteobacteria bacterium RIFCSPHIGHO2_12_FULL_66_14 | reverse complement strand
AGACGCGGCGATGGCCGGCGATCAGCTCGGCCACCACCACGCCCTGGGCCATGGCGCGGTGGGCCAGCATCGGCTCGCCGGTGAGGTCGCCTATCGCCCAGACGTTGCGCATCGAGGTGGCGCAGCGTTCGTCGATCGCCATGAAGGCACCATTCATGGTGAGGTCGAGCCGTTCGAGGCCGAAGCCCGCGACACGGGCGCGCCGGCCGGTGGCGACCAGGATGCGGTCGGCCGCGAGGCCGCGCGCCGCAGCGCCTTGCCGCTCGACCCGCACCGCGTCGCCCCCGTCGGAGAGGCCGACCGCCCGGGTCCGCGTCAGCACCTCGACCCCCAGCGCCTGCAGCCGCCGGGCGACTGGACGGGCCAGTTCGGCGTCGTAGACCGGCAGGATACGGTCCTCCGCCTCGATCACCGTCACCTTGGCGCCGAGCTTGGCGAAGGCCGTCCCGAGCTCGAGCCCGATATAGCCGGCGCCGACCACGACCAGGCGTTGGGGAATCTGCTGCAGCGACAGGGCTTCGGTCGACGAGATGACCCGGCCGCCGAACGGCATCGCGGGCAGGGACGCCGGCATCGAGCCGGTCGCCAGCACGACGTGCTCGGCCCGGACGACCTGCGGCCCCGTGTCGGTCTCGACCCGGCAGGTCTTGCCGTCGACCATCGTGGCGTGGCCCTGCACGATCTTGACCCGGTGCCGTTTCAGGAGCGCGCCGACGCCGCTCGTCAGCCGGCCGACGATGCCGTCCTTCCACTCGACGGTGCGCGCGAAGTCGATGGCCGGCCGCTCGACGCTCAGGCCAAACGGCTGGGACCTCGCCTGCTCGACCGCGCGCTCGTAGGCGTCGGCGGCATGGATGATCGCCTTCGACGGGATGCAGCCAACGTTCAGGCAGGTGCCGCCCAGCCCGCCGTCGGGGCCGCCCTGCTCGACCAGGACGACATCGAGGCCGAGTTGGCCGGAGCGGATCGCGCAGACATAACCGCCCGGCCCACCGCCTACGATCAGCACCTGTGCGGCGATCTCGGCCATCTCATGCCTCCATGAAGATTGTGGCCGGCGCCTCGATCAGGCCCTTTAGGCGCTGGATGAAGCGCGCCGCGACGTAGCCGTCGATGACGCGGTGATCGAAGGAGGACGACAAGTTCATCATGGTGCGCGGCACGAACTGCGCGCCCTGCCAGACCGGACGCACGACCTCCTTGTTGACGCCGATGATGGCGACCTCCGGCCGGTTGATCACGGGCGTGGTGGCGATGCCGCCGAGCGCGCCC
>MEMN01000097.1:294-4710 GCA_001767945.1 Alphaproteobacteria bacterium RIFCSPHIGHO2_12_FULL_66_14 | reverse complement strand
CTCGCAGTGGCGGACCACGGGCACCATGAGGCCAGCCGGCGTCTGCGTGGCGATGCCGATGTGAACGCCACCATGCCGCTCGAGCGTCTCGGCCTCGTCGTCGTAAAGCGCGTTCATCTCGGGAAAATCGGCGACCGCCTTGACCAGGGCCTGCATCAGGAACGGCATGAGCGTGAGGCGCGGGCGATCCGGGCTCTTCCCGGCATTCAAGGTCGCACGCAGCTCTTCCAGCGAGGTGACGTCGATCTCTTCGACATAGGAGAAGTGGGCGATCCGGCGCTTGGACTCCGCCACGTTCTGGGCGATGCGCCGGCGCAGCCCGATGATCCTGACGATCTCGACGCCGGTATTGGCAACCCGGCCGGTGGACATCGCTGCCTTCGGCGCGCCGCGCAGAAACGCGTCGAGGTCGTCATGGCCGATGCGGCCCGCCGGGCCGGTGCCGCGCACCTGGCGCAGATCGACACCGGCATCGCGCGCGCGCCGCCGCACCGCGGGCGAGGCGAGCGGCTTTTCGCCCGGCGGCCGCGGCGGCCCTACCGGTGATCGGCTGGTCGGCGCGCGGCTCGCCGGCCCAGTCGGCGCAGCCGGTATCGTCGGCGCGGGGGATTGCGGCGCCGCAGCGGTCACGGGAGCGGTGGGCCGTGCGGTCGCCGCTGCTTCCCGAGGGACCACTGCTTCCCGAGGAGCCGCCGCTACTTCCTCGTTCCCTTCGCCCGCGACCTCCAGGCGGACCAGCTCGGCGCCGACGGCCAGCACGCCGCCCACCTCGGCGCCCAGCGCGACAACGGTGCCGGCGACGGGCGACGGGATCTCGACGGTTGCCTTGTCGGTCATGACGGCGGCGAGGAGCTGGTCCTCCAGCACCGACTGGCCGACCTCGACGTGCCATTCGACCAGCTCGGCCTCGGCCACACCCTCGCCGACATCGGGAAGCTTGATGATGCGGAGTCCCATCTCACGCCTCCATCGCGGCCTTGAGCGCGCGGCCGACCCGCGCCGGCCCCGGGAAATAATCCCACTCCTGGGCGTGCGGATAGGGCGTGTCCCACCCGGTGACGCGCACGACTGGCGCCTCGAGATGATAGAAGCAGTTCTCCTGGACGAGCGCGCTCAACTCCGCGCCGAAGCCCGACGTCATCGTCGCTTCATGGACGACGACGCAGCGCCCGGTCTTCTCGACCGAGGCGGCGATGGTCTCGAGGTCGTAGGGCAGCAGCGTGCGCAGGTCGACGATCTCGGCGTCGATGTCGGTCTCGGTGGCGGCCGCCTCGGCGACATAGACCATGGTGCCATAGGCGAGCACCGTCACCGCCGATCCCGCCCGGCGGATCGCGGCCTTGCCCAGCGGCACGGTGTAGTGGCCGTCCGGCACCTCGCCCTGGGGATGCTTGGCCCACGGCGTGACCGGCCGGTCGTGGTGGCCGTCGAACGGGCCGTTGTAGAGGCGCTTCGGCTCGAGAAAGATCACCGGGTCGTTGTCCTCGATCGCGGCGATCAGCAGCCCCTTGGCATCGTGGGGATTGGACGGCACGACGGTTTTCAGGCCGGCAACATGGGTGAACAGCGCTTCCGGGCTCTGGCTGTGGGTCTGGCCGCCGAAGATGCCGCCGCCGGTCGGCATGCGTACGACCAGCGGCGCCGTGAACTGCCCGTTGGACCGGTAGCGCAGCCGTGCCGCCTCCGACACGATCTGGTCGTAGGCCGGATACATATAGTCGGCGAACTGGATCTCCACGCACGGCCGCAACCCGTAGGCCGCCATGCCGACCGCGGCGCCGACGATGCCGAGCTCACTGATCGGCGTGTCGAAGCAGCGGCTGGCGCCGAACTTCTGCTGCAGGCCCTGGGTGCAGCGGAACACCCCGCCGAAGTAGCCGACATCCTCGCCGAACACCACGACGCGCTCGTCGCGCTGCATGGAAATGTCCAGGGCATCGCGGATCGCCTCGACCATGGTCCGGCGCGACATCGGCTAGATTCCGCCCTGCTGGCGCTGGCGGCGCAGATGCGGCGGCGTCTCCTCGTAGACGCCCTCGAACATGTCGCGCGCCGAGGGATGGGGCCCCGAATGCAGCGTGCCGTGGCTCTCGGCCTCTTTCTGGACCGCGATGACGGAGGCCATGATCTCGGCCTCGCCCTGCTTGTGCCGTTCTTCCGACCAGACGCCGCGGCGGATCAAATGGTTCTTGAGGCGCAGCACGGGATCGCCGAGCGGCCAGGCGTCGGACTCGGTCTTGGGCCGGTAGGCCGAGGGATCGTCCGACGTCGAGTGTGCGCCAACGCGGTAGGTCACGTACTCGACCAGGGTCGGTCCGAGGTTGCGGCGTGCCCTCTCGACCGCCCATTTCGCCACGGCATGGACGGCGAGGTAGTCGTTGCCGTCGACCCGCAGCGCCGGGATCCCGAATCCCAGGCCGCGCGCCGCGAAGGTGCCCGAGCCGCCGCGGGCGATGCCCTGGAAGGTCGAGATCGCCCATTGATTGTTCACGATATTGAGCACGACCGGCGCCTTGTAGGTGGAGGCGAAGACCAGCGCCGCGTGAAAGTCCGATTCGGCGGTCGAGCCGTCGCCGATCCAGCCGGCGGCGATCCTGGTGTCGCGCCGCATCGCCGACGCCATCGCCCAGCCGACCGCCTGGATATACTGCGTGGCGAGGTTGCCCGAGATCGAGAAGAAACCGTGCTCGCGCGACGAGTACATCACCGGCAACTGCCGGCCCTTCAGCGGGTCGAGTTCGTTGGAGTAGATCTGGCACATCATGTCGAGCATCGGATAGCCGCCGGCGATCAGCAGCCCGGCCTGGCGGTAGGTGGGAAAGTTCATGTCGCCGGGCTCGAGCGCCGTGCGGAAGGCGCAGCTCACCGCCTCCTCGCCCGTGTGCTGCATGTAGAACGACGTCTTGCCCTGGCGCTGGGCCATCTGCATGCGCGCATCGAACGCGCGTAGCGTCATCATGTGGCGCAGGCCCGCGATCAGTTCGTCGTCGCCCAGCAGGCCGGCCCACGGACCCACCGCCTCGCTCTGGCGGTCGAGCACGCGGATGATCGTATAGGCGAGGTCGCGAATGTCCTCGGGCGCGGTGTCGACCTCCGGCCGCCGCACTTCTCCCGCCCGGGCGATCGGCACGTCGCTGAAATCCGGGATGCCGCCGGGCCGCACCGCCGGCGCCGGCACGTGGAAGGACAGTGGTCTCGGGTCAGTCATGGCGACCTCTCGCTCGGGCGACCTCTCGTTCGACGGCCTCCGGCGATCATACTGTCCCGCACCGTCACGCCAAGGCACGGCGAGGTTAGCGCTTCGGCGTCCTGGCGTCTCGTCGGTCCTGTCATCCCTGATATGGGCTCCGCCCTCAAAGCCCGTTCATCCCATCTCCACTCCTGCAAGTTCGTAACAGGCAGAAGAAATCAGGGAGGTTATGTCGTCGAGGAGACGGTGACAGGCGTCACGGTTTGCCACGCACCTCGCCTGACAATCCGTGCAACGTCGCGTCGGGGCGAAAGGCGAACAGGACGAAGGCAAAGGTAACCTGGTGGGCGACGTCGACCAGGCCTGAAGGCCCACGGCGGCGGACGGTGACATTTCCGACGTCGCGCCCCTGCGCGATCTGTCCGGTATCGAGGGCTGAGGCCTGACCCGAGCTCCACTCGATCACCAGGTCGTCGACCTCCAGCCGCCGGCGCAGGCGCAGGAGATCCACGGTCCATGCCCTTGCTCCGACCACGATCACCCGCTCCATCGGCATGACATGCTCGGGAACCTCGCCCCGGTAGAGAAGCGGCCAGGCCGAATCCTCATATCCGACATAGGGGTTCGACCCGTAGGGTCGAAGGCCGGCATCGTTGGGAACCAGGACCCGCCCGTTCGGGTGACGCTCCCGGAAGCGACCGAAGGATTCGAGACGGGCCGGCAGATGCATCAAGCTGCTGCCGGTCAAGGTCCCGACGATCGCATCGCCGGAGTATTGCTGCCACCAGCTCTCGGTCTCGTGATCGTACATGATCATGTCGGAATGATGCAGCTTGCCGCTCACGCCGAAATGAAGCTCGCGGCCGTCCAGCACGCGCTCGAAGGCGACGGCGGCATTGCACAGCGGGCAGTAGGTGACGGCGACAGGGCGTCCGGCGATCCGGTCGTTGACGATCTCGTGCCAGACCAGGATGCGCAGCGGATAGGCACGTGCCTCGCCGAGCAGCTCGAGCGAGACGACCGGATCGCGCTCGGAAAGATCGAGGACCTCCGCGACGGGCGAGAATCGCGGCTCCAGGATTGCGGGAATCCCGTCCTTGGGCGGCCCGCCGGACAGGATCTCGCCCAACGCAACCGTGCTCTTGCTGAAGTCGGTCCGGGGCCAGTCCTGTCGCCATTGCGCCGGATCGGCCGCCGCCGCCACTGTCGACATCGCGGCGACAGCC
>MEMN01000097.1:0-280 GCA_001767945.1 Alphaproteobacteria bacterium RIFCSPHIGHO2_12_FULL_66_14 | reverse complement strand
CCACTGCGCCACGACACCCATTCGAATTCCTCCACCGCGGCCCCTTACAGGATCGCAGGCCGCCTGCGCCTGCGCACAGGAATTCGAAGACACACACATCAACTATCGTTGAGCGATCGTTGAGGACGGCGGCGGTGCAGGCAGAGCCGGACGACGGACGGGAGGGCTGCGGGTGTGGAGAGAACTCGAACTACGCGACGCGGAGGGAAAGGCCTGCACGGCATCGCAGGCTCCCTTGGGCGCCTCCCATTGGCTCAGGACCGAGAAGTCCATCGAGAAG
>MEMN01000096.1:28815-29297 GCA_001767945.1 Alphaproteobacteria bacterium RIFCSPHIGHO2_12_FULL_66_14 | reverse complement strand
ATGAAGGCGAGCTTCCATTTGTCGTAGCGCAGGCCGGCGAGCCCGCCATCGTCGGTCCAGTAGAAGAACTCCTTGCGGGTGCTGCCCGTGCCGTTCTTCAGGAGCTGGCGCTGGTCGTAGCCGTCGAGATGGACCTTGAAGGTCTTGGCCCCGGCGGTGGTGCCCTTCATCAGCTTGGCCTTGAGGTCGGTGTCGCCGACCGCAGCCAGCAGGGTCTGCATCCAGTCCTCCGAGGAGAACACGTCGTTGATCTCGGTACCCGGCTTTACCAGGCCCGGCCAGCGCACCATGGCGGGCACGCGGTAGCCGCCTTCCCAGTTGGTGTTCTTCTCGCCGCGGAACGGCGTCGTGCCGCCGTCCGGCCAGCTCATGACCTCGGCGCCGTTGTCGGTGGTGTAGATCACGATCGTGTTGTCGGCGATCTTGAGGTCGTCGAGCTTCTTCAGGAGCTGGCCGACCATGCCGTCATGCTCGACCATGCC
>MEMN01000096.1:27764-28627 GCA_001767945.1 Alphaproteobacteria bacterium RIFCSPHIGHO2_12_FULL_66_14 | reverse complement strand
GGCGACGCACTTCAGCACGCCGCGCGGGCCGTACTTGGCCTTGAAAGTCGGGTCCTTCGGGTAATCGACGTTCTCCGGCTCCTCCTCGGCGTTGAGGTGGTAGAGATTGCCGAAGAACTCATCGAAGCCGTGCACCGTGGGCAGGAAATCGTTGCGGTCGCCGAGGTGGTTCTTGCCGAACTGGCCGGTCACGTAGCCCTGCGGCTTCAGCAGGTCGGCGATGGTCGGGTCCTTCTCCGACAGGCCTTCCGGCGCGCCGGGCAGGCCGACTTTCAGGAGGCCGGTGCGGATCGGCGACTGGCCGGTGATGAAGGCGGCGCGTCCCGCCGTGCAGGATTGCTGGCCGTAATAGTCGGTGAAGATCGCGCCTTCACGGGCGATGCGGTCGATGTTGGGCGTGCGGTAGCCCATCATGCCGCGGTTGTAGGCGCTGATGTTCCAGAGCCCGATGTCGTCGCCGAAGATGACGAGGATATTGGGCTTTGCCGGTGTCTGGGCTCTGACCGGAACGACGCCGCCCGAGATCCCGACGAGAAGCGCCGCCGCAGAGAGCAGGTGGCTGAATTTGCCTTTGATCATCGTTGATCCCCCCATGTAGTGAGCTGGCGAAAACTGTTCTCATGGTCGATGCAAAACAAGCCTTGGATCGATACAGTTCTCAAATGGATATCGATCTCAAGCTGCTCCAGCATGCGGTGGTCCTGGCCAGGCACCGCCATTTCGGACGGGCAGCCGCGGCACTCGGCATCAGCCAGCCGACTCTCAGCCGCAACGTCGCAGCCCTGGAAAAGCAGCTCGGCGTGCGGGTCTTCGAAAGGTCGCGCCGCGACGTGCTGGCGACGCCTGCCGGCGACGACGTGTTG
>MEMN01000096.1:27475-27745 GCA_001767945.1 Alphaproteobacteria bacterium RIFCSPHIGHO2_12_FULL_66_14 | reverse complement strand
TCTCCCGGGCCGAGGCGATCTCGAACCGCCTGCAGCTCGTGCGCGACGGCCGGGGCGGGCGCCTGCGCGTCGCTGCCGGAGGCTACATCCACGACATCGCCGTCCATCCGGCGGCCGTCTCGCTGATCAACGACAATCCCTCGATTCGCCTGGAGCTGCTGGAGCGCGAATGGACCGCCGTTCTGGCCATGCTGATGACCGACACCGTGGACTTTGCCGTCTTCGACGTGGCGTCGCTGCGCGGCATGCCGGCGCTGCGGATCGAGCGGC
>MEMN01000096.1:27036-27466 GCA_001767945.1 Alphaproteobacteria bacterium RIFCSPHIGHO2_12_FULL_66_14 | reverse complement strand
TGCACGGAGTCTATTTCTGCCGGGCCGGCCATCCGCTGCTGCGGAAGTCGGCGCTGGAACCGGCCGATCTGCGCAACTATCCCTTCGTCCTCCCGGGCATGTCGCACCTGCAGACGAGCCTGATCGAGAATCTCGACGCCGGGGTCACCGTCGATCCGGCGACGGGGACCATGCTCGCCTCGATCGCCGTGTCGTCGTTCGGCAGTGCCCGCGACATCGTCGCCGGGACCGACGCGCTCAGCATCAGCCACATGAGCCAGATCAGCGACGGGATTGCGGCCGGCCGCCTCGCGCGTCTCGACCTGCCGTGGAAACGCAAGCTGCCTGCGGTCGAATTCGGAGTCGCCTGCAAGCGCGAACGGACCCTGCCGCCGGCGGCGCGAACCTTCATCGACCTCATCCGCAAGCGCGTCCGGGCGGTCGAGCGGCC
>MEMN01000096.1:25999-27028 GCA_001767945.1 Alphaproteobacteria bacterium RIFCSPHIGHO2_12_FULL_66_14 | reverse complement strand
GCCGCTTGCGACAGGTACCCCCAAGGCGCGCAAGGCCTGGATCGGCTACGACACCGATGCCTCCGACCACTGGCCGGTGTTCGTGGAGTTCGAGCTGTATCGGCAAGTGCTGGCACTGCTGGCACATTGTGGCTGCCGATAAACTTGCAAGTTCAGCATGTTTTGGGCTATATTTCTGCTATCGTCGCCACGGGCATGCTCGTGCGGCCGCCCTCACCGGCCGTCCCGGGAGGTGCCGCAAACGACGCGACAACGGATCATCCACGTCGCGGTATGCTCTGGCGATGGTGGCTGCAGTGCCAGCAGTCGCCGAGTTGCAGATCCGGCAAGGGTGGCGGCGGGCGCGGTTTGGCACAACGCCGAGAATCGGGGCTGCTTGCGACGTGCATCGGCGCTGTGCCGTAGGGACGACGCAACCCGTTGAAGCGGCGCGCGAATCGTGGCTTGGCGGCACACGCAGCAGCACAGCTCAAGCCCGGCAGCGGCACACTTCGTGTGCCGGAGCCCTCAGATCCCGAAGCCCTCAGGTCGAGGTGCGCGGGTATTTCAGCGTGCAGCCGTAGGCCCGGGTCGAGGCCTCGGTCACCGGTTTGCCGGCCAGCACTTCGTCCAGCGCCAGGCGGACGTACTGCTTGGCTTTTGGGATATCGCTCGGGCTCGATGACGGGATCGAGTCGATGCCGCCCTTGTAGACCAGCACGCCCCTGGCATCGATGATGTACATGTGCGGCGTCACGGTGGCGCCGTAGGCGCGCGCGATCCTGCTTTGCGGGTCGAGCAGCACGGCCGCGGGTGCTGCATCGCGGCTCCGCGTGAGGTCGTTGGCTTGCTGGGCCGTGACGTGGCCCTGTTCGCCGGTCGCCGAGGAGGCCGTGGTCAGCCACACCACGCCCTTGGCCGCGGCCTCGCGTTGCTGGGTCTGCATGTTCTTGGCCGAATAGTGCTTGCGCACGTAGGGGCAGTCGTGATTCGTCGTCTCCAGCACCACGACCTTGCCTTTGAGATCGGCCAGCGACCAGCTCTTGCCGT
>MEMN01000096.1:24223-25978 GCA_001767945.1 Alphaproteobacteria bacterium RIFCSPHIGHO2_12_FULL_66_14 | reverse complement strand
GCTACGGCCGCACCGCCCGCCGTTAGGGCCAGCATCAGGGACCGACGGGGAACGCTGAAATTCGTCATGTTCGCCTCCTAGCGCTTGGCTTGCTGGATGGAAGAAAGCTCCGACAGGATCATGGCTTCGGTGAGGACCTGCGGCAGGATCTTGGGTTTGTCCGCGCCGGGTGCCCAGAACAGGTAGAGGGGCACGCCGGCCCGGCCGAACTCCTTGAGGACCCCGGTGATCTCATCGTCGCGGTTGGTCCAGTCGCCCTTGAGCTTGACCACGCCCGCCTGCTCGAACGCCTTGCGGCTGGCCGGCGTGTCGAGGGCGACGCGCTCGTTCACCAAGCAGGTGATGCACCAGGCAGCGGTGAAGTCGACGAACACCGGCTTGCCGGCGGTGTGGGCGGCCGTCATGCGCTCGCGCGAAAAACGCTCCCAGCCCTCGAAGCTGACGCCCGACGCCGGGCCGCCCGACGCCGAGGCGGCGGTGGCCGGGCCGTCCTCGAGCTTGAGGGTGGCGGCGAAGGCCAGCAGGACCGCCGCCGCCGCCACGCCGCGGCGCGTCCAGTTGCCGGACGGGGAGCCGCTGCCGAGACGCAGCAGCCAGATGGCGAAGGCGATCAGGATCATGCCGCCCAGCGCGTAGAGCACGCCGTCCGACCCGGTCTGCTGGGTCAGCACCCAGATCATCCAGACGGCGGAGGCGTACATCGGGAAGGCGAGGAACTGGCGCAGCTGGTCCATCCACGGGCCGGGCCGGGGCATCCGCCGATGCAGCGCCGGGATCATGGTGAGCGCGAGATAGGGGAGGGCGAGGCCAAGCCCCATCGCCAGCAGCACGGCCACGGTCGCAGGCGCGGGCTGGCTGAGCGCAAAGCCCAGGGCCGCCGCCATGAACGGCGCGGTGCAGGGTGTGGCCACGATCACCGCCAGCACGCCGGTGAAGAAGGCGCCCGTGGTGCCGCCGCGCGCCGCCAGTCCCTGGCCGACGCCGGCCAGGCGGCCGCCGAACTCGAACACGCCCGAGAGGTTGAGGCCGACGGTGAAGAACAGATAGGCGATCAGCAGCGAGAACACCGGCGACTGGAACTGGAAGCCCCAGCTCACATCGCCGACGCTGGCACGGATCGCGACCACGACCGCGGCCATGGCCGCGAAGGAGACCAGCACGCCCGCGGTATAGGCGAGCCCGTCGCGCCGCATCTCGGTCTGCGCGTGGCCTGCCAGCCGCGCGAAAGCGGCCGCCTTCATCGCCAGCACCGGGAAGACGCAGGGCATCAGGTTCAGGATCAAACCGCCCAGCAGAGCGAACAGCAGCGCCTGTACGAGCGAGAGCTGCTCGGCGCCGGTGGCGCCTGCGAGTGAGGCCTGCGCCGCCGGCACGAACGCCGGATCGAGCTTGGCGGACACGTCGAAGGCCTGCTTCACGCTGCCATCGGCAGTCTTTTCGGTCAGCACCAGGGTGCCGGCGAGACGCTCGGGCATCGCCGTCTTGGCCTCGCCCTTGCGGAGCGGGATGCGGATGCCCTCGGCCGTCACCGTGGCGGTTTGCTTCGCCATGGTGGCGACGGGGCCCCACTCGGCGGGGAAGAAATAGACGTCGCGGATCGTGTCCGGCTTCAGGCCCTTGGCTTCGACGATCAGCGTGGGATCGCCCGACTTGGAAAGGCCATAACGCGCGGGCCACGGGCTTTCGATCGGCACACTGCGCCGCGCCGTCTCGAACAGCGCTCGAACGGCCGGTGGCGCCGGCGTCGCGGCCGCG
>MEMN01000096.1:0-24213 GCA_001767945.1 Alphaproteobacteria bacterium RIFCSPHIGHO2_12_FULL_66_14 | reverse complement strand
AGCTCGAATTTGCCGTCCTCGGGGATGCAGACGTCCTCGCACACCAGCCAGTTGGCCGCGGCCGCGAGCTTCAGCGGACCGGCCAGATCGGCCGGCGGTGTGATGCGCACCAGCAGCATCGCCTCGTCCTTGAAGCCGTAGTTGGTGATGCCGCCGATATCGAACAGGCCGGGCGTCGGCCAGACGATGGGATCGGCCTTGGCGCCCGGCGGCAGGGTCCACGAGATTTCGGTCGGCAGGCCGGATTCGCCCGGGTTCTTCCAGTAGGTGTGCCACTTCGGCCGGATGGTCTGGCGCAGGCCGACCCAGAAGGGCTCGCCGGGCTTCACCGTCGCGACCTCGGACACCAGCTCGGCGCGCACGTTGTCGGTCTGCACCACCGCCTGGGCAAGGGCCGGGCCGGCGGTCAGGAACGCGAACAGAAGGGCAAGCAAACGCGGCATCACCGCCAACTAAGTGACCTTCGCTTGGGGCGCTTGCAAGGCAATCCGGATCAAGGTGGCGTGATATTTTGCCCGATTCCCCGTGAGCGTCTAAGGTCTTGGTTCCACTGGAGAATTCATGCTGCCCTTGAATGACCGGCGCCTGCTCGGCGCCTTGGACGAGTTGGCCGGGATCGGCGCCATCGAGGGCGGCGGCTGCGCGCGCCTTGCCCTCACGGATGAGGACAAGCTTGGCCGCGACCTGGTCGTAGGCTGGATGAAGGCGGCGGGCCTAGAAGTCCGGGTCGATGCCATCGGCAATGTGATCGGGCTCCGTGCCGGCCGCGAGAACCTGGCCCCGATCATGACTGGCAGCCACATCGACACCGTGCGCACCGGCGGCCGCTACGACGGCAACTACGGCGTCCTGGCCGGGCTCGAGGTCGTGCGGGCGCTGAACGAGGCCAAGATCGTCACGCGCCGGCCGATTGCGGTTGCCTTCTTCACCAACGAGGAGGGCGCGCGTTTCCAGCCCGACATGCTGGGGAGCCTCGTCTATGCCGGCGGGCTCGGCCTCAACGAGGCCTATGCCGCCGCCGACAAGGACGGGCGCTCGGTCGGCGATGAGCTGCGCCGCATCGGCTATCTCGGGCCGGCAAAGCCGGGCGCGCTCAGGCCGCATGCTTTCCTCGAGCTGCATATCGAGCAGGGGCCGATCCTCGACGAGGAGAAGGTCCGGATCGGCGTCGTCGAGAGCGTGCAGGGCATCTCATGGGTCGAATACACGGTGACGGGCGTCTCCAACCACGCGGGCACCACGCCGATGCGGCTACGGCGCGATGCGGGCTACCTCGCCGCCTCGGTCAATGTCTTCGCGCGCAAGCTCGCCCAGGAAATGGGTGGCAACCAGGTGGGGACCGTGGGGGCGCTGTTGCTTCGGCCCAACCTGATCAACGTCGTGCCCAACCGTGCCGTGTTCACGGTCGACCTGCGCAACACCGACGAGGCGAAGCTGAAGGAGGCCGAGGCGCGGGTTGCCGCCCACATCGCCGAGGTCGCGGCGGCGGAGCGGGTCGAGGTCGAAGCCAAGGTGCTGGCGCGCTTCGAGCCGGTGATCTTCGACACAGGCCTCGTCGATCGCGTCGAGCATCATGCCAAGGCGCTTGGGCTCAGCACGCGGCGCATGCCCTCGGGCGCAGGGCACGACGCGCAGATGATGCAGCGGATTTGTCCGACGGCGATGATCTTCGTGCCGTCGGTGGCCGGCCTTAGTCACAACGTCAAGGAACATACCGAGGCGGCCGACCTCGCGGCCGGCGCCCAGGTGCTGCTCAACCTGGTGCGGGAACTTGCCGAGGAATAGCGAAACCGGAGGGTACCGACATGATCGACGCTGACGACAAATCGCGCCGAATCGTTTTCACCGGCGCGGCCGGCGGCATCGGCACCATGACCCGGCCGCTATTGGCCAAACTCTATCCCGGCCTTGTGCTGAGCGACCGGATGAAGCCCAGGGACCTGCTGCCCGGCGAAACCTTCGTGGCTGCCGACCTCACCAAGCTGGAGGAGGTGGCCGCGGCGGTAAAGGGCGCGCACAGCGTGATCCATCTCGGCGGTCATTCGGTCGAAGGTTCTTGGGATCAGATTCTGCAGGCCAACATCATCGGCTGCTACAATCTGTTCGAAGCGGCACGGCAGGCCGGCGTCAAGCGGGTGATCTTCGCCTCGTCCAACCACGCCGTCGGCTTCTACCCGCGCAAGCGCAAGATCCGCACAGACGTCACGGTCCGGCCCGACAGCCGCTATGGCGTCAGCAAGGCCTTCGGCGAGGCGCTCGGGGCGCTCTATGCCGACAAGCACGGCATGGTCGTGACCTGCCTCCGGATCGGCAATGTCGGCCCGCGTCCGCTCGACGTGCGGCGGCTGTCGATCTGGATCTCGCCGGAAGACATCGTGCAGCTGGTCCGCATCGGCCTGGAACATCCCGACATCCGTTTCGATATTCTCTATGGCGCGTCGGACAACGAAGCGAGCTGGTGGGACAACTCGCGCGCGCGCCAGCTCGGCTATCGCCCGACCGGCAAGGCCGAGAATCACCGCGCGCACGCCGAGGCGGAGCAAGCAAAGATTGGGCCCGATCCCGTGGGTGATCTCTTCCAGGGCGGTACTTTTTGCTCGGCCGAGTTCACCAACGATGTGAAGCGCGCCGGTCCTTAGCCCTTGGAGTGCCAGCCTTCAGCGGCAATAATCGCCGCGGAGGGTGACAATGACTCGTATTTTGACGGTCGGTGCAGCGCAGATGGGTCCCATCCAGCGCAGCCATACGCGCCGTGATGTGGTCGAGCGGCTGGTCGCGCACCTGCGCGAGGCCAGGCGCATGGGCTGCGATCTGGTGGTGTTCCCCGAACTCACGCTCACCACGTTTTTTCCCAGATGGTGGATGGCCGACCAGGCGGAAGTCGATTCGTTCTTCGAGCGCGAAATGCCCTCCAACGAGACGGCGCCGCTGTTCAATGAGGCCAAGCGGCTCGGCCTCGGCTTCTGCCTGGGCTATGCCGAACTCACCAACGAGGGCGGCAAGGTCCGTCGGTTCAACACCTCGATCCTGGTCGAGCGGGACGGCAGCATCGTCGGCAAGTACCGTAAGGTCCACCTGCCAGGCCACGCCGAGCACGAGCCGGAACGCCCGTTCCAGCATCTGGAGAAGCGCTACTTCGAGGTCGGTAATTTGGGCTTTCCAGTCGTGCGCGCCTTCGGCGGCAACATGGGCATGTGCATCTGCAACGACCGGCGCTGGCCCGAGACCTACCGCGTCATGGGCCTGCAGAACGTAGAGATGGTGCTGCTGGGCTACAACACGCCCCTGCACAACGCGCCGGCCCCCGATCATGACGAGCACAGCTGGTTCCACAATCAGCTTTCGATGCAGGCCGGCGCCTACCAAAACGGCAGCTGGGTGGTCGGCGTCGCCAAGGGCGGCACTGAAGAGGGTGTGCCCTCGCTTGCCGACAGCATGATCGTGGCGCCCTCGGGCAAGGTGGTGGCGCGGGCGGGCGGCGACGGTGACGAGCTGATCGTGCACCGTTGCGACCTCGACGCCGGCCAGAGTTACAAGCGCACGACCTTCAATTTTGCCGTCCATCGCCAGCCCGACCAGTACCGCATGATCGTCGAACGCAAGGGCGCAGTGGACCCGTCATGACGGGTGCGTGGCGCACCCTTCATGTCCGTTGTGGTGACGATATTCGCGACAAGCTCGCCGCCGCCGGCATCGGGGGCGACTATCTCTCCTTTGCCGATCCGGCCTGGCTCGGCCCGCCGCCGGCGTCGAACGCCTGGATCTCCGGCCGCGCCGCGCTGATCGCGGAGCGCACCGGGCTGCCGCGGCAGAAGATCCGCGTCGATCTCGGCGACGCCTACTGGCGGTTGGCTCGCGCGCCGACCGACTACGGGCGGATCGTCCTGTGGTTCGAGCATGATCTCTACGATCAGGCGGCGCTCGTGCGCGTGCTGGCAGGGTTCGCGCTGCGCAAGAAGCTGCCTCGGGTTGAATCGATCTGCATCAACCGGTTCCGCGGCATCAAGAAATTCATCGGCCTCGGCCAACTTTCGGCCGCCCAACTCGCCTCGCTCTGGACCCGGCGCAAGCGCGTCGGCCGCCAACAGCTTGCGCTCGGCGCCGGAGCATGGGCCGCCCTGCGCGCGTCGACGCCCGAGCCGCTGGAGGCGTTGTGCAAGAGCGACCTCCGCGCACTGCCGTTCCTGAAGGCTGCTCTACGGCGGCAGTTGCAGGAACTACCCTGGACCAAGGATGGCCTCTCGCTGACCGAGCGCAATGCGCTCATGGCTCTCGCCAAGGGGCCGCGGTCGGCGGGAGAGATCTTCGCCGACGCCCAGACGAAACGCGATCCGCTGCCTTTCATGGGCGATCTCTTCTTCTGGTCGGTGCTGCGCGATCTGATCGAAGCGCCTCATTCACCGATCGCGGTCAGCGCCGGCACGCGTCGCGCGGCCTGGCACAAGCGCGTGCTCCGCCTCACGCCATCGGGCAAGGCGCTGCTTGCTGGCAAGCTTGACTGGCAGGCGACGGGTCCGCTCGAACGCTGGGTCGGAGGCATCGCAGTCGGGCATGGTGCTCCGGTGTGGCGATGGAATCCGCGAACGGCCCGCGTCGCCCGGGAGCGGGATTGATTTCGGCATCTGCGACCTCACCTGG
This sequence comes from Alphaproteobacteria bacterium RIFCSPHIGHO2_12_FULL_66_14, assembly GCA_001767945.1. Lineage (GTDB taxonomy): Bacteria > Pseudomonadota > Alphaproteobacteria > Reyranellales > Reyranellaceae > Reyranella. Next base: position 19,575 of record MEMN01000096.1, on the reverse strand, counting down.
GGCGATGACCCCGCCGGGACGCCCCGGCCTCCAACGCGGAAGATCCACCATGGCGTGGCTCGTTTTTTTCGTTGCCGATCTTTGCGAGATCGGCTGGGTCGTCGGATTGAAATACAACGAAGGTTTCACACGGCTCGGTCCGTCGGTGCTCACGGTCGGTGCGATGGTCGTCAGCATCGTGCTGCTGGGCATTGCGCTCAAGACCCTGCCCGTCGGTACCGGCTATGCCGTCTGGACCGGCATCGATGGCGTCGGTACGGCCGTCCTGGGCATCATCCTGTTCGGCGAGTCGATGGAGCCGATGCGCCTGGCCTCGATCGCTTTGATCGTGACCGGCATCGTCGGCTTGAAGTTCGCGACTCCGACCTGAGGTCGCGTCAACTGAATTTTCCGAAGCTGCGTTCCGGGGTGCCGCGGAACAGCGACATGTGCGTGTGGGTAGCCACGAACGGGTCGCCCACCGCCTTGCGGCCAAGGACGACCGTGGTCCGCCCAGGACGGTCGAAGGGATCGCCGTTGGGATGGAAGCCGTCGGATTGCCACACGCCCATGCCGACCGCCGTGAGCCGGTCGGCTGAGACGATGGCCTCGACCTTGTCGAGGTCGAAGCGGAAGTTGCGGATGGTGCCCCAGACGTTGCGCCATTGCTTCTGCTCGGCAAGCTCGCGGCCATGCATGAAGTCGGTGAAGGTGCCGAAGGCGATCATGTCGTCGGCAAAGATCGGCCGTGCGGCCTCGTAGTCGACGGCACGGCAGTGCTTCGACAGCGTGTCGAACCAGGCGCGCACAGCGGCGAGATCGTCGGGGTGAACGGGTGTACGCAGATTCATCGCAAGGCTCCTAGAGTCCGAAGCGCTGCCTGTGCAGGCGCTCCTCGATCGCTGCGAGAGTCGCCGGCCCGATCTCGTCCAGCCCGGTGGAAAGGCCCAAGCGGGACAGCAAGCGGCGGCGTGGCCCGATCAGCGGCAAATGCACCTTGGCGCCGTAACGTGCCTGCAGGGTGGCGCGCAGCTCGCCCAAACCGTCGGCCAGCCCAAGTTCGAGGCCGCGCTTGCCGGTCCAGAACTCGCCGTTGAACAGTGCCGCCTCGTCACCCTTGAGGCGCGAGGCCCGACGCTGGCGAACCCAATCCTTGAAACCGTCATGGATTTCTACCTGCAGGCGCTTCAGGCGTTCGACATCCTCGGGATTCTCTGGGCGAAACGGATCGAGCATCGCCTTGCGCTCCCCTGACGTGTGCACGCGGCGCTCGACGCCGAAGCGCGCGATCAGATCCTGGAAGCCGAAGCTGGCGCTGATGACGCCGATCGAGCCCACGATCGAACTGGGGTCGACGATGATCTCGTCGGCGGCGCAGGCGAGCCAGTAGCCGCCCGAGGCCGCCACATCCTCGACGAAGGCGATTACGGGCAGGCCCTTCTCCGTGGCATGCAGGCGAATGCGCTGGGCGATCAATGCCGATTGCACCGGCGAGCCGCCGGGCGAGTTGATCGCCAGGGCCACAGCCTTGGCGCCGCGCATATCGAAAGCACGCTTGAGCAGCGGAGCCACCGAATCGATGGACAGGCTGCGGCTCGCGAGCAAGCCCCCCGAAGCGATGACACCCGACAGCCGGATCACCGGCACAATGGGGGTACGGCGAAAGCGGTCTCTGATCCAATTCAGCATGGCCGGCACTGTCGCGGCGTGCGCGCTAGAAGGCAAGCGGAGCGGCGTGGCGTAGGATCGCCTCGGCTTCCTCGGTATAGCCGCCTTCCGGACGGTGCAGGACGAGCGGTGGCGAGATACGCCGCGCCGGCACGCCGGCCCATCGGGCGCGTAGCAGAACGCGCGCGGCGGGCGGCAGATGTTTTGTGGTCACGTCACCCCAGCCCAGTCGGGTGAGGTGGCGCACGATCTCCTCCAGTCGGTCGCTGCGATGGATCATCGTCAACGTGCCCGCTGGCTTCAGAGATCCTACCGCCGCAGCGAGCCAGCGTGCGAGATCTGCACTCGATTCGACGGTAGCCAATGCCTTGCTTGGATTCGGCGACGGATCGGCGACCGCGGCTGCCAGATAGGGTGGATTAGTGGTGACATGGTCGAAATTCACCAAGTCGGCCGGCAGCGGCCGGGCGAGGTCGTGAACGACCGTCCGTATCCTGCCTTCGGCAGCATTGAGGACGGCATTGCGGTCGGCGAGAGCCGCCAGCCCGGGTTGCAGCTCGACAGCGACGATCGTGCATCCCGGCACGCGCACGGCAAGGCAAAGGCCCACCGCGCCGACACCGGCGCCGAGGTCGAGCACGCGATCGCCCGGCGCCGCCGCGACGGCGGCAGCCAGCAGCACCGCGTCCACGGCGACGCGGTAACCACGTGATGGCTGCAACAACCGGACTCGGCCGCCCAGCAAGGTATCTTCGGTCGGCCCCATTTCCATGCTAGGCATCATCTCACGGCATTGTGTCGCAACAACCAGGCTTCATCGGGCAACTATTCTCCCATCATGGCAAAGGTCGTCTCCCTCGAAGGAAAGCGTCGGGCTCCCGGCCTGGAGCCGCTGCTGTCGATTTGCGCCGACGACATGGCGCGCATCGACCGCGAGATCCTGACACGGATGCGCTCGCCCGTGGCCCTGATTCCCGAACTTGCCAACCATCTGGTCGGCGCCGGTGGCAAACGGATGCGGCCCCTGCTGACGGTCGCGTCGGCCAGGCTTTGCGGTTACCAAAGCGACGACGATCGCCACATCAAGCTCGCGACCTGCGTCGAGTTCATCCACTCGGCGACCCTGCTGCACGATGACGTGGTCGACGTCAGCGCGTTGCGGCGCGGCAAGCCGTCGGCCAATTCCCTGTGGGGCGACAAGGCCTCGGTGCTGGTGGGCGACTTCCTGTTCACGCGGGCCTTCGAGTTGATGGTCGATGTCGGCTCGCTCGACATCCTGGGCGTGCTGTCCCGCGCTTCCTCGACGATTGCCGAGGGCGAGGTGCTGCAGCTCGTCAGCCAGCGCGACACCAGCACGCCGGAAGCGACCTATCTCGAAGTGATCAAGGCCAAGACCGCCAAGCTGTTTGCCGCGGCAGCCGAGGTCGGTGCCATGATCGCCGGCCGCAACGGACCGGAGCGTGTGGCGCTGGAAAGCTTCGGCATGAACCTCGGTATCGCCTTCCAGCTCGTCGACGACGCGCTGGACTATGTCGGCCGCCAGGCCGACCTCGGCAAGACCGTGGGCGACGACTTCCGCGAGGGCAAGATCACGCTGCCGGTCATCCTGGCCTTTCTGCGCGGCGGCCAAGTCGACCGCGAATTCTGGAAGCGGACCATCGAGAAGCTGGACCAGCGCGAGGGCGACCTCGAACACGCCCAGGCGCTCATGGAACGCCACCATTCGGTGGCCGACACGCTGGAGCGCGCCCGGCATTATGGTGCCATGGCGCGCGACGCGCTCGGCCTGTTTCGCGATACGCCGCTCAAGGTTGCGCTGCTCGAGGCGGTCGACTTCGCCATCGACCGGGCCCACTGACCGACCCGCGCTCGATGGCCGGCAATCACATTCTCGCCATCGACCAGGGCACCACCAGCACCCGCGCCATCGTCTTCGATGCCACGGGACGGCCGGTGGCGTCGGCGCAGAAGGAGCTGCCGCAGATCTTTCCGAAGTCCGGTTGGGTCGAGCACGATCCGGAGGAGATCTGGTCGGCCACGGTGGAAGTCTGCCGTGGCGCGCTCGCCAGGGCCAAGCTCCAGCCCGCCGCCCTCGCCGGCATCGGCATCACCAACCAGCGCGAAACCACGGTGGTGTGGGACCGTAGCACCGGCAAGCCGGTCTATAACGCCATTGTCTGGCAGGATCGTCGCACCGCCGAGCGCTGTACCGAACTGAAGAAGGCGGGACATGAGAAATCCGTCACGGACAAGACGGGCTTGCTGCTCGATCCCTACTTCTCGGGCACCAAGATCGAGTGGATCCTGAAGCACGTCGCCGGCGCCCGCGCCGCGGCCGAGAAGGGTGCGCTCGCCGCGGGAACCATCGAATGCTTTCTGCTGTGGCGGCTGACCGGCGGCAAGGTGCACGCAAGCGACGCCGCCAATGCCAGCCGCACCCTGCTGCTCGACATTCGCACGGGCGCCTGGGATCCCGATCTGATGAAGCTGCTGGGTGTGCCGGCCTCGCTGCTGCCACGTGTGGTGGACTGCTCGGGCGAGCTCGGCGTCACGACGGCCGACTTCCTCGGCGCACCGGTGCCGGTCCTCGGCATGGCCGGCGACCAGCAGGCGGCGATCGTGGGCCAGGCCTGCATAAAGCCCGGCATGGTCAAGACGACCTACGGCACCGGCTGCTTCGCATTGCTCAACACCGGCAGCATGGCCGTACAGTCGCGGCACCGCCTGCTCACCACCATCGCCTATCAGCTCGCCGGCCGGCGGACCTATGCGCTGGAGGGCAGCATCTTCATCGCCGGTGCCGCCGTGCAATGGCTGCGTGACGGCCTCGGACTGATCGAAAAATCGGGTGACATCGAGGCCCTGGCGGCGCGTGCCCGCGAGGGCCACGGCGTCTACCTGGTGCCAGCTTTCGTGGGCCTCGGCGCGCCACATTGGGATCCCGATGCCCGCGGCGCCATCCTTGGCCTCACGCGCGACTCCGGTCCGGCCGAGATTGCCGCCGCCACGCTCGATTCGGTCTGCTACCAGACCCGCGATCTCGTTGACGCCATGCGCGGTGACGGCGCCCAGATCGACGAACTCAGGGTCGATGGCGGCATGGTGGTGAACGACCTTCTGATGCAGCGACTGGCCGACACCGTCGGCACGCCGGTCGAACGACCGCGGGTGACGGAAACCACGGCGCTCGGGGCCGCCTTCCTGGCGGGACTGCAGGCCGGGCTCTGGCCCTCGCTCGACGCGCTGTCGGAGACCTGGGCCCTCGACCGGGCTTTCCAGCCGGCCGAGGGCACCGCCTCGCGCGACCGCCGCTATGCCGGCTGGCAGGATGCCGTGCGCCGAGTGCGCAGTTCCTGAGATTTCAGGGCAATTCCCCGATTGCTGCAGCAGGGCGCTGCCTCTAGGTTGCGCCCGCCATGCGGACCCGTACGAACCCCGTCTATTGCGGCGTCGACACCATCGATCTCGCCCAGGCTACCAGGCTCATCCAGAGTATTGCCGGGGGACCCAAGCCCGCCGTCGGCGGCATCAAACTCGGGCTGGAGTTCTTCCTGGCTCACGGCGCGCCGGGCGTGCGCTACGCCTTTCCGACGCCGGTACGGGCCACCGGCGTGGGCTTTTTCCTTGATCTCAAGCTGCACGACATCCCCAACACCGTGGCCGGCGGCATCCGCGCCGTGGTCGAACTCGCCCCCACCTTCATCACCATTCATGCCAGTGGCGGTCGCGAGATGATGAAGGCGGCGGTGGAGGAGGCCCGCACCCAGGCCGCCAAGTTCGGCGTGCCGCGGCCCAAGCTTCTGGGCGTCACCGTGCTGACTTCGCTCGACCGGTCCGACCTCGAGGCGACGGGCGTCAATGCCGATCCCTCCGATCAGGTGCTCCGGCTGGCGGCCCTCGCGCACGAAAGCGGTCTCGACGGTGTGATCTGTTCGCCGCTTGAGATCGCCGCCCTTCGCAAGCAATGCGGGCCGGATTTCGTGCTGATGGTGCCGGGCATCCGACCCGTCGGCAGCGCCGCCAACGACCAGAAGCGGGCCATGACGCCGCGCCAGGCGGTCGATCTCGGCGCCACCAACCTGGTCGTCGGCCGGCCGATCTACCAGGCGGCCGACCCGCGCGCGGCGGCCGAAGCCATCGCGCGCGAGGCTGGAGTCAACGACCTATGAGTGGCGAGCCCCCCGTGGAAACCAAGATCTGCGGCCTCTCGACACCTGACACGGTGGATGCCGCAGTTGCGGGCGGCGCCCGCTGGGTTGGCTTCGTCACCTATCCGCGCTCGCCACGCCACATCTCGACTGAAGTGCTGCGTACGTTGGGCGCGCGAGTCCCGAAGAGTGTCGGCCGGGTCGGGCTGTTCGTCGACCCCGACGACGCGCTGCTCGACGAGCGGCTGGCGACCGGCGCGATCGACATGCTGCAGCTTCACGGATCGGAAACCCCTGAACGCGTGGCCGCCGTCAAGCAGCGGACTGGAAAGCCCGTCATGAAAGTGATCAAGGTCGCGAAGCCTGAAGACGTCGAACGCGGCATTGCGGCCTATGCGCCGGTGGCCGACCGGCTGATGTTCGATACCGCCGACGGTACTCTGCCGGGCGGCAATGCCAAGGCCTTCGACTGGACGACCCTCTCCGGCCGCGCGGTGCCGTTGCCGTGGCTCCTAGCCGGTGGCCTGACGCCGGATAATGTCGCCGAAGCGGTCCGGGTTACAGGGGCACGCATCGTCGATGTTTCCTCTGGCGTCGAATCGAGCCGGGGTGTGAAATCGATCGAACTGATTCGCGCTTTCCTCGACCGGGTGAAAGCGCTCTGAAGGGGACAGGCATGAAGGTCGAGAAGCGATTGAAGGAGCTCGGCATCGAGCTTGCCAAGCCCACGACGCCGATGGGCAGCTACGTGAACGCCGTGCGCACCGGCAACCTGCTCTACCTCGCCGGCAAGGGCCCCGGTGCGCCGGGCAAGCCGCTGCCGGTCGGCAAAGTCGGCCGCGACATCACCATCGAGCAAGCCTACGGCCACGCGCGTGAGACCGGCCTCAGCCTGCTCGCGGCCATGAAGGCCGAACTGGGCGACCTCGATCGGGTGACGCGCATCGTCAAGGTGCTGGGCATGGTCAATGCCACGTCGGAATTCGGACACCAGCCGGAAGTGATCAACGGCTGCTCTGATCTCTTCGTCGAAGTGTTCGGCGAGCGCGGCCGCCACGCGCGCTCGGCGGTCGGCATGGGCTCGCTGCCGCGCGGCATTCCAGTCGAGATCGAAGTGATCGTCGAGGTCGCCGCTGCGCCGGCCCGGCGTGCCGCTGCCGCCAAGCCCGCCGCCAAGCGCAAGGCGGCACCCCAACCCAAGAAGATGGCCAGGAAGAAGTCGGCCAGGAAAAAGAAACGCTAGGGCTTTTGACCGACCCCTGTCGGGGCTGCTAAGTCCGCCCGTCCCGACAGGAACAGCGATGGCCATTTCACCCAACAGTTTCCGTACCGGTCCCGACGAGCGCGGGCATTTCGGCATTTTCGGCGGTCGCTATGTCGCCGAAACGCTGATGCCGCTGATCCTCGAGCTGGAAAAGGCTTATAACGCAGCCAAGGCCGATCCTGCGTTCCAGAACGAACTCGACTATCTGCTCGAGCATTATGCCGGCCGGCCGAGCCCGCTCTATTACGCCAAGCGCCTGACCGAGAAGCTGGGTGGTGCCAAGATCTACCTCAAGCGCGACGAGCTGAACCACACCGGCAGCCACAAGATCAACAACGTGCTGGGCCAGGTGCTGATGGCCAAGCGCATGGGCAAGACGCGCGTCATCGCCGAAACCGGCGCCGGCCAGCATGGCGTGGCCACCGCGACGGCCTGTGCGCTGTTCGACATTCCCTGCGTCGTCTTCATGGGATCGGTCGACGTCGAGCGCCAGTCGCCCAACGTCTTTCGCATGAAGATGCTGGGCGCCGAGGTGCGGCCAGTGACGGCAGGCTCCTCGACCCTGAAGGACGCCATGAATGAGGCACTGCGCGACTGGGTCGCGACCTGCGAGACGACCTTTTATTGCATCGGCACGGTCGCGGGGCCGCATCCTTATCCGGTGATGGTGCGCGACTTCCAGTGCGTCATCGGCAACGAGACGCGCCAGCAGATGATGAAGGCCGAAGGCCGGCTGCCCGACACGCTGGTCGCCTGCATCGGCGGCGGTTCTAATGCCATGGGGCTGTTCCATCCTTTCCTCGACGACAAGGGCATCCGCATCGTCGGCGTCGAGGCGGCCGGTCACGGTATCGACACCGGCCAGCATGCCGCGTCGCTGACGGGCGGCCGGCCTGGTGTGCTGCACGGCAACCGCACCTATCTGCTCCAGGACAAGGAAGGCCAGATCATCGAGGCGCACTCGATCTCGGCCGGCCTCGACTATCCCGGCATCGGCCCCGAGCATTCGTGGCTGAAGGAAAACGGCCGCGTCGAGTATGTCTCGGCGACCGACGACGAGGCGCTCGAGGCGTTCCAGCTGCTCTGCAAGCTCGAGGGCATCATTCCAGCGCTGGAATCCTCACACGCCTTGGCGCATGTCATCAAGCTCGCGCCGACGCTGCCCAAGGACAATCTTCTGGTGATGAATCTCTCCGGCCGCGGCGACAAGGACGTGCCGCAGGTGGCCGCGCGTATGGGAATGAAGATCGAATCATGAGCCGCATCACCAGGCGTTTCGCCCAGCTCAAGGCCGACAAGCGCGCTGGGCTCGTCACCTACATCACCGCCGGCGACCCCGACGTTGCGATCGGCTACCAGATCCTGAAGGGTCTGCCGGCTGCTGGGGCCGATCTCATCGAACTCGGCATGCCCTTCACCGATCCCATGGCCGATGGCCCCTCGATCCAGCTTGCCGGCCAGCGCGCGCTCAAGGCCGGCATCACCGTCGACAAGACGTTCGACATGGTGCGGCGCTTCCGCAAGGAGACCGGCGACGACGACACGCCGATCCTGCTGATGGGCTACTACAACCTCATCTATCAGCGCGGTCCCGAGCGCTTCTGCAAGGAGGCTGCAGCCGCTGGCGTCGACGGCTTCATCCTGGTCGACCTGCCGCCAGAAGAAGTCGACGAGCTCAAGCCCCACGCCGTTGCCGCCGGCCTCGATACGGTCCTGCTGACGGCGCCCACCACCGACGACAAGCGCCTGCCCGCCGTGCTGAAATACTCCTCGGGCTTCGTCTATTTCGTTTCCGTGCTGGGCATCACCGGCACCAAGTCGGCGACCGAGGAGGCCGTGCGCACCCACGTCGAGCGCATCAAGCGCCACACCAAGCTACCGGTGGGCGTGGGCTTCGGTATCCGTACGCCTGACCAGGCCGCCGCCGTGGCGCGCCATGCCGATGCAGCGGTCGTCGGCACCGCCATCGTCGAGCGCGTGAAGGCGGGGCTCGACGACAAGGGCAGGCCCAAGCCCGACCTCGTGCCCGGCGTCTTCGCCTACATCAAGGCGCTGGCCGACGGCGTGCGCGGCGTGCGGAAGGCCTAGGCTTTCGCCGCTTCTTCCTCGTCGTCGTCGAACAGCAGGTCGGCCACGAAGGAATTGGTCTTGCGTTCCCAGCCGAAGGTCGAGGTCTGGCCGTGGCCGGGGACGAAGGTGATGTCGTCGCCCAGCGGCCACAGCTTCTTGCGGATCGAGTCCAGGAGCTGCTCGTGATTGCCGCGCGGAAAGTCGGTGCGGCCGATCGAGCCCCTGAACAGCACGTCGCCCACGAACGCGACCTTCGCCGCGCGGTTCACGAACACGACATGGCCGGGCGTATGGCCGGGACAATGCACGACGTCGAGCGTGAGATTGCCCAGGCTCACCGTCTCGCCGTCCGTGAGCCAGCGGTCGGGAACGAACGGCTTGTAGATCGGGAAATTGTATTTGCGGCCCGATTCGGCCAAGCCCTCGATCAGGAACAGGTCATCCTGGTGCGGTCCCTCGATCTTGACGCCATAGTGTTCGGCCACGGTGCCGGCGGCCGAGGCGTGGTCGACATGGCCGTGGGTCAGCAGGACCTTGGTGATCTTGATGCCCTGTTCGGCGATCGCCTGCTTCAGCATGTCGAAGTCGCCGCCGGGATCGACGGCTGTGCCCTCCATGGTATCGGAGCACCAGGCGAGGGAGCAGTTCTGCTGGAACGGCGTGACGGGGGCGATCATGACCTTGAGCATGTTTCCGATCTAATGCCTCCCGCCCGGCAACGGAAGGGCGTATGCTGAAGGCCTCTCATGCGTCGGCGGCGATGAAACTGCGTCTTCTGCTCTGCATCCTGGGCCTTCTCGGCCTTTTTCCGGTCTCTGCCCAGGCTCAGATCGCCCCGGTGGCATCTCCCTCCGGACCCGTCATGGCCGGTCCGTACGTGGTGGTCGATGCCGCCACCGGCGAGACCCTGCTCGAGCGCAACGCGGGCGCTTCCTGGTATCCGGCCTCTCTTACCAAGATGATGACGATCTACATCGTCTTCGAGGAACTGAAGGCCGGGCGGCTGGCGCTGGCCTCACCGGTACCTTTTTCACAGAACGCACATGCCAAGCCGGCGTCGAAGCTCGGCATTGCGCCGGGTGGATCGATCACGGTGGAGCAGGGCCTGCGGGCCCTGGTGGCGCGTTCGGCGAACGACGTCGCAACCGCGTTCGGCGAGCGCATCTCGGGAACCGAGGCCGCGTTTGCCCATCGTATGACCGAGACAGCCGCGCGACTCGGCATGACGGCCACCCAGTTCCGCAACGCCAACGGGTTGCCCGATGCCGGCCAGGTCACGACGGCGCGCGACCTCGCTCTGCTCGGCGTTGCGCTGGTGACGGAGTTCCCACAGTACTACGGCTACTTCCGCACCCAGGACTTCATGTTCGGCAAACAGAAGATCGGGCCGGGCATCAAGTTTCTCGATCTCTACGCACCCTATGCCGACGGGCTGAAGACGGGATTCATCTGCGCCTCCGGCTTCAATATCGTGGGCAGCGCGGTCCGCGACGGGCGTCGGCTGGTGGCCGTCGCGCTCGGCTTCAAGCGCGCCGACCTGCGCGACGAATTCATTGTCCGTCTGCTCGACGAGGCCTATCTGCTCAAGACCGCCGGCAGCCGGCCGAAGATCTGGCAACTGCGCAACGGCGGCAGCGGCCCGGCGACCGTGCTGCCCTATGGCGAATGCGGCACGATCCGCTACGACATGCCTGGCGATGCAGCCTGGCTCGGCACCTATGGCGACTGGCGAACGGCGCGAACCGCCTTCGACAAGGGACAGGCCCAGCTCGCTGCCCTCGGCTTCCAGCGGTTGGGCAAGGAGTACATCCTGCCGGTCACCGTAAACAAGGCAACCCGTCAAGCCGCCATCATCGCCGACCTCGAGCCCGCGGCGGCCGACAGGCTCTGTGCCGACTACAAGGCGCGGAAACTGTTCTGCCAGGTGAAGAAGCCCCACGACTTCGTGGCGCCGTTCGGCGGCTTCTGGCGCTGATCCTGGCGCCCCGATCTTGGCCGGGCCGACCATTCGTGCGATACCGCCGCCATGAACTGGCTGACCAATTTCGTCCGGCCCAAACTGCGTGCGCTGGTCGCCCGCAAGGAAACCCCCGAGAACCTCTGGCTGAAATGCCAGAAGTGCGAACAGATGCTGTTCATGCGCGACTGGGAGGCCAACCAGGAGGTCTGCACCCATTGCGGCCACCATATGCGCATCAGGCCCCTGAAGCGGCTGCCGTACCTGTTCGACGAGGGCCGGTACGAGCTGCATCCCCTGCCGCGCGTCACCGTCGATCCGCTCAAGTTCCGTCACGCCAAGCGCTACGATGCACAGCTCAAGGAGGCCCAGGCCAAGGCCCAGGGCACGACTGATGCGCTGGTGGTGTCGAGCGGCCCGATGGGCGGTCGCATCGCCATCATGGCGCTGCTCGATTTCGGCTTCATGGGTGGCTCGATGGGCACCGCGGTGGGCGAGGGGCTGGTGATGGCCGCCGATCTTGCCGTGGCACGCAAGGCACCGCTGATCGCCTTCTCGGCCTCGGGCGGTGCGCGCATGCAAGAGGGCATCCTTTCCCTGATGCAGCTCACGCGGACCACCGTCGCCGTGCGCAAGGTGAAGGAAGCGGGCCTGCCCTACATCGTCGTCCTGACCGATCCGACGACCGGCGGCGTGTCGGCGTCCTTCGCGATGCTGGGCGATGTCCACATCGCCGAGCCCGACGCCATCATCGGCTTCGCCGGTCCGCGTGTGATCCAGGACACCATCCGCCAGGAGCTGCCGGCGGGCTTCCAGCGCTCCGAATATCTGCTCGAACACGGCATGGTCGATGCCGTGGTGCACCGCCATAAGCTGCGCGAGACGCTGATCGGCCTGACCTCGCTGTTCATGGATCCCGTCGTCTCGGACGGCCGCGGCCTCGCCGTCGCGGTCCGCTGAGCTTTCCGCCGTGACGGACGCCATTCTGGACCGCCTCCTGCGGCTCCATCCGCGATTGATCGACCTCGGGTTGGAACGCACCGAGCGGCTGCTCGAGACTCTGGGGTCGCCGCATCTCAAGCTACCGCCAGTCGTTCACGTCGCCGGCACCAACGGCAAGGGCTCGCTGGTGGCCTACATCAGGGCAATGACCGAGGCAGCGGGTTATCGTGTGCACGTCTACACCTCGCCGCATCTCGTGCGCTTCAACGAACGTATCCGGGTCGCCGGACGCCTGATCGAGGACGATGAACTCGACGCCATTCTGACGGCGTGTGAGGAGGTCAACGAAGGAAAGCCCATCACCTTCTTCGAAATCACGACTGTCGCGGCGTTTCTCGCCTTTGCCCGCGTGCCGGCCGACCTGGCAGTGATCGAAGTCGGCATGGGGGGACGCTTCGATACGACCAACGTGGTCAATCCGATGCTCTCGGCGATCACGCCGATCGGCTACGACCACACCGGGTTCCTGGGCGACACGCTCGAAGGCATTGCGGGCGAGAAGGCCGGCATTCTCAAGCGCGCCGTGCCGGCAGTGATCGGCCGCCAGCGCGATGTGCCGGCATCCGTGATCGCGGCCGAAGCGGCAAAGCTCGCGGCGCCGCTCTTTCGTCTCGGCCGCGAATGGCAGGTGACGCCCACGGCCTCCGGTTTCACCTACCAAAGCGACCTGATGAGCCTCGATCTGCCGGCGCCGGCCCTGGCCGGCGCCCATCAGCTCGACAATGCCGCGACGGCGGTCGCCTGCATCGAGCGCCTTCGCGCGGCCAAGTTCGATATCGACGAGAAGGCAGTACGCACCGGCCTCGAGTCGGTCGAATGGCCGGCGCGATTGCAGCGGCTCACCAAGGGGCCGCTCGTCGAAGCGTTGCCTCCGGGTTGTGAGCTTTGGCTCGACGGCGGTCACAACGAGGATTGCGGTCTGGTGCTGGGGCGCATGGCCAGCGACTGGGCCAAGGAGCCGGCGCCGCTGCCGCTCTACCTTGTGTTTGCGATGCAGACGACCAAGGACGCTTCAGGTTTCCTGCGGCCGCTCAGCCGTCACGCCGTGGCCGCGCGGGCCGTGCCCTTCCCGGAGGGCCACGCCGCCTATACGCCGGTCGAAGCCTGCGCCAAGGCGGCGGAAGTCGGCCTCGATTGCGTGCCCGCAAACGACATCGGCGCGGCGCTGGAGGACCTGTTGGCCACCCAGCCCGCGCCGATGCGCATTCTCATTTGTGGTTCGCTTTACCTCGCGGGAACCGTGTTGGCCCGCAACGGTTGAAGGCTCCTATGCGATGGCGGTATTGATCCAGCTCACCAGCTTCTGCTTGGGCTCAGCACCGATCTTGGTCGCGGCGACCTGGCCGTTCTTGAACAGCAGCAGGGTGGGGATCGACCGCACGCCATAGCGTGTCGGCACCATCGGGTTCTCGTCGATATTCACCTTCACGACCTTGAGCTTGCCGTCCATGTCCTTGGCGATATCCTCGAGCGACGGGCCGATCATGCGGCACGGGCCGCACCACTCCGCCCAGAAGTCGACGAGCACGGGCGTGTCCGACTTCAGGACTTCCTGCTCGAAGGAAGCATCGGTTGCTTTGACGGTCATGGTGGGTTCTCCCAAAAACAATACAGGCCGGTCAATGGACCGGCGCCGCCCTTGTCCAGAAGCTAGGAACCGAAGCCCCACGAGTCAAGGTGCGACGGCATAAGGCATTGATTTATCAAGTGTTTCTCCATCAATTTCCATCAACTTGGGAGCCGCTGTCCACAGCAGGAAGCCGCGCACCGGGCGGCCCGGATAGATCGCCTGGAGAAGGCTGCGATAGAGCGCGAGCTGGCGGCGATAGGTGAGCGCCACGCCGTCGGACGACTCCGGCGGCGGCCGGTTGGTCTTGTAGTCGACGATCAGGATTTCTTTCGCCGATACGGCCAGCCGGTCGACTTGGCCGCTGACGGTGAAGGTGCCGCGTGGCGTCTTCACCGTGCCGATCAGTGGCACCTCGGCACGAGAGCCCTCGGCGAACAGCGCGGCATGCGCCGGTGCCTCGGTGACGGTGAGCGCCTCGGCAGTCCAGTGCTCGACATCCTCCGGCGCGAGGCCATGGCCGGGCTGCGCGAGGAAGCGGCGCGCCGCCGCGGCGCGTTCGGCTGCCGGCAGTGACGGAAGATGGCGCAGCAGTTCGTGCAGCAACAGGCCGCGCTGCCAGCGCTGGGCATCGTCGGCGGCGAGCGGACTGAAGGCGCGAGGTTCGGCCGTCGCCTCGTCGGGCAACGGCTGGGAGGGAGCGAGCGGCGTGGGTGGATTTGGCTCGCCGGGTGCCGGCTTGCCCCACCACGCCGGCAACTTGGCTTCGGTCGGCATTTCCAGCTCGGCCTGCTTGGGCAGGGCGATCTCGCCCGGGCCTACCAGCTCGAAGCCGGGCCCGGACCAGCCGTCGCGGAGCAGCTCCTTCGCGAAGTCGAAGTCGCGCGCCACGGCGCGCAGCCGCTGCGGGCCGTAGGCTGGCAGCGGGGCGTCGACGCTCGACCTCAGGCCGGCTTCGATGTGCTCATACCAGCAGCCCGCATCCTGCTTCTTCGCGCCGGTCCATCCGCCGACATAAAGTCGGTCCTCAGCGCGCGTCATCGCGACGTAGAGCAGGCGGTTCTGCTCTTCGAGTGCCTGGGCTTTGGCGCGATCACGCCAAGCGCGTGCCAGTTCGTTGGCATCGCTGGCGCGCGGAAGCCAGAGCCGCGCCTCGCCGTCGTCGGCGACCAGCAGGCGTTCGTGGCTGGCCGGCACGCGTGTCGTATCCGGCATGTAGACGACAGGAGCCTGCAGACCCTTTGCAGCATGCACGGTCAGGATGCGCACTTGCCGTCGCCGGTTCTGGTCGAGGTCGCGCTTGATCTCGCCGCCGCCCGCTTCGAACCAGTGCAGGAAGCCCTGCAGCGAGCCCGGCTCGGCCTGCTGGTATTGCAACGCGCGCGACAGCAGCTCGTCGATCGGATCGGCCGCCTCGCGGCCCAGCCGCTCCAGCAAGCGGACGCGACCGCCCTCCGGTCCTAGGGCCTCGGCGAAGAAGTCGAAGGGCGTGGTGAAGTCGGCACGGGCGAGCCAGGCCGAGAGACGGGCGTGTGCGAAGCCGAAGCGCGGATCCTCCGAACGGGAACGCAAAGCCTGCCATAGATGGCCCTTGCGGCCCCAAGCCAAAGCGAACAGCGCCTCCTCGTCGAGGCCGACCAGCGGCGACTTGAGCAGGCAGGCGAGATTCAGGTCGTCTTGCGGCAGCAGTACGAAGCGCGCCAACGCCAGCAGGTCCTGTATCGCCAGCTCACTTCCGAGATCGAGGCGATCGACGCCGGCGACGTCGATGCCTTCGCGCTTCAGCTCCCGTACCAATGCCGTCACCAGGGCGTTGCGGCGGCGCACCAGCACCATGAAGTGCCCGGCGTTCAGCAGCTCGCCGGTATTGGCGCGGCGCTCCGTACCGATCAGGCCGCGCATGTGCATGGCGATGAGGCGGGCGAGCCGTTCGTGCGGCGCGCGGAGCGTGTCGGGCTTCGCCTCGAGATCGGTCGTATCGGCTCCGCTCGCCTCGGCAGCCACGACCGGCCACAGCTCGACCCGGCCGGGCTGACCGACGCGACTCGGACGATGCCAGACTTCCTGTTCGGGCCCGGCAAGGCCCCTGGCCGCGGCCTCGGTGGCGAACACCCAGTCCACGGCATCGAGGACCGCCGCGGTCGAACGGAAGGAGACGTTGAGATCGACGCGCTTCAGGCGCCTGGCGCTGTTGTCGCGGTGCTTCTCGCGGCTGCGGCCGGCGAACCAGTCGTGCATCTCCGCGAGCTTGCGTGGATCGGCGCGCTGGAAGCTGAAGATCGATTGCTTGGTGTCGCCGACGGCGAAGATCGTGCGGTTGCGTTCGTCGCCGCTGCCGACGACGAAGAACTCCTCGGTCAGGCGGCGGATTACCTCCCATTGGTCCGGGTTGGTGTCCTGGGCCTCGTCGACCAGCACATGGTCGAGGCCGCCATCGAGCTTGTAGAGCACCCAGGCGGCGCTTCCCGCGTTTTCGAGGAGGCGGCGGGTCGCCACGATCAGGTCGTCGTAGTCGAGCGCGCCGCGTCGGCGTTTGGCGCGGCCATAGCGCTCGACGATATCGAGGCCGAGCCGCAGCAGCGCCATCGTGCGCTCGACCAGAGCGGCACCATTGGCGCGATCAATGGCGGCGCGGATACGTTCGGCCTCGGCTCGCAGCACCTCCGCCACGCCGGGCATTGCCTTCTGCGCGGCTTTGGTGGCAAGCCGTGCCAGGATCTGGCCGTCCCTGGTGAAGAAAGCCTTGCAGTAGCCGTCGAAGCGCGCGTGCCGTGAGTCGGCATCATCCAGCCACTCGAGGATAATGGCGCTGCGGGTGGCGTCGGTCGGGCTGCCGCGCGACAGGGCGATCGCGGCCGCGCGGACCAGACGGGCGTCGAAGGCAGCATCGAGGCAAGCGCCGGACAGGATCGCGCCGGCGCTGTCCTCGGGATCGCATCCGAGTTCCCGGGCGAGGCGCGCGCGCTCGCGGACAAGTCCCGCCTCGTCGGCAATGCGCGCCAGGAGCCAGGCGCGCTCACCCAGCAGCTTCTTCATCAAGTCGGTGTATTCGGTTGCGGAGACCTTGTTCGCTACGGCCGCCAGCGCGTCACGCAGGGCGAGTGGCGCATCGCGGCGCGCCAGGGCCTCCATCTGGCTGTTTTCGGCCTGTTTCAAGAGTGTCGCCGCCTCGCCATCGTCGAGGACGTCGAAGCCGGGTGCCACGCTGGCCTCGAGTGGGAAGCGCTTGAGCAATGCCTGGCAGAAGGCATGGATGGTGAGGATGTTGATGCCGCCTGGCGCGTCGAGTACGCGGGCGAACAGGCGACGCGCCACCGGCCGCTCGTCGTGCTCCGGCCGGCGGTCGATCAACTCGGTGATCTCCCTGTCGAGCTGCGCATCGTCGGCCATCGCCCAGCGGCCGAGCTGGCCGGCCAGCCTGTTGCGCATTTCGGCGGCCGCCGCTTTGGTAAAGGTCAGGCAGAGAACGCGCTCGGGCTTCACGCCGTCCAGCAGCAGGCGCGTCACGCGGTCGGTCAGCACTTTGGTTTTGCCGGTGCCGGCATTGGCCTCGACCCAGGCAGAGTAGGCGGGGGCCGTGGCCTGCCGCTGGGCGACGGTTGCTAGGTGGCGGGAGTCGAGCGCGTCGTTCATTCCTCGCCTCCGTCCACCGTCGACCACTCGGCGACGCGTTCGAGATGCTGGTAGTCGTTGAAGTGCGGGATGAACTCGGGCCAGGGCAGGGCTGGATAAGGTGTCGCCGGGTTGGCGAAATGCACCGCCATCCTGTCCACCAGCGCCAGCATTGCCGGGATCAGTTCGTCGCTACCTTTCACCTCCTCGATCTTGCCGCCTTCGTCGAGGCCGTTGGCACGCCAGTAGGAGAGGTGGACTTTCTCGGCCTTCTCCTCGAGGTGCTCGAAGCCGCCGCGCTCGGCGATCACCGCTTCGAGCAGGAGCTGCGGCGCAAACAGCGCTTCCATCTCGCGGCGCGACGGCACCCGGCCTGTCTTGTAGTCGATGATTTCCAGGACGCCCTTCTCGACCTCGTCGATGCGGTCGGCCAGGGCGCGGATGGTGAGGGGCCTTGACCGTGGGCCGACCTGGATGGAGCCCCAGCGTTCGCTCGCGAGCAGCTTCGTGCCGTTGGTGCGCCGCGCATTCTCGGTGGCGACGAACCATCTCGCGAGGCGCTGGAAGCGCGGCCACCAGAAGGCGCGTTCCGCCGGCGCCGTCAGCAGTTCACCGAGGTGCTGCTCACCCGCTTCCTCGAAGCGCGCTACGGCGTCGGGCGGCAGCAGCCCTGAGGGATGCTCGAGCAGGAAATGCTCCAATGTCTTGTGCAGGGCCGAACCGCGGTCGGCCGCGCCCAGCTCGGCCTCGTGAGGATCGAGCCTCTCTAGGCGCAGGATGCGTCGGGCGTAGAGGCCGTACGGATCGCGCCGCCATTGCTCGATGCTGGTGACCGACAGCTCGGTCGGCCGCGCGGCAAGCGGCGGCGTCGGCTGTGGCCGTGACCATGGCTTGTAGTCGGTCGGCCGATCGATGGCCTCGGCCCAATCGACGTAGTGTCGGCCACGCTGGATATAGACGGGGGCAGGACCTCCCTGTTCGTAGCCGAGCAACGCGTCCAGCCGCGCCAGCCAGCGCGACGATACGGTGGGGGCACCGCCCTCGCGTTCGGACCGGGTGATGAGCACGCGCTCGGCAGCAAGTGCCGAGACGAAATCGTGGGCCGACAGGCCAATCCGTCGCTCGGGCTGCGGCAGGCCGAGCGCCGCGCGCATCGGCCGGTTGACCCACGGGCCGGTCTCGACGGCGGGCGGCCAGATGCCTTCGTTCAATCCGCCCAGCACCATGAGGTCGGCATGTTGCAGGCGTGCTTCGAGCGGACCCAGGATCGAAAGTCGTGGGTGGCGTCCGAAACGCGGGCGGATGACCTCGCCCGCCAGCATCGTCTCCAGCAGCGCCGGCCATTCGCCACCGGCAATGGCCGGCCGGCCGGCCCAGGCCTCGCGCAGCCGCGCGAGCGCGTCGGACAGCGCTTCTCCGGTATCGCCGCGCCACAGTGTCTCGGCCGATGAGATCATCTCGGCGGCGGCGACGGTGGCATCGAGAAGGGCGGCCGGCGATGCCCCCTGATCGATCAGCGTGGCGAGCCCGCCGATCCTGTCACCGAGGCGGCGCACGAGGTCGGCGACCGCCTCGCGATCTGTGTCGTTGCCGAAATCCGTGTTTGTGACGCGCGCCAGAATCGCATCGAGGCCGGCATCGGGCTTGAGGCCGCGCAGGCACTTGCGATCAAGCCGCCGGGCGGCCCCGAGCAGGGCAGGCCGCTCCAAGCCGAGCAGGCAGAGCGGATGCTTGAGCAGGGCGAGCAAGTCGACCGGCGCGAAGCCGCCATCAACGGCAGCGCAGATCAGCCGCAGCAGCGTGGCGGGCGGTGTATCGACAAGCGGAGCGCCGGCCGAGTCATCGATCTCGACATTCCAGCGGCGCAGCTCGGCTGCGACACGGCGGGCCAGTCCACGGTCGGGCGTGACGAGAGCGGCAGTCTGGGCCGGTCTCTCCAGAACCTCGCGCAAGGCCAGCGCAATGACCACGGCCTCATGGTGATGCGTGGCGCAATCGGCACGCGAGACGTGTTCGAGAGCCAGCGGATCGGGTCGTGTCCATGCCTCGCTGGTTTCTGCCGGTCGCATCAGTTCCGCGACCAGCTTGCGGCGCACGATATTGCCCGGGCTGCCCGGCCACTCCGGCACGTCGGCACGGTCGATACCCAGCGCGCCCAGCAGGTCGCGCAGGCCGTACTGCGGGTGCGACGGATCGAGAACGCCCCAGCTCGTCTCGTCCATGTCGCGATCGAGGCCCGGCAGGACGATAGTCCCCTTGGGCAGGCCGGCGACGGTCGCCAACAGCTCCCGCGTCGCAGGCTGCGAGC
>MEMN01000095.1:467-8698 GCA_001767945.1 Alphaproteobacteria bacterium RIFCSPHIGHO2_12_FULL_66_14 | reverse complement strand
TCGAAGCGCCGGTAAATGGGGCTGGGGCCTACATCTTGGGCTTCCTGGCCGCGACGACCCTGCTGCAAGCGGTTGGCCTGGGCCTGGGCTGGGTCGCGCTCCGCGTGGTTGGCGGCTTGGGGTTGCGCGCCTTGGGTGGCGTCGTCATGGCCGGTGGGGCGCTCGTGCTGATCGCCCATTAGGAGTTTTCCCGGGCCCGCTCGGGAGTTTGGCACGGCATTCGCTTTCCATGTTCACGGACGGGGGGTTCCGTCGCAAAAACAAGGAGAGCGGGATGAAATTGGGATCGATGATGCGGACGGGCCTCGTCGCCGCCGGCCTGTTGGCCGGTGCGGCCGGCAGCGCGTTCGCCCAAGGGGCACCGATCAAGGTCGGTATTCTGCATTCGCTGTCGGGCACGATGGCGATCAGCGAGACGACTCTCAAGGACGTCATGCTGATGCTGATCGAGGAACAGAACAAGAAGGGCGGCGTACTCGGCCGCAAGCTCGAGGCCGTCGTCGTCGACCCGGCGTCGAACTGGCCGCTGTTCGCCGAGAAGGCGCGCGAGCTTCTGCAGAAGGACAAGGTGGCCGCGGTGTTCGGCTGCTGGACCTCGGTCAGCCGCAAGTCGGTGCTGCCGGTGTTCGAGGAACTGAACGGCATCCTCTTCTACCCGGTGCAGTACGAAGGCGAAGAGAGTTCGCGCAACGTGTTCTACACCGGCGCCGCTCCGAACCAGCAGGCGATCCCGGCCGTCGACTATCTGATGGCCAACGAGAAGGTGCAGCGTTGGGTCCTGGCCGGCACGGACTACGTCTATCCGCGCACGACCAACAAGATCCTCGAGGCCTACCTCAAGCTGAAGGGCGTCAAGCAGGAAGACATCCTGATCAACTACACGCCGTTCGGTCACTCCGATTGGCAGTCGATCGTCGCCAATATCAAGAAGTTCGGCTCGGCCGGGAAGAAGACCGCCGTCGTGTCGACCATCAATGGCGACGCCAACGTTCCCTTCTACAAGGAGCTCGGCAACCAGGGCATCAAGGCCAAGGACATCCCGGTCGTGGCCTTCTCGGTCGGTGAGGAAGAACTCGCCGGTATCGACACCAAGCCGCTGCTCGGCCATCTCGCCGCCTGGAACTACTTCCAGTCGGTAAAGAACCCGGCCAACGAGGCCTTCATCAAGACCTGGCAGACCTTCACCAAGAACCCGAAGCGGGTGACGAACGATCCCATGGAAGCCCACGTGATCGGTTTCAACATGTGGATCGAGGCGGTGAAGAAGGCCGGCACGACCGACCCCGACGCCGTCATCGACGCCATGATCGGCATCGCGGTGCCGAACCTGACGGGTGGTCTCTCGGCCATGATGCCGAACCACCACATCACCAAGCCGGTGCTGATCGGCGAGATCCAGGGCAATGGTCAGTTCGACGTCGTGTCGGCCACTCCTCTGGTCATCGGCGACGAGTGGTCGGACTACCTGCCGGACTCCAAGGACCTGATCTCCGATTGGCGCAAGCCCATGAGCTGCGGCAACTTCAACGTCGTCACCGGCAAGTGCGGCGGCAAGGGCAAGTAGCCCCGAGTTCCAGGAACAACCCACTCACAGGGCGGGGCGACTTTCGAGTCGCCCCGTTCTCATCTCCGGGTTAATTCTCAGTCATGCTTTTCCTGCGTCCGCTCGCGATGCTGCTGCCGGCGCTGGCCTCGGCGTTGATCGCCGCCACGGCCCTCGCTGCCGATCTGCCGGCGCTCGTAGCTGGCCTCACGACCGGCGGCTTCGGCGATCGCGAGACCGCGATCGGCGCCATGGCCGCCTCGGGCGAGCAGCGCGCCGCGCCGATCCTCGAAGCCCTGGCCGCCGGCCAGCTCTACGTCCGCAAGTCCGACAACCTCGTGCTCATCGGCAAGCCGGACGGCAACCAGCTCGCCCTGACCGAGGCCATCTCCGGCAAGCCCGCCGGCAGCGGATCGGAAGCCGAACTCGATCGCGTCCGGGTCAACAACCGGTTGCGCGGCGTCATCGAGGCCGCCGTCGGTTCCCTCACCCTGATGAGTCCCGATGCGAAGGTCCGCCGCGAGGCGGCCGAGGCGCTGTTCAAGCGCCGCGATGCCTCTTCGCTGGCCGCCCTTGATGCGGCGCTGGCTGCTGAGAAGGATCCGCGCATCAAGCGCGCAATGAGCGAGGCGCGGGCCGCCAGCGTGCTCGCCTCCGATGCGCCGCCGCCGCAGAAGCTCGATGCCATCGCGCTGGTGCGTGAGCGTGCCGACCGCGATTCGCTGGGCGTCCTGGAGGCCACGGCCAACTCGGCGACCGATCCCGAGGTCAAGGCCGCCGCCGGCGCCGGCGCCGGCGCCGTCCGCCAGACGCTTGCCGCCTGGGAGGCGGCGCAGAACGTCTGGTATGGCATTTCGCTCGGCTCCGTCCTGCTGCTGGCGGCCATCGGGCTCGCCATCACCTTCGGCACCATGGGCGTCATCAACATGGCGCATGGCGAGATGGTGATGCTGGGCGCCTACACGACCTTCGTCGTGCAGGACATCATCCGCACCTCGGCGCCGCATCTGTTCGACGCCTCGCTGCTGATCGCACTACCGCTTGCCTTCGTCGTTGCCGGCGGCATCGGCATCCTGATCGAACGCGGCATCATCCGCTTCCTCTATGGCCGCCCGCTCGACACGCTGCTCGCCACCTGGGGCCTGTCGCTGGTGCTACAGCAGGCGGTGCGGTCGATCTTCGGATCGTCCAACCGCGAGGTCGGCGCGCCATCATGGATGTCAGGCGCCTTCCAGGTCGGCCAGATCAACGTGACCTACGGCCGGCTGTGGATCGTGGTGTTCTCGCTCATCGTTTTCGCCGCCCTGATCCTGCTGCTGCGCAAGACACCCTTGGGCCTCTACATGCGCGCAGTGACGCAGAATCGGCCGATGGCGTCGGCCATGGGCATCCGCACGCCGCGGGTCGATGCGCTCACTTTCGGCCTGGGCTCCGGCATTGCCGGGTTGGCCGGCGTGGCGCTCAGCCAGATCGACAATGTCAGCCCCAACCTCGGCCAGGGCTACATCATCGACTCCTTCATGGTCGTGGTGTTCGGCGGCGTCGGCAATCTGTTCGGCACGCTGATCGGCGCGCTCACGCTGGGCGTGGTCAACAAGTTCCTCGAGCCCTACGCCGGCGCGGTGCTGGGCAAGATCCTGGTGCTGGTCTTCATCATCCTGTTCATCCAGCGCCGTCCGCGTGGCCTGTTCGCGCTGAAGGGCCGCTCTGTCGAATGAAGGCCGTCGAATGATCACCCGCTTCCTGTGGCAGGGCATGGACCGGAGCCTGCGGATTTTCATTCTGCTCGTGCTGGCGATCGGCGTTGCCCTGCCGTTGCTCAACCAGCTCACGCCGCCGGGTAGCGCGTTCCACGTGCCGGCCTGGCTGATGCAGTTGATGGGCAAGTATCTCTGCTATGCGCTGCTGGCGCTGGCGGTCGACCTGGTATGGGGTTTCTGCGGCATCCTTTCGCTCGGCCACGGCGCCTTCTTCGCGCTTGGCGGCTACTGCATGGGCATGTACCTGATGCGCCAGATCGGCAGCCGCGGCGTCTACGGCAACCCGCTGCTGCCCGACTTCATGGTGTTCCTGAACTACAAGGAACTTCCCTGGTTCTGGTACGGCTTCAACCATTTCTGGTTCGCCATGATCATGGTCGTGGTGATCCCGAGCCTGCTCGCCCTGGCCTTGGGCTGGTTCGCCTTTCGCAGCCGCGTCACCGGCGTCTATCTCTCGATCATCACCCAGGCCATGACGTTCGCTCTCATGCTCGCGTTCTTCCGCAACGACATGGGTCTTGGCGGCAACAACGGCATGACCGACTTCAAGGAAATCCTGGGCTTCTCCGTCCAGGCCGACGGCACGCGCGCCGTGCTCTATTTCGCCTCGGCCGTTGCCTTGGCGCTCGGTCTCATCGTCTCGGCGGCGGTCGTGGGCTCGCGCTTCGGCAAGGCGCTGACGGCGGTGCGCGATGCCGAGAGCCGCATGCGCTTCCTCGGCTACCGGGTCGAGGGCTATAAGCTCTTCGTCTTCGTGCTCTCGGCCGCCATGGCGGGCATTGCAGGCGCACTCTATGTGCCGCAAGTCGGCATCATCAATCCCAGCGAGTTCTCGCCCGCCAACTCGATCGAGGCCGTGCTGTGGGTCGCCGTCGGCGGCCGCGGCACGCTGATCGGTCCGGTGATCGGCGCCTTCATCGTGAACTTCGGCAAGACCTGGCTGACGGGCGCGTTGCCCGAGGTCTGGCTGTTTGCGCTCGGCGCGCTGTTCATCGTCGTCACGCTGCTGCTGCCCAAGGGCGTGGTCGGCCTGTGGGGACAAATCAAGGCGCGCTCGCAGGCGAAGAAGGCGAGGGCGCCCGCATGAGCAACAGAAGCACCTCGGCGCTCCTCTACCTCAGCGGCGTCACCGTCTCGTTCGACGGCTTCAAGGCGCTGAACAACCTCTCGCTGCTGGTCGAGCCGGGCGAGATGCGCGCCATCATCGGCCCCAATGGCGCGGGCAAGACCACCATGATGGACGTCGTGACGGGCAAGACGCGGCCCGATTCGGGCGAGGTCGTGTTCGACGGCAAGGCCGACCTCACCAAGCTCGACGAGGCCAGCATCGCCACGCTCGGCATCGGACGGAAGTTCCAGAAGCCCACGGTGTTCGAGAACCACACCGTGCGCGACAACCTCCTGCTGGCGCTCGCCGGCTTGCGGAAATGGCATCGCCTGCTGCTGGCTCAGCCGACCAAGGCCGAGAACGCCCGGCTGGCCGAGATTCTCGCCATCATCCGCATGGAAGAACAGCAGCACATGCTGGGCGCGCGCCTCAGCCACGGCCAGAAGCAGTGGCTGGAGATCGGTATGCTGCTCGCCCAGGATCCCAAGCTGCTGCTGGTCGACGAGCCGGTCGCCGGCATGACCGATGTCGAGACCGAGACCACGGCGCAGGTGCTGCGCGAGATCAATCGCACTCATTCGGTCGTGGTGGTCGAGCACGATATGAGCTTCGTGCGCGCGCTTGGGGTCAAGGTGACGGTGCTGCACGAGGGCTCGATGCTGGCCGAGGGCACGCTCGACCAGGTGAGCGCCGATCAGCGCGTCGTCGAAGTGTACCTCGGGCGTTGAGTAGGGGACGGTAGCGATGCTCGCAGTCCAGGACGTCAATCTCTACTACGGCGCGGCCCAGGCGCTGCGCGGCGTGTCCCTGTCGGCGGCGATCGGCAAGGTGACCTGCCTGCTCGGCCGCAACGGCGTCGGCAAGACGAGCCTGTTGCGCGCCATCTGCGGCCTGCAGCCGATCGCCTCGGGCTCGATCGCCTTCGACGGCCAGGATGTCTCGAAGCTGCCGCCGTATGAGCGGGCGCGGCGCGGCGTGGCACTGGTGCCGCAGGGCCGTGAGATCTTTCCGCTGCTGACGGTGAAGGAGAATCTCGAGACCGGTTTCGCACCGGTCGGCCGCGACCAGCGCAAGATTCCTGACGAGGTGTTCGAGCTGTTCCCGGTGTTGCAGTCCATGCTGAAGCGCCGCGGCGGCGATCTTTCCGGCGGCCAGCAGCAACAGCTCGCCATCGGCCGCGCGCTCACCATGCGGCCCAAGCTGCTGGTGCTGGATGAACCGACCGAAGGCATCCAGCCCTCGGTGATCAAGGATATCGGCCGGGCCATCACTTTCCTGCGCCAGCGCGGCGACATGGCGATCCTGCTGGTCGAGCAGTATCTCGACTTTGCCCATGAGCTGGCCGACGACTTCGCGGTCATGGACCGCGGTGAGGTCGTGATGTCGGGCACCCGTGAGACGTTCGATGCCGACGCCGTGCGCCGTCACATGACGGTCTAGACGGGAACCTGGGCGCCGCGCACCAGCCGGCCCGGCCGCTCGCCGGTAAGCTCGTCGTTCTGCACTGTCTCGACACCCGCTTTGAAGGTATGCCTGTAGCCTGACGCGCGCTGGATCAGGCGGCGGCCGCCGGCCGGCAGGTCGTAGACCACTTCGGGGCGCTTGAGCTGCAGCGCATCGAAATCGATCACGTTGATATCGGCCTTGTGGCCTGGCACCAGCAGGCCGCGATCGGCCAGGCCGTAGGACAGCGCGGTGCCGCGCGTCTGCTTGGCGATCAGGAATTCGAGATCGAGCTTGGGCCCGCGCGTGCGGTCGCGGCCCCACAGGGTCAGCAGCGAGGTGGGCGAAGAGGCGTCGCAGATCACGCCGACATGGGCGCCGCCATCGGCCACGCCCAGCACGGTCGCCTTGTCGACGATCATCTCGTGCACGACGTCGAGGCTGCCGGCGGCATAATTCTCGAACGGCAGCATCAGCAGGCCCTTGCCACCCTGCGCAAGGATCGCCTCGAGGGCGACGTTTTGCGGCGTGCGGCCGGACCGTTCGGCAACGGCGGCGACCGAGTTGGCGAGATCGGGCTCGTAGTCCGGCCGGTCGGCGATGGGAAACATCTTGTGGAATGTCTCGCCCATGTAGGCCGGTGCACCGCCGATGCGCGGGGCGAGCAGGCGCTGGCGCAGATCGGCATCGGTGGCCAGGCGCTGATAGCGCTCGGCCGGCGCGAGATCGCGCAGCTCGCGCCATACCGGATGGGCCGCGAACGGATGGACGGTGGTCTCGAGCCCCATGATCACGCCGATCGGCCGGCTGCCGACCTGTGCATTGGCCTCGTGCCCTGCCGCGCGCATGCGATGGATGTTGACCAGCGTGTCTCGCCACAGGTCGGGCTCGGCATCGACCTGGACCAGCAGGCAGGAGAGTGGCCGGCCGGCCAGCGTCGCTGCCGCTTCCAGCGCCTCGAACTCACCGGGGCCGAAGTCGGAGTTCACCTCGATCACGCCACGGCCGGCACGCTTGATGCCTTGTGCGATGCCCAGCAACTCGGCTTCGCGCGCACTAAGCGAGGGCGTGAAGCGTCCGTCCCTGGCTTTGTGCTTGGTGGTCCGCGAAGTGGTGAAGCCCATGGCGCCGGCGTGCAGCGCTTCCTCGGTGAGCCGCGCCATCTCCTCGATCTCGCGCCCGCTCGGTACTTCGGCATGCTCGGCGCCACGATCGCCCATGACGTAGAAGCGCAGCGCGCCGTGCGGCAGCTGCGCCGCCACGTCGACGGCGCGGTTCATCGAAGCGAGTGCATCGAGGTAGTCGGGGAAGGATTCCCAGTTGAATTTCACGCCCTCGCTCAGGACCGTGCCGGGAATGTCCTCGACACCTTCCATCAGGTTGATCAGGTAGCCCGACTGTCCTGGTCGCACCGGTGCGAAGCCGACACCGCAATTGCCGAACACCGTGGTGGTGACGCCGTGCCAGGAGCTGGGGGTGACGAACGGGTCCCAAGTCGCCTGGCCGTCGTAGTGCGTGTGGATGTCGACGAAGCCCGGGGCCACGATCAGGCCCGCGGCGTCGATCTCGCGCTTGGCCGCGCCAAGCTTGGCGCCCACGGCGGCGATCTTTCTATCTTGCACTGCGACATCGGCGACGCGACGCGGTCCGCCCGAGCCGTCGATCACGGTTCCGTTTCGGATGACGAGGTCAAACATGGCGGAAGGATAGGCCCGGGCGGGCGGTCCGGTCTATGTTCAGTCGTTCCGCCAGGGGAGTTGAGTTTGTCCAAGCCGCTGCTGTTCACGCCTTTCAAGATGCGAGGCGTCGTCGCGCCCAACCGCTGCGTCGTCTCGCCCATGGTGCAATACCGTGCCACCGACGGGCAGGTGAACGACTACCATCTGGTGCATCTCGGCAAGTTCGCGCTCGGCAAGTTCGGCATCGTGTTCACCGAGAACTGCGCCATCGAGCCGCGCGGCCGGGTCACCCAGGGCGATCTCGGCCTGTGGGACGACGGCCAGATCGAGGGCCACAAGCGGCTGGTGCAGTTCCTCAAGCAGGAAGGCGCTTTGGCCGGGACGCAGATCACTCATTCCGGCCGCAAGGGCAGCACGCCACGCTCGTTCGACAAGCCGGGCCAGCTCGGGCCCGAGGGGGCCGGCTGGCAGCGATGGCAGGTGGTCGGCCCGTCCGAATTGGCGGCGGGCGAGGGCTATATGACGCCCAAGCAGCTCGGCGCCGACGAGATCGAGGGGTTGGTGAAGAAGTTCGGTGAAGCAGCGCGGCGCGCCGCCGCCGCCGGCTACGACGTGATCGAGATCCACGGCGCGCACGGCTATCTGCTGGCACAGTTCCTCTCGCCGATCAGCAACACGCGCAACGACCAGTATGGCGG
>MEMN01000095.1:0-348 GCA_001767945.1 Alphaproteobacteria bacterium RIFCSPHIGHO2_12_FULL_66_14 | reverse complement strand
CGGCCGCCAGGCACTCTACGACCCCTTCTGGGCGCTGCACGCGGCGCAGGAGCTGGGGTGCGACGGCGACTTCGAGATGTGGACGCCGGAGTACGGCTGGTGGCTCGAGAAGCGGAAGAACAATCTTCCAAAGTAAGAAGACAGACGGGAAACGCACATGACCGGTATTCTCGGCGGGCTTCGCATCGTCGAAGGCTCGGCTTTCATCGCAGCCCCGCTGGGCGGCATGACGCTTGCCCAACTGGGCGCTGACGTGATCCGCTTCGACGACATCAAGGGCGGCCTCGACAACGACCGCTGGCCCATCACCCGGGACGGCCGCTCGATCTATTGGGCCGGCCTCAACAA
>MEMN01000094.1:3279-8182 GCA_001767945.1 Alphaproteobacteria bacterium RIFCSPHIGHO2_12_FULL_66_14 | reverse complement strand
TGCCGCTCTTGCCGAGCAAGCCCTGCGGACGCAGCAGCAGCACCAGGATCAGGATGCCGAAACTCACCATGCTCTTGAGCGACGGCTGAAGCAGGAGGCCTGCTACCGCCTCGCTGACGCCGATCAGGAGGCCGCCCAGCAACGCGCCGGTCATGCTGCCGAGGCCGCCCACGATCACGATGACGAAGGCGAGCAGTGTGTATTCAGCAGCGAGGAAGGGCGTCACCGGGATGATGGTGATCATGAGCGCGCCGGCCGCGCCGACGCAGGCGGCGCCGACACCGAAAGTGAAGGCATAGAGGCGGCGTACGTCGAGACCGACGACTAGCGCCCCCATGTTGTTGTCGGCGGCGGCGCGGATAGACTTGCCGGTGCGCGTGCGGGTGAAGAAGAGCCACAGGAGTCCGGCAATGGCCACGGCGGCGAGTGCCGCATGCAGGCGCACGGCGTCGAACACCAGGGGCCCTAGCTCATAGGAATCGAACTGTGAGTCCATCTGGACGCTGCGCGAGTCGGGTCCGGCGATGGCGAGGCAGCCGTTGACGAGGAGGATGGCGACGGCCAGCAGGAGCAGGAACTGCTGGTGCTCAGGCCGGCCGATGAAGGGCGAGATCAGCGTGCGCTGCAGGGCGTAGCCCAGCACAAAGAACAGCGCGGCGATCACCGGCAGGCTGAGCATCGGCGAGACCTGCAGATACTCGAAGCCCATCCAGGCGAGATACATACCGACGACCATGATCTCGCCATGCGCGAAATTTACCACGCGCATGACGCCGAAAATCACCGACAGGCCGAGCGCCATCAGCCCGTACACCATGCCGGTCAACAGGCCCTTGGTGACGGCCTGCGCGAGCGAGAGGAGAAAGTCGGAGGTCAAAGCGCCTGCGCGATCACACTCGTCGCTTGTCGTTCCAGGCGGGCATCGGGAAGACCAACGGCGCCGCCGCCGATTCGAGCGGCATGACGACGGTGGGCTTGCGCTTCAGGTTCTCGACGGCCGCTGCCTTGATGCTGACGTTCTGGCCCTTGGCGTCGAACTGGATCGGCCCGCCGATGATGACGTGCTGGTCGATCTTGGTCTTGCGCAGTGCCTCCATGAGGTCCGCGGGCTTGGTCGACTTGGCGGTGAGCCAAGCCTGGGCGGCGACCAGCAGGCCCTCGAAGGTGAAGCCGCCGTTGATGTCGAGCTGGTCTTTGGGGAACTTGGCGGCGTGCCGCTTCTCCAGCACCTGTGTCATCGCCGACTTCGGGTCGAGCCACGGCACGTTGGAGATCATGAAGTCGCCGTACTTGCCCATGGTCTTGAGGAAATCCTGCTCGTAGAGGCCAGGCGCGCCGGGATTCATCACGCCCATCGGCTCCCAGCGCTGCTTCACCATCTCCTGGACGAGCAGCTTGGCGTCGTTGAGGCGGCTCACCGGCATCAGCAGCTCGGCCTTGGTCGCCTTCGCTTTGGCCACCTCGACCGAGAGGTCCTTCGCGGCCGGATCGTAGCTGATGGTGTCGACGATCTGGTAGGGCATGTCGAGCTTGGGGAAGAGCGCCTTGATGCCGTTGATCATCGCGGTGCCGAAGGTGTCGTTGACGCTCATCAGCACGGCGGTCTTGGGCGTTTTGCCCGAGACCTTGAAGATCTCCTTGTGCAGGGCGAGCGCACCGGTGATCAGCATCGGTGCCGTCGGGAAGTTGCGCACGACGAACTTGTAGCCCTGCTCGGTGATCTGCGGCGCCGCGGCGATGTTGACGATCATCGGCACGCCGCGCTGCTCGGCGACCTGGGCGATGGCGATCGTCTGCCCGGAGTCGAAGGCGCCGACCAGGATGTGGCAGCCGGCGTCGATCGCCTTCTCGGCCTGGGTACGGGAGACGTCGGGCTTGGACTCGGTGTCGTAGTTCACGATCTCGAGCCGGACCGGCATCTTCATGTCGCCGAACACCTCGTTGGCGACGTCGCCGCCGCGCCGGCAGGCCTGGCCGATCTGGGCCTGGATGCCCGAGGTCGGCAGCAGCAGGCCGACCTTGAGGTTGGCCGGAGCCGTCTGTGCGAAGCCATGACGCAGCGGCAGCGGCGCACCGATCAGGGTGGCGCCGGCGAGAGCTGCCTTGCCGAGGTGGCGGCGGGTGAATTGATTGTGGTTGGTCATTGCTATCCCTCCCTTCGATTTCGTTGGGCGAACTATAGAGGCGGACGGCAGGCCGTGCTAGGTCGCCCGGCATGACTGCTGCGTTGGCGGACCTCAATCGAACGACCCTGCCGGCCTTCTCCGAGGCGGTCGGCGAGACGTTCGAATTGGCGCCCTGGGTGGCCGAGGCAGCCTGGGCCAAACGCCCATTTCCGAGCGTAACGGGCTTGCACGAGGCGATGATGGGGGCGGTGCGGGCGGCTCCTCGCGAGCGTCAGCTCGAGTTCCTGCGCGGTCATTCCGACCTCGCCGGCAAGGCGGCTCGGGCCGGCGCAATCACCGCCGATTCCAGGAGCGAGCAGTCCAGCGTCGGTCTCGATTCGTTGAGCGAAGCGGACTTCGCGCGCTTCCATCGGCTGAACGACTCCTACAAGGCGAAGTTCGGCTTTCCCTTCATCGTCTGCGTGCGGCGCCATTCGCGCGATTCGATCCTGGCGCAGTTCGAGCGCCGCCTCGGCCACGACGGCGCCACCGAGTTCGCCGCGGCCTTGCTGGAAGTCTTCTACATCACGCGCCTGCGCATCGCGGCCAAGGTGACGGGCGAGGGCATGCCCCGGGTGAACGGCCGGCTCAGCACCCACGTGCTCGATACCCATGCCGGCCGGCCGGCAGTGGGCATTGCGGTCGAGCTCTACGAATTCGCCGGTGAGGCCGCGCATCGCATCGCCACGGCCGTCACCAATGCCGATGGTCGCACCGATCGGCCGCTGATCGGCGACCGTCCATTGCCGATCGGGCGCTACGAACTGCGCTTTGCGATCGGAGACCATTTCCGCAGCAGGGGCATCGAACAGGGCGATCCGCCGTTCCTCGACATCGTGCCTTTACGCTTCTCCATTGCCGAGCCGGAAGGGCATTATCACGTGCCGCTGCTCTGCACGCCCTGGAGCTATTCGACTTATCGCGGAAGCTAGAGAAAGAGGAACGCCATGACCTACAGCGACGTCTCCCTGATGATCGACGGCGCCTGGACCAAGGGATCCAAGGGCCGCACCATTGCCATCGTCAATCCGGCGACCGAGGAGGTGATCGGCCAGGTCGCCCATGCCGAGACCGCCGACCTCGACCGCGCACTCGCCGCCGCCGACAAGGGCTTCAAGATCTGGAAGAAGGTGTCGGCCTACGAGCGCTACAAGATCATGCGCAAGGCCGCCGACCTGATGCGCCAGCGCCTCGACGAGATCGCCACCATCATGACCATGGAGCAGGGCAAGCCGCTCTACGAGGCCAAGGTCGAGACCAACCTCGCCGCCGACATCATCGACTGGATGGCCGAGGAAGGCCGCCGCACCTACGGCCGCGTCGTGCCGGCGCGCGCCGAGAACGTCTACCAGCTCGTGCTGAAGGAGCCGGTCGGGCCGGTTGCTGCCTTCACGCCGTGGAACTTCCCGATCAACCAGGTGGTGCGCAAGGCGTCGGCCGCCCTCGCCACCGGCTGCTCGATCATCATCAAGGGACCGGAGGACACGCCCGGCTCGTGCGCCCAGCTGATCAAGGCCTTCGTCGATGCCGGCGTGCCGGCCGGCGTGATCCAGCTCGTCTACGGCGTGCCATCGGAGATCAGCCAGTATCTGATCCCGCATCCGATCATCAAGAAGGTGACCTTCACCGGCTCGACGCCGGTCGGCAAGCAGCTCGCCGCGCTCGCTGGCGCCCACATGAAGCGCGTCACCATGGAGCTGGGTGGCCATGCGCCGGCCATCGTGTTCGAGGATGCCGATCTCGAGCAGGCCGTGAACGTGCTGGGCGCCAACAAGTTCAGGAACGCCGGCCAGGTCTGCGTCGCGCCGACGCGCTTCCTGGTGCACGAGAAGGTCTATCCCGAGTTCGTCGAGCGTTTCACCGCCTTCGCCAAGAACATGAAGGTGGGCAATGGCCTCGAACCCGAGACCAAGATGGGCCCGCTGGTCGCCGAACGCCGGCTGCACGCCATGGACACCTTCATGAGCGACGCCATCGCCAAGGGTGCCAAGGTCCATGCTGGCGGCAAGCGCCTGGGCAACAAGGGCTACTTCTACGAGCCCACCGTGCTCACCGACGTACCGCTCGGCGCCAAGATCATGAACGAGGAGCCGTTCGGCCCGCTGGCACCGATCACCCCGTTCAAGGATTTCGACGGCGTGATGAAGGAGGCCAACCGCCTCGCCTGGGGCCTCGCGGCCTACGCCTACACCAAGAACACCAAGACCGCGGCGGCGGTCGGTGCCGCCTTCGAAAGCGGCATGGTGTCGATCAACCACCACGGGCTTGCCCTGCCGGAAGTGCCGTTCGGCGGCATGAAGGACTCGGGCTACGGTTCGGAAGGCGGCCTCGAGGCGCTCGAGGCCTACCTCAACACCAAGTTCGTCAGCCAGCTCAACATGTGACGCCAGCTCATGTGGCGGGCGTCAGCGCATCAGTGCGAACGACGAGAGAAAGCGCCTGACTTCGGGCGCCTTCTCCGTCCCGCGCGGCCCGACATAGACCGCCTGGTACAGATGACGGCCGTCGAGAATCAGCAGGGCGTCGGCGGCCTGGTTGGTTTTCGGAATATCGATCACCATCCGGCGCGCCGGCGCAGAGCCGACCGTCAGCCGCTCTTCCTGCCGTAGCGTGCCATTGATGTTGCGCACTCCGCCGTCGCGGGCGCTATCGAGGTTGGCCTGGGGATCGCCGACGTCGACGCTCATCGGGTAGAGCGAATCGATGGTCATGAAGATCTTGCCGCCAACATCGACGGA
>MEMN01000094.1:0-3267 GCA_001767945.1 Alphaproteobacteria bacterium RIFCSPHIGHO2_12_FULL_66_14 | reverse complement strand
CTTGACGGGACCGGCCGGGGTGCTGAGGTCATGGCTGCTCTCGACCGGCTTGGCCGGAAACTCTGCGCGGTAGCCGGCACCGCTCGGCTGATGGTCGATCCATTGCTGGGCTTGTGCGAATTGCGCGCCGAACAGGGCCAGCGACAGCAAGGCGGCGAGCGAGGCAATTCTGATCATGGCGACTCCTGTGGCTGCTTCAGAACAGAAATGCCGTCACCACGGGAAGGTTGCCTCGGCAAGAAATAAACCTACGACGGCCTCCCGACATCGACTGATGGGTTGATGTACAGGTCCCGAATCGCGACACTGCGGAAGCAAGAGTCGCAGAAGGTTGAAGTATGCCGGATCGTGACGATCTCGGGGGCGCATGGCGGGTGCCGCCGAGCCGCTACCTCGCCGGCCGGCCGGCCGAATTCGCAGTGGGTGTTCCTGCTTCGACTTATGTGACGATGCCGGACGGCTGCCGGCTCGCCGTGGACGTGATCCTGCCTGATGGCGACGCGTCGAAGCGCTGGCCCACCGTCCTCATCCTGACACCCTACATTCGCCGCTTCGAGCTGGCGCCGGGAACGACCGGCGTCGAGCCCTCGCCCAACACCTATCGCTATCGCGACATGTTCGTACCGCGTGGCTACGCCCTGGTCGTGGTCGATGCCCGCGGCACGGGCGCGAGCTTCGGCACCCGCGACTCCTTCCGCTCGCCGCGCGAACGCGACGACTATCGTGCCATCGCCGACTGGATCGTGGCCCAGCCCTGGAGCGACGGCACCATCGGCGCCACTGGCATCTCCTATCTCGGCGCAGCCTGCGATTTTCTCGCCAGCACCGGCCACAAGGCGGTGAAGGCGATCGCGCCGCTGTTCGCGGTCTGGGACACCTGGACCGACAATTACTATCCCGGCGGCATGCTCATCAAACGTCTGGCGCAGGTCTACGACGAGCTGATGCTGGCGCTCGACCATGACCGGCGTGACCTGCGTGGCAAGTTCAGTTATTTCGCCAATCCGGCGCTGCTGGGGCCGATGCCGGTCGACGACGACGCAGGCGGCGCGCTCGCGAAGGAGGCGGTAAAGGGCCATCTCGCCAATTTCCGTATGCCCGACTTCATCACGGAGTTCAAATTCCGCGACGATGCGCTGCCCTATGATCCCGGCTTCACCAGCGCCTCGTTCAGCCCCTACAACTATCTCGACGAGATTCCCGAGGACGTCGCGGTCTACGCCATCTCGGGCTGGATGGATGGCGCGGGCTACGCCAACGGCGCCTTGTCGCGCTTCCTCACTTTGCCCAACGCCGAACGGCGGATCCTGCTGGGACCGTGGGATCACGGCGCGCGGGTCAACGCCTCGCCGTGGCGCGCACGCATCGAACCGGAGCTGCCGGTGCTGGGCGAGGTGCTGCGCTTCTTCGACCGCCATCTCGCCGGCCGCCAGACCGGCCTCGAGCACGAGGAGCCGATCCACTATTTCACCGTCCATGCCGAGGAGTGGCGCGCCGCCGCGAGTTGGCCGCCTGTAACGGCGAGCCGGCAGCTCCATGCCGCGCCTGGCCGCACCCTTGCGCCGACGCGACCGAACGACGGCTCGTCGGAGATCCTTCAGGTCGACTTCACACTGGGGTCGGGCACCGAGACGCGCTACGAGCGTATCGCCGGCATCGATGCCTCGGCGTACTACGCGGATTGGACGGAGCGGGAGCGCCAGCTTCTCTCCTTCACGACACCGCCGCTCGAGAGCGCCCTTGAGATCGCGGGCCATCCCGTCGTGTCGTTGTGGCTCGCTTCGAGCGAGCCTGATGCCGCAGTCTTCGTGTATCTCTCGGAAGTCGAGGCCGACGGTACTGCGCGCTATGTCACGGAAGGCGTGCTGCGCGCCATCCATCGCGCCGAAGCGCCGTGCCCGCGAAACTATCGCACGACCTGGCCGTGGCGGACCTTCGCCCGCAAGGATGCCAGGCCGATGCCGATCGGAGAACCGCAGCTCCTGCGTTTTGCCATGCTGCCGATCGCCTGGCGGTTTTCCCGAGGCAGCCGGCTGCGACTGTCGATCGCTGGTGGCGATGCCGACCATTTCGTGCAGACGCCGCATGGCCGACCGCCGTCGCTCACACTGCTTTGCGGTGGCGAGCGGGCCAGCGTCCTCGAATTGCCGGCGATTGAACCCGACGAGCGGGGGCGCTAGCTTCGGCTCAACTCAGCGGCGAATGACGACCCGAATACGGGCGCCTGCTGGCAACGGGAGGACGGCATGCAAGGAGACGGGACGGCCGCGTTGGCGACCGCACACCGCTATTGGTCGTGGCTGGAAGACGGGATGAACCTGATCGCCGCGGCCGCGATCTTCTTTCTGATGTTCGTGGGCGTCTTCCAGGTCATCGGCCGCACCGTCTTCGACACTGCGATCAACGGGTACATCGATTACATGGAGCAGGCGAGTGCGCTGTTCGCCTTCCTCGGTGTTTCCTATGCCCAGAGGGTCGGTGCCCACATCCGCATGGATCTGCTGCTGCGCGGCTTCTCGCTGCGGTTCATGTGGTCGATGGAGCTGTTTGCCGTCGTGGTGGCCCTCGTCATCATCACGGTGCTGATCGATTCGACCTATTTGAATTTCCTGCGCGCCTGGGAACTCGGCGACTCGACCATCGATATCAATCTGCCAGTCTGGCCGACCAAGCTTCTCGTGCCCGCCGTCCTCGCCGTCCTATGGGTGCGCCTCGCCCTGCAGGCGCTCGACTACGTCCGCCTGATCCGCCATCCGCAGGCGCAACCGATCGCCGTGCCGGTGATCGAGACCATCGAGGTGCAGGCACAGCACGAGATCGAGGAGGCACTGGGCCGCGAAGAAACCTCGCATGAGGAGAAGCGGTCATGAGCATCGAGCCACTCACGCTCGGCATTGTCGGCAGCGGCCTGTTGGTCCTTCTTTGCGTCCTCGGCGTACGCATCGCCTACGCGACCGCCATCGTCGGCACTTTCGGACTGGCCGTGCTCACCGGCTTCTGGCCCGGCCTGCGCACCGCCGGCGTGGTGCCGCACGGCGCGGTCGTGAACTACACGCTGAGCGTCCTGCCGATGTTCATCCTGATCGGTTACCTCGCCTACTACGCCGGCATCACCCAGGCAGCCTTCGAGGCGGCGCGGCGCTGGGTCGGCTGGCTGCCGGGCGGTCTCGCCATCGCGACGGTCTACGCCGTCGCCGGCTTCTCGGCGGTCTCGGGTGCCAATACGGCCGCGGCCGCCGTGTTCGCCAAGGTAGCGATCCCGGAGAT
>MEMN01000093.1:7083-18084 GCA_001767945.1 Alphaproteobacteria bacterium RIFCSPHIGHO2_12_FULL_66_14 | reverse complement strand
AACTCGTCGCTGTTGCTGTCGATCTGACTTTCGAGGACCGCCATGGCCTACTCGCCTCCCAGCACTTTGGGCGTCGTGGCGAGATGGAAACCGTTGAAGGGCTTGGACCGGTCGGTCGTGACGAGGTCCATGGAACGGTTGCCCAGCGGCACGCCGCCGTCGATGCGGATCTCGGTGCCGGTGATATAGGCCGCGGCATCGCTCAGCAGGAAGCAGACCACGGCCGAGACTTCGCTTTCGGTGCCGAGCCGGCCGAGCGGGCAGTAGCCTTTCAGCTTGGGAATGCGTTCCTTGAATTCGCCCTGATAGGTGTCCATGCCCGAGGAGGCGATCCAGCCCGGCGATACGGCGTTCACGCGCACGCCGGCATAAGCCCATTCGTGGGCCAGCGTCATCGAGAGGTTCACCATGCCGGCGCGGGCGGCGCCGGTGTGGGCCATGTTGGGAAAGCCATTGCGCATGTCGGCCGCCATGTTGACGATCGAGCCGCCATGCTTCTCCATCGACTGGGTAAAAACCTCGCGGCTGACGATGAAGCCGCCGGTGAGGTTGTTGCGCACCACGACGTCGAAGCCCTTGGCGCTTATGGCGGCGGCGGCTGAGGGGAACTGGCCGCCGGCATTGTTGAATAGGCCGTCGATGCGGCCGTTGGCGGCGACGATCCTTTCGACCGCCTCCTTCACCTGGACCTCTTCGCGAATGTCGAAGGCGTGCGCCTCGCAGGAGCCGCCTGACGCTTCGATCTCGCCCTTCACCACCCCGAGCTTCTCGGTCTTGCGGCCGGTGATCACCACATGGGCGCCGAGGGCTGCGATTTCGTGCGCCGTGCAGCGTCCGATGCCGCTGCCGCCGCCGGTCACGACGATGGTTTGGCCCTCAAACAGCCCCGGTTTGAAGACCGAGCGATACGACATGTTTCCTCCGCGTTTCTCCCCGCTCTTATCGGCCGGTGGGCCGTGCATCAAAGCATGTTGTGATGTGCGGTTCGTTGCTCGGGCTGTAGTTGACGTTTACGTAAAGGTCAAGTAAGCGGGACGGGTCCTTCGAAGCCGGGAGCAAGCCATGACGTTGCAGGAAATCACCGCCAAGATGAGCGAAGGGGCGTCGAAGAAGACGGCCTTT
This sequence comes from Alphaproteobacteria bacterium RIFCSPHIGHO2_12_FULL_66_14, assembly GCA_001767945.1. Classification (GTDB taxonomy): domain Bacteria; phylum Pseudomonadota; class Alphaproteobacteria; order Reyranellales; family Reyranellaceae; genus Reyranella. The sequence continues at coordinate 16,962 of MEMN01000093.1, read as the reverse complement.
GGCAATACCGTCAAGTTCAGCACCGACCAGGGTGTCGTCTACATCGACGGTATGCAGAGCCCGCCCACCGTCTCCAACGACGACAAGGCCGCCGACTGCACGTTGAAGATGGACTTCAGCGATTTCTCCGACCTGATCGGCGGCAAGCTCGACGGGATGACCGCATTCATGACCGGCAAGCTCAAGATCGAAGGCGACATGGGCGTCGCCATGAAGCTTCAGACGATTTTGCGCTAGGCGCAAAATCGTGGCGGGCGGCAGCGCCTTCTGAGGCGCGAGAGCCCGCACCGTAGTTATGAAGAGGAGCCTTTTCGGGCTCCTTTTTCTTTGCCTTACGCTTCGCGGCTCTTGTGGTAGTGCCGCCGCGCCTTGGCGCGGTTGCCGCAGCTTTGCATCGAGCACCAACGCCGCTTGCCGGCGCGGCTGTCGTCGAGGAACAGCCAGCCGCATTCGGGATTGGCGCAGCGCCGCACACGGCCGAGCTTGGGCCCGGTCAGAAGGTCGCCCGCCGTCCACAGCACCGGCGCCAGCAGGGCGAGCGCCGTTCCCGAGCGCATGTCGACATCCCAGGCATAGCCGCCGCGCTCTCGCTTGAGCGTCGTGCGCGCCGGTGCTTCCGACAGCGCGGCATTCAAGCTCTCGACGTCGCGCGCTGCCGGGGCCTTGGCCTGGGTGTGGGCATCGAACAGACGATGGACGAGTTCGCGCAACTCGAGGGCGCGCTCGAATTCGCGCCGCGCCGGCGGCTTGACGGGCTTCAGGCCCTCGTTGGCCGCAGTCCAGGCGACCAGATCCTCGGGTGCGTTCAGCGTTTCGGTCGGCGCCGCTTGGCCCCGCCAATAGCGCGTATTGACGAATTCCAGGCACAGGTCGGGGCGATTCATCTTCAGGATTTAATAACCGGTTGGGTGGTTGACAAGTCTGGCATGGCAGAATAACCATATAACCAGTTATAAAGTTATAGGAGATTTCGACTATGTTCGACCACGTTTCCATCGGCGTCGCCGATATCGGCCGCACCCGGAAGTTCTACGACGCCGCGCTGAAGCCGCTCGGCTACACGCTGCTGAGCGATGGCGAGTCCTCGCTGGGCTACGGTGGCAAGGCCGTCGGCCTCTGGATCAGCGCCTCGAAAAGCCCGGTGAAGGCCGACATGGAGTCGGGCCTGCACTTCTGCTTCGTCGCGCCGGACCGCAAGGCGGTCGACGCCTTCCATGCCGCGGCGCTCAAGGCCGGCGGCAAGGACAACGGCAAGCCCGGGGTGCGGGCGGACTATAGTCCGAACTATTACGCCGCCTTCGCCGTCGATCCCGACGGCTACCGCGTCGAGGCCTATTGCGGGAAGTAACTCCGGTTTGCCTTGCAAGCGGCGCCTTCGCGACCACCTTGAAGGCGACCGCTGCAGGCAGGGAAGCGATGACCACCGACGCCATCAAGTCTGCGGCGCCGCAAGACGTGGCAGCCGTTGCCGATGTGCTGACGCTCGCCTTCAGCACCGATCCCGCCGCGCGTTGGACTTGGGCCGATCCGCGGACCTACCTCGCGACCTTCCCGCTCTTCGCCCGCGCCTTCGGCGGCCAGGCGTTCCAGCGCGGGACGGCGTATTTCATCGAGGGTTACAAGGGAGCTGCACTTTGGCTGCCACCCGGCGCCGAACCCGACGAGGCGGCGATGGGCGCCCTGATGCAGGAGACCGTCCCCGAGCACACGCGGCGTGACACCGGTGCGTTGATCGAGCAGATGATGAGATACCACCCCAAGGAACCACACTGGTATCTGCCCCTGATCGGCATCGATCCGGCGCACCAGGACAAGGGGCTGGGCAGCGCTCTCATGCGACATGCGCTGGCGAAGTGTGATCGCGACGGTAGCCTCGCCTATCTCGAATCGAGCAACCCGGCCAACGTGCCATTCTACCAACGTCACGGCTTCGAGCTGTTGGGCACGATTCAGGCTGGCAGCTCGCCAGAGCTCTTCCCCATGCTGCGCAAACCGCAACGGAGGACGTGATGTTGAAGGGTGGCTGCTTCTGCGGCGCGATCCGCTACGAGACGGACGGCGAGCCCACGCAGGCGACGGCCTGCCACTGCTCGATCTGCCGGCGAACGAGTGCGGCGCCGCTCGTGGCCTGGTTCACCGTGAAGCCTGAGGCGTTCCGGATCGTCTCGGGCCAGCCCAAGCGCTTCCGGTCTTCGGAACACGCTACGCGAACCTTCTGCTCCTCCTGCGGCACGCCGCTGACGTTCCAGTCGGCGCGCTATGCCGACGAGATCGACGTCACGACCTGCTCGCTCGACGATCCCGAGCAGGTGCCGCCCAGGTCCCACACCTGGCGCGCCTCGGGCATTTCCTGGATGAAGTCGGCGGACGGGCTGCCCTTCTATCCTGAGAAGCGGCCGGAGTGAGTCCGGTCAGTCGGCCAGCAGAAGGGCTTGCCGGGTGAGCGCGCCGCCGGCGTCGCGCAATTCGTGGACGATGGTGAAGTGGTCCGCCCCGGGCACCGGCAGCAGTGCGCCCGGCAGATGGGCGGCGGCGCGTCTGGCGTGGAGGTGGCGGCTGTCCGAAACCAGTGGCGGCAGTTCCGCCGTGCCGTAGGTGATCAGCATCGGCTTGGCCACCATCGGCAGGCGCATCGGCGAGAGCGTTTCGATCTCGCTATCGCTGAGCTGCAGCTTCTCGTTCAGGTAGGTGTCGCGGATCGGCCCCAGTTCGTAGACACCGGAAATCGCCAGCCCGGCGCTGACCCGCGGATGGCCGAGGCACATGGCCGTCAGGTGGCCGCCGGCCGACCAGCCCGACAAAACGACCTTGCCCTCGATGCCGTGCGCCTTGCCGTTTGCCGCCAGCCAGTCGAGTGCGGCGTTGATCTCGGCCACGATCTCGGTGAGCGTGGCGTCGGGCGCCAGCGTGTAACCGGGGAACGCCGCCGCCCAGCCGCGCGCGTGGGGGCCGGCGATTAGGTTGGCGAACCCGTCCTTGCTGTTGCGCTGCCAATAGCCGCCATGAATGAACACGATGCAGGGCGCCTTGGGATCGGCGGCGGGAAACAGATCCCAGCTGTTGCGCTCCCTGGGGCCATAGCGCAGGTCGAGATGTCCGGGATGCGCCTTGCGGAAGGCGGCGGACGCCGCCTCGCGCGCCGCGTTGAGCTCGGCGCTGTTCTTCACCGCCATCGCATTGTTGTAGGCCGCGTCGCGCTCGGCGCGGCTCATCATGCCCCAGTTCATCCCGTGATTTCCTTCAGCAATCCGAAGAAGCCGCGCTTGCGGGCCGACGAGATCGTCCAGTCGACCGGCAGCGACTGGAAGCCGTCCTCGAAACGCTCGCGCGAGCGGCGGTAGTCGAAGAAGCCCCAACTCGCACCGCACTCGACGGCGGCCACGAAATGGTTGTCGGGTTTGTCGAACTCGAAGTGATCGTCCTCGTTGTAGACGATCGGCTGGCCGCGATAGCCCGGCGCCGCGCGCCAGCGCGCGACCTGCAGGCGGATGCCGTGCGGGCTCGGCTGGAAAGGACCGTCGGGTCCGTGGACACGATTGCCATGCGGCAGCAGGAAGTCGGCCACCGCCACGGTCCTGGCGGGCGGCGCGTCGAGCCCGATCAGGCTCGTGCTCACCAGCAACTTCCCCTTGCTACGCTTTTGCGCCAATTCGATCAGCTCATGGCAGCGCGCGGCGGCGATGATGGGATGGGTCCAGACATTCTCGAGGTCGACTTCGTTGCCGATCTCGACCAGCACGTTGGTCGCGCCTTTTTCGACCAGCCAGTCAACCGTGTTGGTGACGGCGGCTTTCACGGCGGCTTCGTCGCGGAGCGTGCCGCTCTGCTTGCCGTAGAAGAGACCCAGGATCACGGCCATACCGTGGCGGTCGCAGGCCTCGATGACCTTGGCCAACCGCGCCGCCCAGGCGGGCTTCAGCGCGCCCTCCGAGGTAAAGCCGCCGATCTTCCATGGCTGGTGCCAGGAGTAACCCTGCGGACTGCCGCCCTGGATATTCAGGCAGACCGCGAGCAGGCCGTGCGCACGGTAGGCGGGCAGGGCGGCGATGAATTCGGCCGTGTTGCGCTCGGCATCCCAGTCGCCGTCGGCATAGGCCCAGGCGCCGCGTGTCGAAGGGTTCTCGTCGTCGGCGATGGCATTGGCCATGCGGCTGTTGAACAGCAGCCCTTCGATGCGATGGCCCTTCCAACTCCGGCCGGGGTAGGTCGGCGCACCGTTGATCGCAAAGCCGCCGACCTGGATCGAGACGACGGTGTTGCTCATGCCTAGAACCCGACCGCGGCGCCGTCGCGGCGGCTCTCGGACGCGCCGAGATAGGGGCCGCCATCGGGATGGCGCCAGATGATCTGGCTCGAGCCGAAATCGAAGCTCGGCCATTTGGTCCGCGTGAGCTTGTGGCCGCGTGCTTCGAGGCCCGTCGCAGTGTCGGCCGGCATGTGGTCCTCGGTCCAGATCGTGCCGTCGGTCTCGTGCACGCGCCAGCGCGGCGCGTCGATGGCGGCTTGCGGGTTCTGGCCGTAATCGACGATGCGCGAGAAGACCTGCATGTGGCCCTGCGGCTGCATGGCACCGCCCATCAGGCCGAATGTCGCGACCGGCTTGCCGTCCTTGGTGATGAAGGCGGGGATGATGGTGTGGAACGGCCGCTTCTTCGGACCGACGAGGTTGGGATGGCCGGGCTGCAGCGAGAAGCCGGTGGCCCGGTTCTGCAGCGCAATGCCGGTGCCCGGCACGACGATGCCCGAACCGAAGCCGGTGTAGTTCGACTGGATCAGCGATACCATCATGCCGGCCTCATCGGCGGTGCCGAGATAGATCGTGCCGCCGTCCTTGGGCGTGCCGGGGCCGAAGTCCTTGGCCTTCTTCGCATCGATCAGCTTGGCGCGGCCTTTCAGGTAAGCCTTGTCGAGCATCTGCTTGGGCGTCACCTCCATGAATCGCGGGTCGGCCACGTAGCGATAGATGTCGGCGAAGGCGAGCTTCATCGCCTCGATCCTGAGATGCGCCACCTCGGGGCCGTCCGGATCGTGGCCGGCGATGTCGAAATTCTCCAGGATGCCGAGCGCCATGCAGGCGGCGATCCCCTGACCCGACGGCGGGATCTCGTGCAGCGTCGTGCCGCGATAGGTGAGCCCGATGGGATCGACCCAGTCGGGCTTGTGCGCAGCGAGGTCCTCCTTGCGCAGCGCCCCGCCGGTCTCTTTGGCGTACTTGTCCATCGCCTCGGCGAGTTCGCCGCGATAGAAGGCCTCGCCCTTGCTCTCGGCGATCTTGGCGAGCGTCTTGGCCTGGTCGGGGAACTTCCACAGCTCGCCCGGCTTGGGCGCGCGGCCGCCGGGCAGGAAGGCCTTCAGCCAGCTCTCCTGGCCCTTCAGCCGGTCGATGGCGCGCTCCCATTGGCGTGAAACCATGTAGGAGACGCGAAAGCCGTCGTTCGCGTACTTGATCGCCGGCTCGAACAGGTCGGCGAAGGGCAGCTTGCCGTAGCGCTTGTGCAGTTCCATCCAGAGCGACACGGCGCCCGGCGTGGTGACGCTGCCCCAACCGACGTTGGGCATCTTGTCCTGGCCCTTGTACTGGTCGGGGCTCATCAGCCCAGGCGAATGGCCCGAGGCGTTGAGGCCGACCAGCTTGGTGCCGTCCCACAGGATGCAGAAGGCGTCGGCGCCGATGCCGTTCATGGTCGGCTCGACCACGGTGATGGCGGCGGCGCTGGCGATCGCCGCATCGACCGCATTGCCGCCCTTGGCCATCATGCGCAGGCCTGCCGTCGCCGCGAGATGCTGCGAGGAGGCCACGACGTTCGAAGCAAAGACCGGAAGTTTCCTGGAGGCGTAGGGAAAATCGTACGTGAACGACGGCACTCGGAGTCCTTTCTCAAGTCTTCTTCGATGCCGCGAGGGCCTCGATGCGCGCCACGAAGCGTGGCGTCTGCAGGAACTGGCGGTGTTCCGCGTCGCTCTTGCCGAACAGGCGGGAGAGATCGAACACGCCGGAGCCCGCGATCTCGCCCATCCGTCCGGAGAGCGTCACGCGTTCACCGAGCCGCAGGGTTTTTAGCGCCGCGATGGCCGCTTCGGAAAGACCCGGCGGCGGTGTTTGACGCGATCGTGTGGAGAAAAGGTCCGTTACCGAGCCCGCGAAGGCCAGCGCCCAGTCGTTGAACGCGTAGAGCGAAACTTGGCCGCCGACCTCGATGGTGACGCTGGCCGCGTCGGCATTGCCCTCGATCCTCCGGACGGTGCCGCACCAGTCGGAAAAAGCGCCGACCTTGTCGGCCAGCGCCACGCTCTGCCGCGCCGCCTCCTCGACGGCGAGCGGATTGTTCGAGGCGAGCGCCGGCCTGGCCAGCGCCTGCAGCCCATCAAGGAACGCCTTCTGCGCCGGAATGCGCTCGTGGCAGGGCCGGTCGAAACAGCCGCCAAGGACGAGGCCGGCACCGCCGAGAAGAAAGATGCGCCGGCCTGCCATGCTGGTGTTACGCCGCCTTGGCTTTCGCCTTGGCGCGCTCTTCCTCCTTGAGTTCCTTCTTGGAGAGCTTGCCGACCGGCGTCTTGGGCAGTTCGGCGCGGATCTCGAGCGCGACCGGCATCTCGTGCTTGCCGATCTTGCCTTCCAGATGCTTCTTCAGTTCCTCGAAGGTGAGCGAGGCACCGGGCTTCAGTTTCACGAACACCTTGGGCGCTTCCTGGCGATAAGGATCGGGGATGCCGATCACGATGCACTCGTCGACTGCCGGATGCTCGTAGACCGCTTCCTCGATCATGCGCGGGTAGACGTTGTAGCCCGACGAGATGATCAGGTCCTTGGAGCGATCGACCAGGAAGAGCCAGCCGTCCTCGTCCATGTAGCCCATGTCGCCGGTGCGCAGGCCCTTCCAGTTGCTGGCGGGATGGCTGAACAGCACCTGCTCGCTCTCCTCCGGCTTCTTCCAGTAACCCTTCATCACCTGCGGGCCGATGATGCAGACCTCGCCGACATTGTCCTTGCCCACCGGCAGCACGCGATCCTTGTTCTCCATGTCGCGGATCTCGATGACGGTGCCCGGCATCGGCACGCCGCACGAGCCGACGCGGCGCACGGTCTTGTCGACCGGGCAGATCGCGCCGGTGGGCGAGGTCTCGGTCAGGCCATAGCCCTCGATCAGGGTGGCGCCGGTCAACTTCTCGAAGCTCTGCTGGACCTCGACCGGCAGCGGCGCGCCGCCCGACATGCAGATCTTGAGCGACTTCAGATCGAGCCCCTGCGCCTTGGGGTGCTTCAGGATCGCCGTGTAGAGCGTCGGAACGCCGGGCAGGAAGGTGGGCTTCTTGGTCGAGAGATCGGCCACGATCATGTCGATGTCGGGCCTGGGGTAGAGGATGAGCTGGTTGCCGTTGGCCACCGCGCCCAGCATGATTCCCGACAGCGCGTAGATGTGGAACAGCGGCAGCACGCACACGACCTTCTCCGTGCCCGGGGTCGTGTAGGGCTTGGTCCAGGACATGCCCTGGCTCATCGCCGACATGACACAGCCGTGCGTCAGCATCGCCGCCTTGGGCAGGCCGGTGGTGCCGCCGGTGTATTGCAGGATCGCGACCTCGTCCCACAGGTTATCGTTCGAGGGATGGGGGGCGTACTTGCCGTCGTTGGCCAGCAGGTCCTTGAACGACATGTGCCAGTCGTCGCGCGGCCAGGCCGAAAGCTCCTTCTTCTTGGCGATCGGATAGAGCCAGTTCTTGGGCCATGGCAGGTAGTCGGCGATCGAGCCCACGATCAGCTTCTTCAGCCGCGTCTTGCCGCGCATCGCCGCCATCTTGGGGTAGAGGGCCTTGACGTCGAGCGTCACCAGGATGTCGGTCTCCGAATCGCCGATCTTGTGTTCGAGTTCGCGCGCCGCATCGAGTGGGCTGTAGTTGACGACGATGCCGCCGGCCTTGAGCACGCCGAAGAAGGCGATGATGTAGTGCGGCGTGTTGGGCAGGTAGAGGCCGACGTGGACGCCTGGCTTGACTCCCAGCTTCTGGAAGCCGGCGGCGGCCCTGTCGGACGCCACCTTGTAGTCCCGGAAGGTCATCACCTTGTCGAGGAAATCGGTGAAGGGCCGGTCGCCGTACTGGGCGCAGCTATCCTCGAAGGTCTGGTGGATGGTCTTGCGCGGAACCTCGAGCTCCCACTTCACGCCGGGCGGATAGCTCTTCTCCCAAGGGTAGTTCGCCATTTTTCTGTTCCTCCCGGTGTCGACTATGTGAGGCGGGGCGCCGGGGGGTCAAGCTGCCGGACTTGCGCGGGCGGCGGCACGAAGTATTCATAGGCGTAGGCGGTGCGGAAGCCTTGCGCCGCGTAGAGCGGCAGCGCCGCCTGATTGGTGGCGACCACCTGGAGATAGGCGAAGCGCGCGCCATGGCCCCACGCCCAGGCATAGAGGCTTTCGGTGACGCGCCGCGCCAGCCCGCGGCGGCGGGCGTGCGGCATCACCAGCACGTCGAACAGGCCCATGTGCTCGCCCTCGACGGCGCCGATCGCCATGGCCATCGGATGGCCTGCCGCCTCGGCGAAGGCGAAACCCGCCGGGGCTGCGATCGCGTCGAGCATGCGCGCCATGGTCTCGCGGTGCTGCGCCGGCACGGGGCTGTGGCGGCAGAAGGCCGCGATCCAGGCCGGCGTCGGTTTGGTGAATATCCGGATCTCGGCGTCGGCCGTGAAGCCTGCGTGGAGGGGGCAGACCTGCAGCAGGCTGCGCTCGATCGCCCGATAGCCGCGCGCCCCCAGAAGAGGCGCGATGGCGGCCGGTGCCAACGGCGTCAGCCGCCAGGTCGGCGTCTGGCCGAGCCCGAGATAGGGCGCTTCCAGGGCCGATACGATCTCAGGGTCACATCGAGCATCTGGCCCTAAGGCATTGATTGAATTCGCTCTTTTCGTGTAACCTTGGGAAAGCCGCTGGCGCCAGCCGGCGAGATCGCGGGTTTCCAGGGCAGGCCATCCCTGGAAGGCCAGTTCTTCCAGGCGGCGGACCTCGGCAAGATTATCCGGGCGTGACATTGTTCAGTATTCGTGTTAATTTAAAAAGCAATAATAACAATCGTTTATTTTATCCCCTGCAAGTCATACATGAATATCGACCGCCCCTTCGTCGACGTTCGTGTTTGCTGGCAGCCGCCCGCCGCACTCTCCTCCCGTGTGTTCGGTCTGCGGCTGCCAGCGATCCTTCTGCTCACCCTTATTCTGGGCGGCTGCGGCAGCAGCAGCTACCGAGGTGGCGCCTACAGCGAGCGGCCGCCGACCGACCGTGTCGCCCTGACGGCGTGGCAGGAATGGACCAAGTTCGGCCGCTCGACGGTCGTCTATGGCGGCCAGGCGAACGGCTACACCAATCGGTCCGGCATCAGCGAACGCAGTGAACCGCTGGCCAGCCGTGTCGGTGATTATTGGGGGGCCTGCGGCAAGCCGCAGTGGAACGGCCGCACCTCCAGCAAGCCGTGGTCGGGCGCGTTTGTCACCTGGGTCATGAGCCGCTCCGGCTACAGCGCCGCCGACTTTCCACGCAATGGCCGGCACGGCAGCTATCTGGCCGCCCTCTATGATCGCCAGAAAAGCGGTGGCCGTACCCCGTTCGTGCTCCACGCCCCCAACGAATATTCGCCCAAGCAGGGCGATCTCGTGTGCAGCGGCACCGCCGGCCCGACCTGGCGCTACGCCGATTCGCGCATGGCGCGGCGGCGCATCGACAACACCGCCAATCATTGCGACGTCGTCACCTCTGTGCGCGGCGGCTTCGTCCATGCCGTCGGCGGCAACGTGAAGAACAGCGTGACCATGAGCCTCTATCCCGTCGACTCGCGCGGCCGGCTGCGGCCGGTCAACGGCCGGCCGTGGCTGCTGGTGGTCGAGAAGCGCGG
>MEMN01000093.1:2869-7070 GCA_001767945.1 Alphaproteobacteria bacterium RIFCSPHIGHO2_12_FULL_66_14 | reverse complement strand
CGATGGCCGCGACGGCCAGCAGAAGCACCGGCGCCAGTGACCAGCCTGCCCACTCGACCCACAATGCCAGCAGTGGCGGGCCGGCCAGCGATCCGAGTCCCCCCGCCTGCGCCAGCAAGCCGTTGATCGGGCCGATCGCGCGCGTGTCCACGGCGATCAGCGGTACCGAGGCGAAGGCCGCCGCGGGCACCAGCCCGCCCACCGCAAACGAGACGGCAAAGCCTGCGACGGAGAACGGCACCGGCGCCTTTGAGCTGAAGGAGAAGGTGGCGAGCACGGCCGAGGCGATCAGCCCGACTGCGATCAGCCTGCCGGGCGACACGCCGCGCCGCATCATCCAGGCGGCCAGAAGGCTGCCGGTGATTCCGAAGGCGGTGGCGATGGCTACAAATCGTCCGGCTTCTGCCGCGGCCAGGTCGCGCCGTTCGACGAAATAGGCCGGCAACAGGCCGGCGAGCGCGAGAAAGAGCAGCGCGAAGCAGAAGAATGCGATCGACAGCGGGACCGAAGGGCCGAGCCATCGCAGCGTGATGGTGCTTGGACCCGGCTCGGGCCCGCGAAGATCCGGAACGGCGCCGAGGGCGACGATCAGGGCCACGATCAAGGCAAGCGCCAAGACAACGGCATCGCCGGCAAAGACCATCCGCCAGCCCGCACGATCCGCGAAATCCGACGCGACGAGTCCAGAGAGCGCCATGCCCACCGGCACGAATGTCGCCCATAGCGACAGGGTGAAGGCGTGGTGCTTCGGCTCCGAAGTGCTGGCCATCAACGAAGGACCTGCGACGACGACCAACAAATAGCCGACACCCGCCAGACCACGCGCGGCGAGCAGGGTCGTGGCGTCGTCCGAAGCGGCGCAGAGCGCGGCCGCCGATGCCATGATCAGGATGCCGATGCGCAGGGCGCGTGCGTGGCCGACCCTTTCGGACCAGCCGCCGGCGAGCAGGCCCAGCACCGCGCCCACCAGCGTGACGATCGACACGGTCGTGCCGGCCACGGCGAGTGACAGGCCGAGGTCGCGCTGCAGCGCCGGCACCAGCGGCGGCACGACGCCGAGCTGGCCCGCCGCCAGCACGCCGATCCCGTAGAGCAGGGAGATTCGTCCCCAGGAAGTCGTCATGTCGGCGACTGTAGGGACGCGGCACACGCCGGCTCACGAATAAAGTATTCGCCCAGTGCCGATCCTAGCGGCCGATGGAGGTCACCAGACGGGCCAATGTCCCGTCGCTGAGCTGCAGCCGCTCCCACATCAGGATGCCCGGATCGATCGGCACGATCGGGTTGTCGTTGGCGCCGGTGCGGAAGCTCAACCGGGCGACACCGTCGTCGTACCAGCCGAGCTCGCCCAGCCGGCTCTCGGCCCGGCGGATCTCATCGGTGGCGAAGCTCCACAACGACACGCCGCGCAGTTCGGCCGCATCGGCGCTCCACGTGGCGAAGCGAGCCGGCGAAGCCGCCAGCAAGCGGTGCGAGAGGTCGCAGATCAGGTGGACGGGAAGCGCCGAACTCTCGACCAGCCGCCGCAGTCCGGCGTCGCCCGCCGAGTCGAGCGGCGCCCGGAGCAGGCGCGAGAGTTCATGCGCCGCCTTGCCCGGAATCCTGTGATGCCCGCGTTCCCAGCGCGACAGCGTCGCCTGGGTGACGCCGAACAACTCCGCGGCATGGCTCTGCTTGACGCCACGCAGGCGGCGCCATCGTCTCAGCGCCCGCCCGAATTCGTTCATGGCGTCACGCGCTCAGTTCGTGAGGCCGGCCGCGTGCATGATGGCGGCGGTGCGCTCGGCGATCATGATGGTGGGAGCGTTGGTGTTGCCGCCGATCAGCGTCGGCATCACCGAGGCATCGACCACGCGCAGCCCCTGCACGCCATGCACCAGCAGCTTGTCGTCGACGACGGCCATGTTGTCGGTGCCCGGGCCCATCTTGCAGGTGCCGACCGGATGATAGATCGTCTCGCACTTGGCGCGGATCCACTGCTCGAGCTCGGCATCGGTCCGGGCCGCGACGCCCGGCTGCAACTCCTCGGCGCGGTAGGGATCGAGGCCCGACTGGGCGAATATCTCGCGGCCCATCTTCACGCCTGCGATCAGCGTGTCGAGATCCTTGCGCTCGGCCAGGTAATTGGCGTCGATCAGCGGTGTGTCACTGGGATTGTTGCTGCGTAGCCGAATGGTGCCGGCGCTCTCGGGCCGAAGCGCGCAGACATGCAGGCTAAAGCCGTTCTTGTTCAGCTTGGTGCGGCCGTGATCCATCACCAGCACGGGCAGGAAGTGGAGCTGGACGTCGGGCGCCGCCAGGCCCGACCGCGTGCGCAGGAAGCCGCCCGACTCGGCGATCGGCGAGGTGCCGGGGCCCTTCTTGTTCACCACGTAGTTGATGATCGAGAACAGCTTGTTGGCTGTGTCGTAGGTGTCGCGCGTCTTGCAGAACTGCAGCAGTGCCGCATCGAGGTGGTCCTGCAGGTTGCCGCCGACGCCGGGCAGGTCGGCCACCGGCGCGATGCCGAGCGACCTCAGGTGGTCGGCCGGGCCGACGCCCGACAGCATCAGCAGCTGCGGCGAGTTCACGGTGCCGCCGCACAGGATGATCTCGCGGTTGACGCGGGCCACCTCGTCGCGGCCGTCGACGACGTAGCGCACGCCCATGGCGCGCGTGCCGTCGAAGATGACGCGTTCGACCAGCGCGTTGGTGATGATCTCGAGGTGGCTGTTGCCGCGCGCCACCGCCGGGCGCAGGTAGGCGCTGGCCGTGCTCCAGCGCGCCTTGTCCTTCTGCGTCACCTGGAAATAGCCGACGCCATCCTGCTCGGCGCCGTTGAAGTCGGTGACGCGCTTGTGGCCGGCCTGCTCGGCGGCCTTGAGGAACGCCTCGTTGAGTCTGCTCGGGTCGACCTGGTCGGCGACGTTGAGCGGCCCGCCGGCGCCGTGGAAATCGTCGGCCCCACGCTCGTTGTTCTCGGCGTTCTTGAAGTAGGGCAGGACGTCGTTGTAGCTCCAGCCCTCGTTGCCGAGCTGGCGCCAATGGTCGTAGTCCCAGGCATGGCCGCGCACGTAGAGCATGGCGTTGATCGAGGACGAGCCGCCCAGCGTCTTGCCGCGCGGCCAGTACATGACCCGGTCGTTGCAGTTCTTCTGCGGCGTGGTCTCGTAGTGCCAGTTGTAGGGCGACTTCTCGCCGAAGGCGGCGAAGCCCGCCGGCATCTTGAGCATGAAGGACTTGTCGGGGCCGCCCGCCTCGAGCACCAGGATCCGCAATCCATCTTTTGCGGCGAGCCGGTGGGCCATGGTGCAGCCGGCCGATCCGGCACCAACGATGACATAGTCGTAGAGCGACAGCGCGGACATGGTCGTTCCCTATGGCAGACGATTTTCGATCACGGTGAATACCGGACGGGCGGAAATGGGCGACAAAAACCCGCTGGCGTCCAGTGGAAAGACGCTGCGGCTGACCGAGTCGCCCACATTGCCGCCGATGGCGTGAACCTCGCCCGGCCGGATTTCGACCACGATGTCACAATGCCCGGCGCCTCGGTTGAGATTGTCGAGTGTGGTGGCGCTGCCGTTGCGCGAGGCGCAGATCAGGTCGCCGACCTGCGGCGCGCGTTCATTCGGCCGGCGCGGAAAGAATACCGCGCCCGGCTGGGCTGCGCGTGTGACCATGCGCTCAACATAGATCGTGTGGCGCTGGTCGGGGCAGAAGAGATCGCGCGGCACGCCGGCGCTTTCGATGTCCCAGGAAATGAACGCGGCCGACCAGGGAACATCATCGAGGCCGCTGCGGCCGGGCCTGTCGACGGCCCGCCAATAGTCGGTGATGCGTTCCGGTGCGTCGCGCTCCTTGACGCCCAGCTGTTCGGTGCGCGGCGGCGCATCAACCGAATAGGTGATCACCTGGCGGCCGAAGCGCGCCCATTCGCCGACCGCCAGCAGGACCATCGAGGTCTTGGCGCTTGATGTGGGCGGTGGCGCCTCGGGCTTCCACGACCAAGGCGGGCAGGGGCCGAGCGGTCGCAGGTCCTTGGCCTGCTTCGGCGCCGGTTGCGTGGCGCAGGCGGCGACGGACAGAAGAAGGAGGAGCGCCAGCCGTCGCATGACTACCAGCGGCCCACTCCGCCGATGATGAGCGTGGGCACGCCTTCGGTCCGGTTCTTCACGCTGAAAACCTGGCTGCCCGGCCGGCGGCCGTCCCGCGGCTCGCT
>MEMN01000093.1:2455-2808 GCA_001767945.1 Alphaproteobacteria bacterium RIFCSPHIGHO2_12_FULL_66_14 | reverse complement strand
GAGAGGCCCCATAGCTGGTCGGGCGCATCGGACACGCCCTTCTTCAGATCATGCGCGATCTCGACCACCAGATCACCGCAGCGGAAGAACAGCAGCCGCGCGCCCCACTGTTCGTTGCTGCGGTCGAGCCGGAGATCGAGGCCCAGCCGCCCGGCATAGAAGGCGATCGCCCGCTCGGGATTGGGCGTGCGCACCACGACATGGTCGAGCGAAGAGACACACGACGCTTCCTCGTCGGTGAAGGGCGAGGGCGCGTCGTTTGCCTTGGCGGCCACCCTGATCGCCACGCCGTGACCGGCGAGCGCGACGGCGTCGCCGTCGACCGTCATCGCCACCGCGCGCCGCTCGAGCAG
>MEMN01000093.1:2112-2432 GCA_001767945.1 Alphaproteobacteria bacterium RIFCSPHIGHO2_12_FULL_66_14 | reverse complement strand
CGGTCGCGAAAGTCATCGAATGGAGACCCGGGGCGCCGCCGGTGAAGACGAGCCCGACATTGCCGGTACGCAGCCGATCCCCGCTGGCGCGGCGGCCGAGCAGCGTTTCGTAGACGGACGCCGATCCGCCAAGCGTGAGCTGGTCGAGCGAGTCGATCACGATCAGCCGATGCGCTTGAGGTCTTTCTTGTACTGCGCGCCGCGCCGCACGTAGCTCGCCGCACTCATGCGCAGGCGCTCCACATTGTCCTCGCTCACCTCGCGCGCGGCCTTGGCCGGCGAGCCGAAGATCACGGCGCGGTCGGGGAAGGTCTTGCCCT
>MEMN01000093.1:595-2102 GCA_001767945.1 Alphaproteobacteria bacterium RIFCSPHIGHO2_12_FULL_66_14 | reverse complement strand
ACCACGGCGCCGACGCCGATCAGCGCGCCGTCGCCGATCGTGCAGCCGTGCAGCATCACGCAATGGCCGATCGTGACGCCCTTGCCGATGTTGAGCGGCGCGCCGGGGTCGGTGTGCAGCACCGAGTTGTCCTGCACGTTGCTGTCGTCGCCGATGGTGATGGGCTCGTTGTCGGCGCGCAGGACAGCGCCGAACAGGATGCTGACCCGCTCGCCCAGGATCACGTCGCCGATCAGCGTCGCTTCCTCGGAGACGTAGCAGGAGTCGGGAATGACCGGCTTTTTGTCGCCCAGTTGATAGATCGCCATTTGCCTTCGCTTTCGTTCTTGTCGGTGGCCCTTCCATTACAGCAGAATTCGAACTTCGTCGCGGCGGCACGAGTTGTCCGCTCGCCGGTTGTCAGGCCGTGTGGTTCATGCAACCGTTTGACATGCTCCGAGTTTTTTTGATCCTGACCGTCTCGGCTATGGCCATTCTGACAATTCCCGACTTTGACGTTCGGGCGGATGCGATCGACGATATCCTTGAGCGCCAACGTAAGAGCGAACACCCTGATACTGTCGATCTCATAGCCTCGGCGCGCGCGGGGGCTCCGGCGGCACAAGCCTTTGTCGGGCAAGCTTTGATAGAAGGGCGATTCGGTGTCGTCGACGTCAATCTCGGCGCGGAGTTGCTCGAGAAGGCCGCTCGAAGCGGCTATGCTGTTGCGGCGTCCGATCTTGCCTTTCTGCACAAGTACGGTCGGGGTGTGCCGAAGGACATCGCAAAGGCGACCTACTGGTACGAAAAGGCTTATGAAGCAGGCGGGATTTGCGCAGCTCTTGAACTCGCCTACATTTCGCAGGCCGCCAAGCCCTACGACGGTAATCGCGCCGTGCCGTGGTTTGAAAAGTGTGCAGTCGGCGGATTGCGGGTCTGCCAGGAACGCTTGGCCTATCTTTACCTCCATGGCCGGGACATTCCGCGGGACTACGCAAAGTCGCTACGATGGCTGTTGGAGGCCGTTAAGCCACCTGACTATAGCGGCGGTCTGGCTCGCTTGGCGGCTCTGCAGACGCTGATCGGCGTGCAGTTCGAGAACGGCTTGGGGATCTCAAGAAACGTGCCGGAAGCAATTGAGTGGTACACGCGTGCTGCCGAAGCAGATGATTCCGATGCGCAATATGCACTGGGACGCCTCTATGAGGCAGGTATCGATGTCCCCCGAGATGTTGGCCGCGGCGTAGAGTTCTTCAACGCGGCGGCATCGGCTGGCGATGTGCGGGCTCAGTACCGATTGGCGCTCGCGTATGAGCGGGGAGTGGCGGTGCCACGCGATCGAACTCTTGCGCTCAAGTGGCTGATCCTAGCGCTGGCCGACCGGGGGCCGATGTCGGACCAAGACGCCCAACTACTTGGTCCTTTCCCCCGGTCACTGGCTCGCACACAACGGGATGAGGCGGAACGAGATTTGGTCCGTCTCAAGAGTGAGTTGAACTCGGATCAGATTTCGGCCGCTGAGTCCCTC
>MEMN01000093.1:0-436 GCA_001767945.1 Alphaproteobacteria bacterium RIFCSPHIGHO2_12_FULL_66_14 | reverse complement strand
CCTCGGCCAAAAGCCCAGCGCCGCGTGACACGCAGCGCATCTATAGCATCGCCGAACTCGCGCGCGAGTTCGCGGTGACGGCGCGCACCATCCGCTTCTACGAGGACGAGGGCCTGATCAAGCCGCGCCGCCAGGGCACGCAGCGGCTCTACAGCGTCGGCGACCGCGCGCGACTGGGCTGGATCCTGCGCGGCAAGCGCCTGGGCTTCTCGCTCGCCGAGATCAAGCAGCTGCTCGACCTCTACCAGGTCGATCGCACCGGCCTGCAGCAGATGCGCGAGCTGCTGCGCCGAAGCAGACTTCATATCGAGGAACTCGAACGCCGGCGTGCCGATCTCGACGCCCAGATCGGCGAATTCAAGGATGTCGAGGCGCAGGTGTCCGCCGAACTCGTGCGGCGTGGCGCCGACCCGGCAAGCGACTAGACCAGAGAACA
>MEMN01000092.1:10290-17134 GCA_001767945.1 Alphaproteobacteria bacterium RIFCSPHIGHO2_12_FULL_66_14 | reverse complement strand
CGAGGCGCCGGGCTTCGCACCGCTCTATGCCCACCTCGCCGTCAACTACGTCGGTCTGGGCGACATCGCCAAGGCGCGTGCCGCGGTGGCGGAATCCTCGCGCATCGCGCCCGGCCAGGTCGAACGCTCGCTGGCCGGCTTCATGTACCGCAAGCCCGAGCACCAGCGCCGCGGCACCACCTTCCTGCGTATCCCCGCCGGCCTAGAGGATCCCGCCGCCGCCGACGCGCTGCGGTGACGGAGGCCGGACACTGAACCGCCGCCTCACATCCATTCCAGTGTCGCCGCCACCAGCACCGCGTAGCGGCCGAGCTTGCCGGCCGCGACCAGCGCCACGAACAGAGGCAGGTTCACACGCAGGGCCCCCGCCACCACCGTCAACGGGTCGCCGACGATGGGCAGCCAGGCGAACAGCAGCGACCAGACGCCGTAGCGCCCGTACCAGCGCTCCACCTTGGCGTAGGTGTCGGGCTTCACCGGGAACCAGCGCCGGTCCCTGAAGTGGAGGAAAAAGCGGCCGAGTCCCCAGTTCACCACCGCGCCCAGCACGTTGCCCACCGTCGCCACCGCCAGCAGCGCCGGCCATGGCAGGTCGCCGCCGAGCAGCAGGCCGACCAGGATCGCTTCCGACTGGAAGGGAAAGACCGTGGCGGCCAGGAACGAGGCGGCGAACAGGCCGGCGTAGGCCGCGAGCGGCGTCACCGCCCGGTCATCAGGCGCGAGTGATGGCGGCTGTAGCCGAAATAGACGACCAGGCCGATCGCCAGCCAGACCACGAGCCGCAGCCATGTCGTAGGCGCCAGCCCCGATATCAGGCCGAGGCACGACAGGATGCCGAGCAGCGGCACCAACGGCACCTTGGGCACGCGGAACGGCCGCGGCGCATGCGGCTCGACGGCGCGCAGATAGATGACGGCGACGCAGACCAGGATGAAGGCGAACAGCGTGCCCACTCCCACCAGCTCGTCGAGCACGTCGATCGGCGCCACCGCCGCCACCGTGGCGACCACGAGGCCGATCGCGATCTGGCTGATCCACGGCGTGCGCAGCCTGGGATGCAGGCGGCCCACCACCGGCGGCAGCAGCCCGTCGTTGGCCATGGTGGCGAAGATCCGGCTCTGGCCGTAGAGCAGCACCAGGATGACGGTGGTGAGTCCGATCAGTGCGCCCAGCGCGATGAACAGCGAGAACCATTCGTGGCCCATCACACGCACGCCCTTGGCGACGGGATCGGGCACGTTGAGTTCGGCGTAGGGCACCAGCCCGGTCAGCACCCCGGCCACCAGGATGTAGAGCACGGTCGAGACGCCCAAGGAGCCCAGGATGCCGATCGGCATGTCGCGCTGTGGCCGCCTCGCCTCCTGGGCGCAGTTCGAGACGGCGTCGAAGCCGATGTAGGCGAAGAACACGATGGAGGCGCCGCGCAGGATGCCGCTCACGCCAAACGAGCCGAACGCGCCGGTGTTGTCCGGGATGAACGGCCGCCAGTTGGCGCTGTTCACGTAGAAGGCGCCGAGGCCGATGAAGGCCACCACGACCGTGAGCTTGACCGACACCATGATGTTGTTGAGCCGCGCCGACTCTTTCGTGCCGCCGACCAGCAGCGCGGTGATCAGCAGCACGATCGCGGCGGCCGGCAGGTTGGCGACGGCGCTGGCCGTCGTGCCATCGGCCAGCACCACCGCCTGCCCCGTCGCCGCCACCCATTGCGGCGGCAGGGCGACGCCCAGCATGCCGAGCAGACTGTTGAAGTAGCCCGACCAGCCGACGGCCACCGCCGCGCCGCCCATGGCGTACTCCAGGATCAGGTCCCAGCCGATCACCCAGGCCGCGAGTTCACCCAGGGTGGCGTACGTATAGGTGTAGGTGCTGCCGGCCACCGGCAGGAAGGTCGAGAGCTCGGCGTAGCAGAGGCCGACGAAGGCGCAGGCGACCGCGGCCAGCACGAAGGAGAGCACGATCGCCGGCCCGGCGTTGAGCGCCGCCACGGTGCCGGTGAGCACGAAGATGCCGGCGCCGATGATGGCGCCCACGCCCATGGCGGCGATGCTGACGGGACCCAGGACCTTGGGGACGCGCCGGCCGGGCGTGTCGGCGGCGGCGGCGATGTCGGCGACGGGCTTGCGCGCCAGAAGAGCCGGCCAGCGCCTCATTCGACGGCGATGGCGCGCGACGCGCTCCGATGGCTCACGGCGGATTCCCCCACTTCATGCTCGCGGGCGGAGTCTCCAGCCGCCGGATCGGGCGGTCAATCCTCAGATGGCAGTTGCCCGGTCGGCGGCGAGTCGACTGGCGCCGACTCCGGGGGTGTCGCGGCCCTGGCCTCCCGGGCCTTCCGGGACAGCTCGGCGGCCTGCTTCTCCGCCGCCTCCTTCTGCGCCTTCTGGCCGCCCTTGCCGGCCACGGTCGCGCCGATCGCCGGGCCCGCCTGGGAGCCGCGCATCTCGTCGGCCGGTGCAACGCCGCCCTCGTGCGGGCGGCCGCTGTCGGGTGACGGCAGTGCCTTCATCACAGGCGCCTGGCGGTCGGCCCCCGGGCGGGCGCCCTGCAGATGGGGCGGCGCGTCGCCGCCGCAGCCGCCCAGCAGGGTTGCCGCACAAAGGCCGAGCAGGCCGCCGAAGCGGGCCCTGTCGATGATCGTGCCGATGATCGTCCGAATGGTTTGCGTCATGGCGCACGCTGTGGGCCGGGACTTGGGCAATTTTGAGGGCGCTGCGGCAACGCCCTCCTCAATACCGGGCAATCACCTGCTCCGCGAAATCGCGGAGGTTGCGGCGCGCCTCGGCCATGGCCGGCAGCAGGGTGATCTCGCCAAGGCCCATCGCCTCGCGCTCGCGCAGCATGGCCACGATCTCGTCGGGCGTGCCGACCAATCCGCCGGTGGCGCGGATCAGATCCTCGGTGATGAAGCGGCGCTCCTCCGGCGGCAGGAAGGCGCAATGGCCGAGATGGACCTGCTGGTAGCGCCTGGCGGGCGGCGTCTCCATCTTCTCGGTGAAGGCCAGATATTCGTCCCACAGGTTGCGGCAGCGGCCGGCCACGGTGCTGGTGTCGCCATCCTTCTGGTAGAGCTCCCACCAGTAGTGCAGCGACGCCGCCGCCATCGGCCCGATCTCGTCGATCACACGATCGGACGTCATGCTCTCGCCCGGCTGGAGCACGCAGGCGTAGCTGAGTGCGGCGGTGTGGAAGTCATCCGGCAGGACGCGGCCAACCGCCGACGCGCCCTCGCGCATCACCTCGAGACTCTTCTGCAGCCTGGCGCGCGTCTGGTTGTGCGAGCACACCCGCCCGTCGCCGTAGGCGCCGGCCGTCTTCAAGGCCAGCGGGCCGTCGGCAGCAACATAGATCGGCACCGGATGGGCCACATCGATGAAGCCGTCGTCGGGATGCAGGAAGCGGATGTCGCTTTTCTCCCCGTCCAGCGCTCCGGGCAGCGTGTAATCCACCTCCTCGCCATGCAGCAGCGCCCGCAGCACGCGGAGATACTCGCGGAACGCCGCGGCCTTCACCGGGTCCTTGCCCATGACGCGCATCGCGGTGTGGCCGGTACCGATGCCCAGGAACACGCGGCCGGGGGCCAGCCTGTTGATGGTGGCGATCGAATGCGCGGTCACCGGCGCCAGCCGCACCCCCGCCACCGACACGCCGGTGCCCAGCCTGATGCGCGAGGTGTTGGCCGCCGCCAATGCCAGCACCGCGTAGGCGTCGGAATAGAGCATCTGCGAATCGGCCGCCCAGGCCGCGTCGTAGCCCATCGCCTCGAGGTCGACGAACAGCTTCCAGTCCGCCACGCGCGGCACGACGGTCACGCCGAATTTCATGGTGCATTCCTTCCGCGCGCGGAGCCTCCGGCCACTCTATGGCGGCACCCTGAAAAACTCTACACTCGCAGGCTTCCTAGGCATTTCGACTAACGACACGGAGCCCATCCGATGCGTTACGGCTTCTACCTCCCCACGCGCGGCCCCACCGCCACGCGCGCCGGCATCCTCGCCCTGGCGCGCGAAGGCGAGCGGCTGGGGCTGCACTCGGCCATGATCGCCGACCACGTCGTCTTCCCGGTGAAGAGCGACTCGGCCTATCCCTACACCCTGGACCGCAAGCATCCCGGCGGCGGCGATGCGCTCGAAACCTTCTCCATCCTGGGCGTTGTGGCCGGTGCGACGGAGAAATTGCGTCTCGTCACCTCCGTGCTGGTGCTGCCCTATCGCAATCCGGTGCTGACGGCGAAGATGGTGGCCTCGCTCGATGTCCTGTCCGGCGGCCGGGTCACGCTCGGTGTCGGCGTCGGCTGGCTGAAGGAGGAATTCGAGGCGCTCGACAGTCCCGATTTCGACAAGCGCGGCGCCGTCACCGACGAATGGATCGCCATCTTCAAGCAGCTCTGGACGCAGTCGCCCGCCAGCTTCGCCGGCAGGTTCTACAGCTACGCCGACATCCGCGCCGAACCCTTCCCGCTGCAGAAGCCGCATCCACCGATCTGGGTCGGCGGCCACTCCCCCGCTGCGCTCCGCCGCACCGCGCGGCACGGCGACGGCTGGCATCCGGTCGGCGCCATTGCCGCCTCGCCACTGCCACCCGAGGAAATGCGAAAGCACCTGGAGACGCTGAAACGCCTCACCGACGCGGAGGGCCGCGATTTCAGCGCCCTCGCCATCTCCTACAAGGCGCCGCTCTACGACACTGCCGTTCCCGATCGCGACGGGGCCCGCCGCAGCTTCTCCGGCACCGCCCACGAAATCGCGGCCGACATCCGCTCCTTCGCCGCCATCGGCGTGCACGAGCTGGTCTTCGACTTCCGTGGCGAGTCCATCGCCCAAAGCATCGAGCGCCTGCAAAGTTTCGCAGCGGAGGTGATGCCGCTGGTCGAGGAAGGAAGCACGCGCTGAAGCCGCCCTTCTCCAGGCAGGCGTTCGCATATGATTCTTCTCTGCCCCCGCTCCGGCGCCTTCTGAGGCGCCCTCTTGCGGGCCGCCGCTATGGCCGCATCGGCCATAGCGGCTGAGTGCCGCGTCATACGCGGCGAAGGGGGTCAAAAGCGTCGATGAATGCTCGCCTGTCGACGACCCCCTCGCCGAGGCACCGTCAGGAACTCCGGTAGCTGGCCCCGGAGATGAAGCCGTCGATCTGGGCATCGGTGATCGGCCGGCCGCGTGGATCGCAGCGGACGCCGTAAAGGATCCACCGATAACCCTCGCCCTGGGACGGGCCGTAGCGACGAATGCCGACGCAGGAATTGCCCGCCCCGGTCATGAAGGTCATGTAGTCGGCCCCGCCGCGATTCCCCATGGGCGAGAACTCGTGGATCATGTTGCCGTCCTTCATCTCATTTCGGATGTCCTTCTGGAGTGACGAGCCTTCCATCACGGACGCTCACAGGCTGGTCGCCTCGGCCAGGTAGTAGAAGACGCCGGCGCCGTTCATCCGACCGCTCGCCAGCCAGCGCCTGAAGGTGCCGCCGGCACTTCCGGTCGAGCTGTCGCCACCGGCATAGTTCTGGCTGGCCTTGCACTGCAGGCCCGGCGGCGTCGAGAGCCGCGACTGGGCGCAATCGACCTCGGACCACCGCGGTGTGTCCTGGGCAACGGCCGTCCCGGCCCAGCCCAACGCAAAGCCGGCGACCGTCGACACACACAGAGACCTGCTTGCCACCATGAACTTACCTTTCTGCTGCCCCCCCGGATCGCCAACCATACCGCTCCACGAGTGGCGTTCGCGAACTGTCTACTGCCCAAAATGGGCCATCAATTCTTGTGAAGCGCTGCGGAAATCACGCTCCGCGAACGCTGGCATCGCGCTCCCACAACGGCCCGTGGCGATACTGAGCGGCACCGAAGCCGATTGGACGCGCTTCTCCCCGAGGGAGACGGCGAAGAGGGAGACAGCGAGTGCCCGCGATCAAGAAACTGCCCATCCTGGCCACCATTCCGCGCTCGGGGACCTGGTTCCTGCGCTACGCCGTGTCGTTCCTGATCCATCTCGATCGCGGCGGGTGCATAAAGGATCGTCTCACGGGCGAAGTCGTCGGCCGGCCGTCGGGCCTGCCTTTCGACTTCCGCCGGTTCAGGGGCGGGCCTCTTTTCAACGCGCAACATTCGATGCCGCACGAGCGCCTCTTCATCGGCCATACCGTGTGCCCGGGCTTTGCCGACTCCGTCACCGACCTCGGCTGGTGGGCCCGGACCGCCTTCCACGTTCCCGGCTACGACTATCTGCACGAAGGGCTGAACTACGCCCACACGCCGATCGATCTGGGGGCGGCGTTCGAGTACACGCCGTTGTCCGTCCGGGCACTGGACCAGGCCGCCGCAGCCGGTCGCAGCGCGCCCATCGCGCTGGTCTATCGCAATCCGCTGGCCCAGGCGGCCTCCTACTTCCGCTACGGCGTCGGCCACCCAAATCCCGCCTACAACACGGTCGACGGCCAGCCGCTCGCCCGGGTGCCCTTCCGCGACTATCTGTTCGGCTGCGCGCTGCCCTCCTGGGCCAAGCAGTTCATTTCATTCCAGGCCATGGCTGCCTGGCATCGCGGTCTGGTGCGGCTCGTGCCGCATGAACGGCTGATGGCCCAGCCGGTCGAGATCCTGGCCGATCTCCTCAATCACCTCCAGGGAACGGCCCGCTGCGATTGGCGCAACCTGCACCACGCCGTGCACCTCGCGCGGCGCGAGCACCTCCGGGCCATCGAGGCCGAGCTCGGCCACTCGCTCGACGGCACCCGCGCCGCCAACATCAGCCACATGCACTCTGGCAGGTTCGAGGAGACCCTTCACAATCGTCTGAGAGAGGAAGTGACCGAACGGCTGCAGTGGATGGGCGTCGACACCGACCTCATCGTGTG
>MEMN01000092.1:9962-10276 GCA_001767945.1 Alphaproteobacteria bacterium RIFCSPHIGHO2_12_FULL_66_14 | reverse complement strand
TCGCTACGACCTGCTTGGTCGACGACTGGACTCTTAGCAACGTGCGGCCGATTCAGGGCGCACAGGAGGTCGTGCCCATCTTTGAGTAGGTGCACTGCGATTGAAGAATCTACGCCGGTCATTCGACCTTCGCCCCGTTTGGGCTCAAGCTACGTTGGGTTATCGACGCTCATCCTCGCTCCCGAATGAATTGCAACAATACTACCAGTTCAACCGCCGCATGACATGACCTCTGCTTGTCCGGCCGGACGCAAGCTGCCACTATTTCAGCAACGGGTGCCGTGCGGATCGGCGCTATGGCGAGATTGAGACGT
>MEMN01000092.1:2720-9944 GCA_001767945.1 Alphaproteobacteria bacterium RIFCSPHIGHO2_12_FULL_66_14 | reverse complement strand
ATCACCCCATGAAGCACCTCCTCTGGTGGCTCTGCCTCTTCGTCGCCCCCGCCGTGCTGATCGCCATCGAGCTGTTCCATCCCGCCGGCTTCACGACGTCGCCCGGCATGTACCAGTTCCTGTCGCACGCCGAGACGGCCCACGAGCACGCCGCCCTCGCCTATTTCGGGCCGCAGTGGTGGTTCACCCTGCACATGATCCAGACGCCGATGGTCGGGCTCGTGGCTGTCGGCCTCTGGCTGATGGTCGACGGCATCGGCGCCAAAGATGGTACCGCCGCCAGGGTCGCGGCCTGGCTGGCGCGCGCGGCCATCTTCGTCTTCGCGCTCACTTTCACCATCCTCGACGCCATCGGCGGCATCGGGCTCGGCCGCACCCTCCTGGTCGTCCAGGAGCTGGTGACCGGTGGCAAGCTCAGCCCGGCGCAGTTGGACGGCGTCGTGCTGCTGCTGAACACGCTCTGGGTCGATCCGGTGGTGGGCGGCGTGGGCTCGTTCGTGAGCGAGACGGCCTCGTGGGCGGCCTTCGCCGTCTCCTTCCTGGTGGCCGCGGCGCTCCTGCTGTCGGGCCGCGCGGGCTGGGCCAACATGATCGTGCTGCTCGGCTTCGGCTGGGAGCTGCAGACCGCGCACGCCAGCCCGCACGGGCCGATCGCCTTTGGCCTGCTGATCGTGGCGGCGGGCTGGCTGTGGTGGGCCCGGCGGCGCGCCTCCGTTGGCCAGCCCGGGGTTGCCAAGGTCGGGACGGCGTAAGGAACATTCGCGGGCGGGCACCGTTACGATAAGAGCGAGCCGGGCCTCCATGGTCCTTGGCATCGGTCCACCACGAGGGTGCCGTGCAGGACTTCATCCACCGAAAGAACCTCCTGCACTATCGCATGCTGTTGGCTGGGTCGACGCTGGATGACGCGATGCGCGACTACGTGTCCAGGCTGCTGGCGGACGAGGAGCTGAACGAACCGCCGCCTCCGGCGCCGGACGACGACGATTAGTCCTGCGCCGCGCGCGGCCGGCCTCGGCGCAATCTATCCCGACCTTGACAGGCATTTTCTTATATCCTATCCTCCTCTTGAGAGGAGGACTCGATGCCCGGACGCACGCCCGCGAACAGCCCCGCCAGGAGCACCGTTGCCCCCCGGAATCGCGAAGGGAACCGCGATTTCAAAAATGCACGCTTCTGCCGCGCACGCGCCGTCCCCGGCTGTCGGGCGATTGTCCATTCGCCTCAAGGACTTGAGACGCGTTTGGGCGGACATCGGACCTCCACAGGTCGTGGAGGTCCCGTTGCCGGGCACGCGCGCCGCGCCCATGTTCGGAGCATGCGCCTCCCCCTTTCCGCTCCCGCCCTTCTCTCGCTCGTGCTGATCGGCGCCTCGGGCGTCGCCTTGGCCCAGCATCTGCCCAACGTGCCGATCGGCACGTCGCCCGCCCAGCTCGCGCCGCCTGCCCCGCCGGCGCCCACCCCCGGCCCGCCGCCCGGCGGCACGGCGGCGGGCGCGCGCTATCCCAACACCGAGTCGCTGGCGCGCGATCGCGTGCAGTCGCAGGGCTACAAGGTGCAGCGGCTGGAGCAGCGCAACGACGGCTCGTGGAAGGCCGACGCCACCCGCGATCCGGTCCCGACCCGCCCCAGGGGCGTGCCGACCAAGGTCACCATCCTGCCCGACGGCCGGATGCTGGAGGAATATGACTAGCGCCGCCCCGCCAGCGCGCGATTTTCGAGGCGGCTGAGCAGCCGCACCAGCGGCCACAACATGAGGAAGTAGATGATCGCCGCCACCACGATCGGCGTCGGATTGTAGGTCAGGCTCTGCGCCTGGCGCGCCTGGTAGAGGAGCTCGGGCACGGCCACGACGCTGCCGAGCGAAGTGAGCTTCACCACCTCGAGCGTGTTGGAGAGGAGATCGGGCAGCACGTTGCGCACCGCCTGGGGCAGCACGATGTAGCCCATGGCCTGCAGGCGGCTGAGGCCGGTGGAGCGCCCGGCCTCGACCTGGCCCGCCGGCACCGAGTCGATGCCGGCGCGAAAGATCTCGCCGTAGTAGGCGCCGGTGTTGAGGAAGAAGGCGATGGCGACGCAGGCGAAGCCGCCGAGCTCGAGGCCGGCAAAAGGGAGACCCGCGAACAGGAGGATCAGCAGCACCAGAGGCGGAAAGGCACGGAAGAAGTCGACCCAGGCCATCAGCGGCCAGCGCACCAGCGGGTTCTTGACCGAGGCGAGCAGCGCCAGGATCAGGCCGCCGAACAGGCCGAGGGGCACCACGATCAGCGACAGCAGGATGGTGTTTAAAAGCCCGGACAGCACGATCGGCCACGCCGCGGCGATGATTTCTATGTTGAAGAAGGTCTGGATCATCGCTTCCACGCGAATTTGGTCTCAAGTCGGCGCGCCAACACCACGACGGGGAGGAACAGTACGAGATAGGCCGCGGCCCCCATCATCAGCGGCGAGGGATTGTAGGAGTTGGAGACCGCCGAGCTCGCCTCGCCCAGGATCTCGGTGACGGCAACGACGGTGCCGAGCGCGGTGCCCTTGGTGATGGCGATGGTGCGGTTGGTGAGCGGCGGGATGGTGAGCCGCAGCGCCTGAGGCAGGACCACGTTGATCAGGGTCTGGCCGAAGGAGAGGCCGGTCGAGCGCGAGGCCTCCCACTGGCCCTTGTGGACCGAGGTGATGCCGGCCCAGAAGATCTCCTCGGAGAAGGCCATCAGCACGAAGGCGAGCGACAGCCAGGTCGAGACGAACCCCGAGGGCGAGATCTCGGCATAGGGCAAGCCGAAATACATCAGCACGATGATCACGAGAGGAGGCAGCGAGCGGAACAGATCGACGATGAAGATGATCAGCCAGTTGAGCGGCCGGATGGCCAGGCTGCGCACCAGGGCCAGCGCGAGGCCGGCGGCGAGGCCGGAGAGCACGATCAGCACCGCGAGCTCGATCGTCACCACCATGCCGGATAGGATATCCGGCAGGTACTTCAACATGACCTTGCCGTTGAAGAACGTGTCGACGAAGCGGTCCCAGGTGCTCATCAATGCCGCTGGATCTGGCCGATGAAGGCGCGGGTGCGTTCGTGAGTGGGCGTCTCGAAGATGGCGGCCGGCGGCCCCTGCTCCACGATCAGCCCGTCGTCCATGAACACGACGCGGTCGGCGGCGTTGCGGGCAAAGCCCATCTCGTGGCTGACCACGATCATGGTCATGCCGCTTTCCCGGAGCGAGCGCATGACCTCGAGCACCGAGCCCACCAGCTCGGGATCGAGCGCGCTGGTCGGCTCGTCGAACAGCATGACCCGGGGCTCGAGCGCGATCGAGCGGGCGATGGCGACGCGCTGCTGCTGGCCGCCCGAGAGCTGGCCCGGCGTATGCTCGGCGCGGTCGGCGAGGCCGACGCGCTCGAGCGCTGCGTGGCCGAGGCGATCGGCCTCGGCGCGCGACTTGCCCGCGACCTTGCGCAGAGCGAGCGTCACGTTGCCGAGCGCGGTCATGTGCGGATAGAGGTTGAAGGACTGGAACACCATGCCGATGCGCTGGCGGGCATGGTTGATGTCGGTCCTGGGATCGAGCATGTCGATGCCGTCGACCACGATCGAGCCGGAGGATGGTTCCTCCAGCCGGTTGAGGCAGCGCAGCAGGGTCGACTTGCCCGAACCCGAGGGGCCGATCACGAACACCAGTTCGCGCTCGGCCACCCTGAGGTCGACGCCCTTCAATACGTGAAGGGCGCCGAAGTGCTTGTGGATCGCACGCGCATCGACGATGGGCTTGGTCACGATTTCCTTGTCATCCCGAGCGAAGCGAAGCGTAGCCGAGGGATCTTGTCCGATGACGGCAAGGTCCTTCGGCCTGCGGCCTCAGGATGGCGACCTTCAGCCGCCACACTTGAGTTCGTGCGGCGTCGGATCGTAGCCCGGCATGCCCGGCACGCCGTAGCCCGGAGTGATGACGACGGCGAGGTCGTCGGCGGCGGGCTTCTTGCCGAACCACTTCTCGGCCAGCTTGGCGATGGTGCCGTCCTTCTTCATGCAGTCGAGCGCGTCCTGCAGCTCGGCGCGCAGCTTGGGATTGTTCTTCGGCACCGGCGCCGCCCAGTGGGCCCGCGTGTCCTTCAGTTCGAGGTCGGCCACGAACATCGGGTTCTTCGAGGCGGCGTAGACGATGGTGGTGTTGCCGCCCAAGGTCGCGTAGGCGCGGCCCGAGAGCACGGCCTGCGTGGCGTCGGGCTGGGTGTCGTAGACCTGCACGGTGAAGCCGTTCTTCTCGCCTTCGGCCTTGGCCAACTTTTCGTACGGCGTGCCCTTGTTGACGGCGACGGCCTTGCCCTTGAGGTCGGCCCAGCTCTTGATCGGCGCCGAGCCTTTCTTGATGCCGAACTGGAAGGCGGTCCACAGGTAGCCGGCGGTGAACAGCATCGCCTCGGCGCGCTCCTTGGTGACGGTGGTGGGTGCCGCGATGAAGTCGTAGCGGCCGGCCGCCATGCCGGGAATGAGGGTCGAGAAGCTCACCGCGTCGATGGTGATGTCGCGCTTCATGCGCTTGGCGACCTCGGTGAAGAGGTCGATCTGGAAGCCTTCGACGCCGCCACCGAGCTTGGGCATGGCGTGCGGGGCGAAGGTGCCGTCGACGCCGGTCCTGAGCGGCGGCTTCTTGTCCTGTGCCAAAGCGGGTGTGAGTGCCGGGCTTGCGCACAGCAGAATGGCCGCGGCAAGCGCGGCGTAGCGACGTTTCATCATGTCGAGCCTCCCAAGGAAATCCCCAAGCACGGACGTTAGATCAGCCATTGTTGAATAGCAATTTAGGGGCCATCTTTAAGCTCATGTCCGACCGCATCCTCGTCATTAATCCCAACTCCACCGAAGCCGTCACCAAGGGCATCGACGCCGCCATGGAGCCGCTGCGCATGAATGGCGGCCCCGTCATCGAATGCGTCACCCTTAAGGACGGCCCGCCCGGCATCGAGAGCCAGGCCCATGCTGAGCAAGTCGTGGGGCCGATCGGCAAGATGGTGGCCAAGCGCGACAACGACTGCTCGGCCTTCGTCATCGCCTGCTACTCCGATCCCGGCCTCCACGCGGCACGCGAAATAACGACCAAGCCGGTCCTCGGAATTGCCGAGTGCGGCATCCTGACCGCGCTGACGCTCGGCCAGCGCTTCGGCGTGATCTCGATCCTGAAGAAATCGATTCCGCGCCACCTGCGCTATGTCGGGCAGATGGGCGTGGCCGACCGCCTGGCGGGCGACCGTGCCATCGGCCTCGGTGTCGTCGAGCTTTCCAACGAGGCCACCACCTTCGCCCGCATGGCCGAGGTCGCGGCCGAGCTGCGCGACGAGGACGGTGCCGACGTGCTGGTCATGGGCTGTGCCGGCATGGCCCGCTACCGCGACCGCCTGCAGCGTCACGTCGGCCTGCCCGTCGTGGAACCCTCGCAGGCTGCCGTCGCCATGGCGATCGGCCGTTCGCGCCTCGGCTGGTCGGCCTGAGGCATATCTCTATTCCCGCCAGCTTACTCCCGGCGGAACTCGTACTCGAAGTTGAGCCCGTCGCGGCAGAGCGCCAGCGTGTCGTCGACGCGGCGGCAGGTCAGGCGATTGGGCGGACCATTCCAGTTCGCCTTGGGCGGATTGCAGCGGACGGCGGGCTGGGTCGTCCCGAGCGTGCTGTCATTGCCGAACCTGGCCGTGACCGGTGCGGCGCAGGTGATGGTGCCGGTGCTCGGGCAAACGGCCGTCGAGCTGCGCTGCCCGCCGCCATTGGTTCCAAAGCAGATGCGGCCCGCCTTGATGTCGCACATTTCCGACCGCCCGCTGAAGTCGAGGCTGCCTCGCGTGTCCTTCCCGAGCCGCCAGCAGCCCTGCAGCATGGTGAGATCCTTCTGTGCCCATCGGTCGGCCGGCAGCGGTGTCGGCGGCGGCGCCTGGGCGACGGGTGGCGGCTTGGGTGGCGGCTTCGGCGGCTCGACCGGCTTGCATAGCGCCAGGCGCCGCCTGAGATCTGCCTCCAGGGCGGCGAACTCGGCCGCGAGCTTCCTGCCGTCGGTCGCGGCATCTTCGAGCGCGGCTTTCAGCGCCGGCGTGGGATCGGGAGGCGCCGGCGGTGGTAGCGATGACGGCTCCGCCTCGAGCATAACGACCTTGCCCGACGGTTCGACCGGTGCGCAGGTCCGCAGAAGCCACGACGCGATCAGCAGGGCCAGGATGAACAGCAGGCCCATCAGCAGTGCGGCCAGCCAACGCGGCCAGCCTTCAACGGAACGCGCGGTCATTCCTCATCGCGACAGTGGTCACTCCGCTGCGGCAGCCTTCACAATCGGGGCCGCCGGAAATTCCATGCGATCGTCGGTGCGGCAGTAGCGGTCGGCGAACATGCGGCCCACGGGATGGTAGCGGTCCATGTGGACGCGCATCGCCTTGGGGTCCCACAGCTCGTCGCGGATATGGAAGCGCAGCCCCTCGCCCAGGATGAGCTGGCGGTCTTCCTTGACGTTGATCACCTGCCAGGTCCTGCACTCCATCGCCCACGGCGCATCGGCCAGGCGCGGCGGCTTGACGTCGACCGAGGGCGCCGTCTTCAGGCCGAGATAGTCGGCCTCGCCGACATCGGGCGGAAAGTCGCCACTCGAATCGTGCATCGCGCGGGCGAGCGGCTCGTCGGTCAGGTTGATCACGAACTGGCCGGTGCGCTCGATGTTGAGCCAGGTGTCCTTCAGGCGCCCGTCCGGCCGCTTGTTGACGGCGAACATGCAGAGCGGCGGATCCTCGGCGAAAACGTTGAAGAAGCTGAAGGGTGCGGCATTGACCACGCCGGTCGGCCCCAAGGTCGTCACCCAGGCGATCGGCCGCGGCAGCACGAAAGCCGTCAGGATCTTGTAGCGGTCGTGATGGTTCACGTCAGAAACGGCGTACTGCATGTCAGTTGCTCGGCTCCACTTTGACACCGGCCCGCTCGGAGATCAGCTTGTAGTGCTCGGGACGGCGGTGTTTGGCGAAATTGAACGTGGTGTTGCGGATGTACTCGCCGAGCGCGAGGTCGCAGTCGTAGGAGATGACCTCATCCTCCTCGGTCGTGCCCTTGGCGACGATCTCGCCGGTCGGCGCCACGATCGCGGAGCCGCCATGCAACCAGTAGCCGTCTTCCTTGCCGGCCTTGGCCGTGGCCACGACCCAGATGCCGTTCTGATAGGCGGCGGCCTGGAGCGAGAGATTGTGATGGAACACGCGCAGATA
>MEMN01000092.1:1490-2643 GCA_001767945.1 Alphaproteobacteria bacterium RIFCSPHIGHO2_12_FULL_66_14 | reverse complement strand
CCAGCGCCGGTCGTTGCAGATGCATTGGCCGACGATGACGTCGTCCTTGAACATCTTCCAGACATTGAAACCGAGGTCGCCGACCTCGAAGTATTTCTTCTCGAGATGCTGGTACGGCACGTTCGGCCGGTGGTCGTCATGGCCCGGCAGATGGACCTTGCGGTACTTGCCAATCAGCCGGCCGTCCGGTCCGACCAGGATCGAGGTGTTGAAGCGATGGGTCGCCCCTTCTTCCTCGGTGCGTTCGGCATAGCCCAGGTAGAAGCCAATGCCCTTGGACCGCGCCAGTTCGAACAGCGGTGCCGTCTCGGGACTGGGCATCTGGTTCTCGAAGTACTTGTCGACCTCCGCCTGATCTTCCGTCCAGTACCTCGGGAAGAAGGTCGTGAGGGCGAGCTCAGGGAAGACCACGAACTTCGACCCGCGCGAATCGGCTTCCTTCAGCATCTCGACCATGCGCTTGACCACGCTCGCCCGGCTGTCGGCGAGATTGATCGGTCCCAACTGGGCGGAGGACACTTTCAGACGACGGGACACGTTCTCTCTCCTCTAGAACAACGGCTTGGCGCCAAAGCGCGACATGGCCTGCAGCTCGGGCGCGGCCTGGCCGAGCGGCTTAGATGAATCGGGCGAGGCGCAAGGCAGGAACTGGCCCGAGCCGCGCGCGGCATTGAGCTTGCCGTTCTCGACCACGACGCGACCGCGGCTCACGACGGTGATGGGCCAACCCTTGATCTGCCGGCCGGCATAGGGTGTGTAGCCGACATTGTCGTGCAGCGCCTTCCAGTCGAGCGTCACTTCCTTGTCGGCGTCCCAGACCGCGAAATCGGCGTCGGAACCCACGGCGATCGTGCCCTTGCGCGGATAGAGGCCATAGAGCCTGGCGTGATTGGTCGCGGTCAGCGCCACGAACTGCTGCAAGGTGATGCGGCCCTTCTGCACGCCCTCGGAGAAGAGCAGCGGCAGCCGCACTTCCAAGCCCGGCACGCCGTTGGCCATCTCCTTGAAGGTGGTCTTGTCGCCCTTGGGGATCTTGCCACCCGCGTTGAACTGGTAGGGCGCGTGATCGGACGAGAAGGTCTGGAAGGTGCCGTCCTTCAGCGCCGCCCACACCGCCTCCTGCGCCGCAGAATCGCGCGGCGGCGGGCTGCAG
>MEMN01000092.1:0-1469 GCA_001767945.1 Alphaproteobacteria bacterium RIFCSPHIGHO2_12_FULL_66_14 | reverse complement strand
CCGGGCTTGTCCATGTCGTCGGCGGTGAGCGCGATATACTGCGGGCAGGTCTCGCCGAAGATCTTCAGCCCTTTCTTCTGCGCCTGCCGCAGCGTCTCGATCGCCTCGATCTCCGACATGTGCACCAGAAGCAGCGGCGCATCAACCAGCCGCGCCAGCGAGATCGCGCGGTTGGTCGCCTCCGCTTCTGCGATGCGGGCATGGGCGATGGCGTGGAACTTGGGCGCGACGTGACCCTGGTCGACAAGATGATGTGCCAGCCAGTTGATCATGTCGTGGTTTTCGGCATGCACCATGACCAGCGCGCCGTCGCGCCGCGCCAGCGCCAGGATGTCGAGCATCTGGTAGTCGCTGACCTTCATGGCGTCGTAGGTCATGTAGATCTTGAACGAGGTGTAGCCGTCCTTGATCAGTGCCGGCAGCTCCTGCCCCAATACCTGTGGGCTCGGGTCGGTAACGATCAGGTGGAAGGCATAATCGATCACCGCCTTGGGCGTCGCCGCCTCGTGATAGTCCTTCACCACCTGGCGCAGCGACATGCCGCGATGCTGGGCGGCGAAGGGGATCACCGTCGTGGTGCCGCCGAACGCGGCTGAAACAGTGCCCGTATAAAAGTCGTCGGCGCACATGATCCCGAAGCCGGACTTCTGCTCGATGTGGCAGTGGCTGTCGACGCCGCCCGGCAGGACGAACTTGCCGCCGGCGTCGATCTCACGGCTGCCCTTGCCGGCGATTGCCGGTTCCAGCGCTGCAATGAGTCCGTCCTTGATGGCGATGTCGCCGTCGAGCTGGCGGTCTTCCGTGACGACCCTGGCGTTGCGGATGACGAGATCGTAGTCGGCCATTTCTCTACTCCGCCGCCACTTTGCGGCCATGGCCGGAAGCGGCAAGCCGCCGCTCCAGCCGTGCCATCAGCGCCTCGAGCTCGGCCCGGTCGGTTGTCGTCAGTGAGGAACCCGGCGCGCGCTGCTTCGGACTCTTGATCGCGCCGCGCTTGAACAGCACCTCTTTGCGCAGCGCGAGGCCGATTGCCGGCTGCACCTCGTGCTTCACCAGCGGCAGGTAGATGTCGAACAGGTCTTCCGCCTCCTCCGCCTTGCCGGCAGCGAAGAGGTCGTAGACCTGCACCAGCATCTCCGGCCAGGCGAAGCCCGTCATCGCGCCGTCGGCGCCACGCCGCATCTCCTGCGGATAGTAGATGCCGCCATTGCCGACCAGGATCGACACCCGCCGGCGGCCCGGCTTCTTCTCGCCTTCGCGGATGCGCGAGAGCTTGGCCAGGCCCGGGGCGTCCTCGTGCTTCAGCATGACGAGCTGCTTGAAGTCGTCGACCATGCGTTCGAACACCTGCGGCGAGAGATAGATGCCGGTGGTCTGCGGATAGTCCTGGTAGACCAGCGGAATGTCGGGCCCGAGGGCGGTGCAGACCTGCGCATAGTAGTTGTAGGCGCCGTCATCGCCCTTGAGGC
>MEMN01000091.1:12262-20298 GCA_001767945.1 Alphaproteobacteria bacterium RIFCSPHIGHO2_12_FULL_66_14 | reverse complement strand
TTGCCGAGCTCGGCCCAGGTCTTGGTTTTCAACTGGGTCTCGGTGTTGGCGGTGACGACGCCGCGCGTCGAAGTCTGGGTGGCGAGCGCCCACAGGATCAGCCAGGCGACCAGCGCCGACTTGCCGACGCCGTGGCCCGAGGCGACGGCGATGCGGACGGGGCCTTTTTCGGCGCGCAGGCCCTCGCCGATGCTGTCGAGTACGTCGGCCTGCCACTTCTCGGGGCCCTTGTGCGCGGCCAACGGGCCCTCCGCCTCTTCCCAGGGGAAGGCCCAGCGCACGAAGCCCAGCGGATCGCGCCTGAAACCTTCGAGGCGGCGCAGGCGCGCGACCTCGGCCTGCATGCGTTCATCGTCAGCCATGGCGCGGGCCTTTCCGGGCGGCGGGTTTCTTCTTCGCGGGCTTTTCGTAGGCCGCCATGCGCTTCTCGGCGTCGGCCATGCGCTTGATGAGATCGAAGGGCAGCGCCGCGGAGCCGGCCTTGTCGCGGTCGTAGACCTCGGGCCGGTGGGCCTTCAGCAGGAACTGCAGCAGGCGGTTGTCGGGCTGATGGACGGCGCCGACCTGCTCGCCGCGGTACCACACCGGCTTCTCGAGGCCGACGGTGGCGCGGTTGACGGCGTGGTCCTGCAGGCGGTCCACGCCCAGGTCGAGCGCCTCGGCCCAGCGGCGGGCGAAGGCCGGCTTGGTGCGCTTGTGCTTGTAGAGGGTCGAGCGGTGAAGCCCGACACGCTCGGCGGCGGCCGAGACGTCGCAGGTCTCGCCGAGATGCTTCAGGAAGGCGTCGAGCCGGGCGGCGGCGATCCGCCCGCGGCTGTCGCCGGCGGCTGGCTGGTCTGACATGGGGGCCTCGTCGAAGGGGGAAAAAGGCACGAAAAACCCGCCGCGGCCCTTTGATTCAAGGGAAGCCGGGCGGGTTCGGGGGCGGCGGAGACGGTCTCCGCCACGATAGGCTTTTTTATAGCAGAAACCTGCGGAACTTGCAACTTTATGTTTTGCGCTGCCGCCGGCGCCGGCCTGGGCTACAGATACCGGCATGGTCCGGCCGGGCGGCATCTCCCTCCACGTCTTCGACGTCGCAAGCGGCGTCGCCGCGGCGGGGCTGCGCGTCGAGCTGCACGGCCCCGACGGCAAGCTGCTGGCGTCGGGCGCGATCAATGCGGCCGGAGTGCTCGACCATCCCACGGTGCGCGGCGAAGGGCTGGTGGCGACCGGGATCTACGAGGCGGTCTTCCATATCGGCGACTGGTACCGCGCCAGGGGCGTGCCGGTCCCCTCGCCGGCCTTCCTGGAAGCCGTGCCCTACCGCTTCGGCGTTGCCGACCTCGCCCAGCACTATCACCTGCCGCTGAAAATGACGCCGTGGGGCTTCTCACTTTTCCGTGGCGGCGCCTGAGCCCCCTGACAGTGGGCACGCCGATTGCTTACCCTGCTAAATGAACAGGGATCGGGGGACAGCATGATCAAGCGCAGAACGATGATGGGAGCGGCCGCGGCCCTGGCCCTGGGCGGCACCGCCATGGCGCAGCAATGGCCGGCGCGGCCAGTGAAGATCATCATCACCTTCCCGCCGGGCGGCGCCTCGGATGCGGCGGCGCGGGTGATCTCGGGGCCGCTCGCCGAAAAGCTCGGCCAGTCGGTGGTGATCGACAACAAGCCGGGCGGCGGCACCACCATCGGCGCCAACGCCGTGCTGGCGGCCAAGGACGACCATACGCTGATGCTGTCGAACAGCGCGCCGATCTCGATCGCGCCCTACCTGTTCGACAAGCCGCCCTACGATCCGCTGAAGGATTTCGTGCACGTCTTCTATATCGGCTCGGTGGCCAACGCCTTCGTGGTGCGGCCGGCCGTGCCGGCCAAGGACATGAAGGAGCTGATCGCCTGGATCAAGGCACAGGGAAAGCCGGTGCCGTTCGGCTCGGGCGGCCAGGGTTCGATCGGCCACATCATCGGCGAGATGTTCAAGGCCGAGCTGGGGCTCAGCATGGAGCACATCGGCTATCGCGGGGCGGCACCGATGTTCCAGGACATGATGGCGGGCCAGCTCGACTTCGCCGTGGTGACGCTCACCGAGGTGCTGCCTTTGGCGAAGGACGGCAAGCTCCGGATGCTGGCGCTCACGTCGACGCAGAAGGCGCCGTCGGCGCCTGACGTGCCGCTGGTGACGGAGCTCGGCTACCCCAAGCTGGTGGCCGAGAATTTCGTCGGCCTCTCGGCGCCCGCGAGCTTTCCGGCAGCGGCGCAGGCCAGGCTGCACAAGGCGATGGCCGAGGTGCTGGCCGATCCCAAGATCGTGACGCGGCTGGGCGAACTCGGGTTCGTCACCAAGCCGATGAGTTCGGCCGAGTTCACGGCCTTCGTGGCGGCGCAGGTAAAAGCCTTCCAGGCGCCGGTGAAGGCCTCGGGGGCGAAACTCTAGGGAGGCTCCGCCGGCTTTCTGCCGGCCCCGAATTGACGTAGAGGACGGCAGCGTGATCGCGAAACTCACCCTGCTGCATATCGTGCTGGCCATTGCGGCGGCCGGCAGCGTCTACCTGGCCTGGCGCGAGGTGCGGCGGCTGTACATCTCGCAGTGGCGCCTGCTCGCCCCGCCGGCCCTCGGCCTCGGCGTCGCGCTGGGCCTCGCCCTGATCCAGATCGTCTCCGCCCGGCAGCCGGGCTGGCCCTTCCTCATGGTCCTGCTGCTGGGCCTCGGCGCCGGCGCGGTGCGCGGGTCCAACATGGCTATCGAGCACGACCTCTATCGCCCGAAGGTGGTGATGTCGCCGGCGGCCAGGTTCGTGCTGCTCTGGGTCGCCGTGGTGGTGGCCGGCGCCACCGCGGTGGAAATCCTCGCCGTCCACGCGATGCCGGCGCTGGCGCCCGCCCGCTACGCCGCGGCGCTGGTGGCCATGATCTCAGCGGCGGCGATGCAGGGCCGCGCGGTGGCGCTCGCGATCCAGCTCAACCGGCACTACGCCGACCTCAAGCGGGCGGAGGCCGCCGCCCCGATCGTGCCGCAGCCGCCGCCTCTGGCGCAGCCTCAGCCCCAGTCCCAGCCTCAGGCGCAGCCGACGCTGCGCGTGGTCAAGCCGCGGGGCTAGACAAGAGACGGGAGCTCACGCGACCGCGGGCGGAGCGCCTTCGAGATAGGTGCTCTTGCCCGGGGCGAAGGGCTCCAGCACCGGCCAGATGAACAGGACGCGCGCCACCTCAGGTCCCTCGGTTCCCCAGGCATGAGTCGTGCGCGGTGGGATGATGACGGACTGGCCGGGCCCGGCCGTCAGCCGGACCTTGTCGAGCTCGACCCAGACCTCGCCGGCCTCGACCAGGATGACCTCCTCGTATTCGTGAAAATGCCGGGGGACGGCGACGCCGGGCGCGGCGGTGTTGGACAGCACGCTGAGCGCCGTCGCACCGTGCTCGCGGGCGGAGAGCCACTTGCCGGTGATCCCGGCCCGCATGGGGAATTCCGGCAGCGCCGCATAATCAACGACCGGCATCGCGTGCCTCCTTCGATCGACAGGCGGACAGAATGCACTTGCAGGCTGGAATGCAAATAAGTATTTTCGTACCGAATTACCCAAATAGGAAACGCATGATCGACACTGCCGTCATCGACGTCCGCAGCCAGCCGGAGCGGTAGCGGTCCATGACGCTGCCCGCCGGCATCTCCTTCGGCCCCGACCACAAGGTCCGCCTGCCCGCGTCGTTCAACGTCGCGGTTCCATTCATCGACCGCCACGTGGGCGAAGGCCGCGGCGCCAGGGCCGCGATCCGCACCGCGACGGAGACCGTCACCTATGCCGAGCTCGCCGAGCGCGTGAACCGCGCCGGCAATGCTCTGCTGGGCGCGGGCCTCGAGCCCGGCGACCGGATGCTGATGGTGGTAAAGGACTGTCCCGCCTTCTTCTATCTCTTCTGGGGGGCCATAAAAGCCGGCGTCGTGCCGGTGCCGCCCAACACGCTGCTGCGTGCCCCCGACTACGCCTACATGATCGAGGATTCGGGCTGCCGGCTGGTGGTCTCCTCGGTCGAGTTCGCGGGCGAGATCGGGCCGGCGCTGAAAGATCTCGGCGCGAAGGCGCCCAAGGCGATGACCGTCGATGCGTTCATGGGCGAGATGGCCAAGGCCTCGCCCGCGCTCGAGCCCAGGCTCGCGGCGCCGACCGACGACTGCTTCTGGCTCTATTCCTCCGGTTCCACCGGACGGCCCAAGGGCGCGGTCCATGCCCAGCGCGACATGGTGGTGACCAGCGAACTCTACGGCGTGCGCGTGCTGGGCGTCACCGACGCCGACATCAGCTACTCGGCGGCCAAGCTGTTCTTCGCCTATGGCCTCGGCAACGGCATGACCTTCCCGCTGTGGACGGGCGGTACCGCGGTGCTCGACGACCGCCGGCCGACACCGGACACGATCTTCGAGAACATCGAGCGCTTCAAGCCGACGCTCTACTACGCCGTGCCGACGCTCTATGCCGCCCAGCTCGCGGCGCTGGAGGCCGGGCCGCGCGACCTTTCCTGCCTGCGCGCCTGCGTCTCGGCGGGCGAGGCGCTGCCGGCCGAGATCTTCCGGCGCTGGAAGGAAAAGACCGGCACGGTGATCCTGGACGGCATCGGCTCGACCGAAGCGCTGCACATCTTCATCGGCAACCGGCTCGGCGATTACCGGCCGGGCACCAGCGGTATGCCGGTGCCAGGCTACGAGGCGCGCATCCTCGACGAGAACGGCAAGCCGGTGACCCGGGGCGAGAGCGGCGCGCTGTGGTTGAGAGCCGAGTCGGCCGCGAAATATTACTGGAACAAGCCCGAGAAGACCGCCGAGACGATGGTCGAGGGCTGGCTCAACACCGGCGACACCTACCGACAGGACGCCGACGGCTACTACATCTACGAGGGCCGCAGCGACGACATGCTGAAGGTGGGCGGCATCTGGTGCTCGCCGGTCGAGATCGAGAATTGCCTGATCGGCCACCCCGCCGTGCTCGAGGCTGCGGTGGTCGGTCACGCCGACGAGGCCGAACTGATAAAGCCCAAGGCGATCGTCGTTTTGAAGCAGGCGGGCGGCGCCAACAACGGGGGGAGTGCGGCACTCACCGAGGCGCTGATGGCGCATTGCAAGAAGACCCTGGCGCCCTACAAATATCCGCGCTGGGTCGAGTACGCGGCCGAGTTGCCCAAGACCGCGACCGGCAAGATCCAGCGCTTCAAATTGCGTGCGTGAGGCGGTATTTTCGGCTTTTATGACGTCCTGGGGAAATCAAGGGAAACAGGGAGCGAAACCAATGAAGACCAAATTGTTTGGACCCACAACAATCGTTGCGCTGGCGCTTAGTCTGCCGGCGATGGCGCAGAGCCCGATAAAAATCGGCTTCGTCAGCACCTTCTCCGGCCCGCAGGCCGCGATCGGCGAGGACATGCGCCGCTCGGCCGAGCTCGCCAAGGAGCATCTCGGCGGCAAGATGGGCGGCAAGCCCTTCGAGATCGTCTACGAGGACGACACCTTCAAGCCCGACGTCGGCAAGCAGAAGTCGGAAAAGCTGGTGCAGCAGGACAAGGTCAACTTCGTCACCGGCTACATCTGGTCGAACGTGCTGCTGGCCTCGCTCAAGGCCGTGACCGACGAGGGCGACACCATCCTGGTCTCGGCCAACGCCGGCCCCTCGCAGATCGCCGGCAACCTCTGCAACAAGAACTTCTTCTCGACCTCGTGGAACAACGACCAGACGCCGATGGCGATGGGCGAATACCTGCAGAAGAAGGGCGTCAAGAGCCTCTACCTGATGGCGCCCAACTACGCCGCCGGCAAGGACATGATGGCCGGCGTCAAGCGCACCTTCAAAGGCGAGATCAAGGGCGAGGACTTCACCAAGTGGCCCGACCAGCTCGACTTCTCGGCCGAGCTCGCCAAGATCCGCGCCGCCAAGCCCGACGGCATCTTCATCTTCTACCCGGGCGCGCATGGCGTGCAGTTCCTGACCCAATATGCGGCGTCGGGCCTGAAGGGCCAGGTGCCGCTCTACCAGGTGTTCTCGATCGACGCGATCACGCTGCCGCAGCAGAAGGACCTGGCGCTGGGCATCCTCGGCGCCCAGGAATGGGTCAACGACCTGCCGAACGACGCCAACAAGAAGTACGTCGCCGACTTCAAGAAGAAGCACGGCACCTATCCGTCGTTCTACGGCGCCCAGAGCTACGACGCGATCATGCTGATCGCCTCGGCGGCCGAAGCGCTGAAGGGCGATCTCTCGAACAAGGACAAGGTCCGGGCCGAGATGAAGAAGGCCAACTTCAAGTCGGTGCGCGGCGACTTCAAGTTCGGCAACAACAACTTCCCGATCGAGAACTTCTACATCCAGGACACGGTGAAGGATGCGGCCGGCATGCTGACGCTGAAGACCGTCGCGACGGCGGTGACGGCGGCGGTCGATCCGTACGCCTCCAAGTGCCCGATGAAGTGACGCCCCCTGATTGGATATGGGGGCGTGACCATGGACGGGAGCGCGGCGACGCGCTCCCGTTTCGTTTGAGGGTTGGGGATGGACTATCTGCTGCTCCAGATGCTGAACGGCGTGCAGCTCGGCCTGCTGATGTTCCTGCTCGCCGCCGGCCTGACCTTGACCTTCGGCATCATGGACCTCGTAAACCTGGCGCACGGCTCGCTCTACATGATGGGCGCCTACATCGCCTGGACGCTGATCGGCTGGACCGACTCCTTCGTGCTGGGCGCGATCCTGGCGCTGCCCACCACCTTCCTGCTCGGCATCGTGGTCGAGGCCGTGGTCATGCGGCGGCTCTATGCCCGCGATCACCTCGACCAGGTGCTGGCGACCTTCGGCCTGATCCTGTTCTTCAACGAGCTGGTGCGCGTGATCTGGGGGCCGGCCGGCAAGAGCATCTCGGTGCCCCAGTTCCTGAGCCACACCGTCGAGATCCTGCCCGGCCTGCCCTACCCGGCCTACCGCTTCGCCATCATCGCCGTCGGCGCGGTGGTGGCGGTGCTGCTGGCCTGGCTGGTCGCCCGCACCCGGGTCGGCATGCTGATCCGCGCCGGCGCCTCCAACCGGCGCATGATCGCCGCACTCGGCATCAACATCGAGCTGCTGTTCAGCCTGGTCTTCGGCTTGGGCGCGGTGTTCGCCGCCCTCGCCGGCCTGATGGCGGCACCTCTCACTTCGGTCAAGATCGGCATGGGCGACGACATCCTGATTCTGGCCTTCGTCATCATCGTCATCGGCGGCATCGGCTCGATCAAGGGGGCGTTCGTGGCCGCCATGTTGGTCGGCCAGATCGACATCGTCGGCCGCGCCTTCCTGCCCGACTTCCTCAAGACCTTCATGAGCACCGCCGCGGCCTCGAGCGCGGCGCCGGCGATCTCGCAGGTCCTAGTCTACGTCGTCATGGCGGGCGTGCTGATCTGGCGGCCGACCGGCCTGTTCGGCCAAAGAACATGAGCGCCCAGCATGAGGGCAAGGGCATGATTGCCGCCCTCCGCACGCCGCGCGGCCTCGCGACCGTGGCGATCCTGCTGGTGCTCGCCGCGCTGCCGCTGCTCACCCAGGCCTTCGACCAGCGCTATCTGCTGTCGATCGGCACGCGCATCGTCATCTGGGCGATCGCCGCCGTCAGCCTCAACATGATCCTGGGCTACGGCGGGCTGGTGAGCTTCGGCCATGCGGTGTTCTTCGGCATCGGCGGCTACGCCGTCGGCATCCTCGACGCCCACGGCGTTTCGTCGGGCTGGATCCAGTGGCCGGTCGGCGTTGCCATGGCGGCGCTGTGGGCGGCGCTGGTCGGCGCGCTGTCGCTCAGGACCCGCGGCGTCTACTTCATCATGATCACCTTAGCGTTCGCGCAGCTCCTCTACTACGTAGGCGTCGGGCTGGAGGCCTACGGCGCCGACGACGGCCTCAACATCAGCCGCAGCCGCTTCGCCGGACTGATCGACATGCGCGACAAGGCAAGCTTCTACTGGCTCTGCTTCGCGCTGCTTTGCGGCACGCTGTGGTTCTGCAGCCGCTTCGCCAACTCGCGCTTCGGTTTCGTGATCCGCG
>MEMN01000091.1:7002-12248 GCA_001767945.1 Alphaproteobacteria bacterium RIFCSPHIGHO2_12_FULL_66_14 | reverse complement strand
ACCATCTCCGGCGCCTTCGGCGGCCTGGCCGGCATCCTGCTAGCCAACGAAGGCGCCTACATCTCGCCCGCCATGATGTCGTGGGTGAAGTCGGGCGATCTCATCGTCATCGTCGTGCTGGGCGGCATGGGCACGCTGTTCGGTCCGCTCTACGGCACCATCGCCTTCTTCGTGCTCGAGGAATCCCTGCCGCCGGTTCTCAATCTCGCGCAGAAAGGCTGGGGCGAGTACTGGCAGATCGTGTTCGGTCCGATGCTGGTGCTGATCGCGCTCTATGCCCGCGGCGGCATCGATTCACTGTTCGGGCGCCGTCATGGTTGAGCCCCTGCTCAGCACCGACCGCCTGGTCAAGCGCTTCGGCGGGCTGGTCGCCACCGACACCGTCTCGATCGACGTCCGGCCCGGCGAGATCCATGCCCTGATCGGACCCAACGGCGCCGGCAAGACGACGCTGGTCAGCCAACTTACCGGCAACCTGGCGCCCGACGCCGGCACCATCCGCTTCGATGGGCGCGACGTCACGCGCCTGCCGACGCATGCCCGCGTGCGGCTGGGGCTGGCACGCTCGTTCCAGATCACCTCGGTGCTGCGCGAGTTCACCGCCCTCGACAACGTCGCCTTGGCAGTCCAGGCGCACGCCGGCCACTCCTTCCGCTTCCTGGCCGATGCGCGTTACGACGAGCGCCTGCGTGCGCCTGCGCGCCGCGGCCTCGAAGCGGTGGGGTTGGGTGCGCGCGCCGACACGCTGGCTGCCACGCTCAGCCACGGCGAGCAGCGCCAGCTCGAGATCGCCATGGCGCTGGCGGGCGATCCCAAGCTGCTGCTGCTCGACGAGCCGATGGCCGGCATGGGCGCCGAAGAATCCCAGCGCATGATCGGCTTCCTGCAGGCGCTCAAGGGCAAGCGCGCCATCCTGCTGATCGAGCACGACATG
This sequence comes from Alphaproteobacteria bacterium RIFCSPHIGHO2_12_FULL_66_14, assembly GCA_001767945.1. Classification (GTDB taxonomy): domain Bacteria; phylum Pseudomonadota; class Alphaproteobacteria; order Reyranellales; family Reyranellaceae; genus Reyranella. The sequence continues at coordinate 11,314 of MEMN01000091.1, read as the reverse complement.
GACGCCGTCTTCCAGCTCGCCGACCGCATCACCGTGCTGGTCTATGGCCGCGCCATCGCCAGTGGCACGCCCGACGAGATCCGCGCCAATGCCGAAGTCCGCCAGGCCTATCTCGGCGACGAAACGCCGGAGCTCGCCTGATGCTGCGGGTGCGCGACCTCGAGGCTTTCTATGGCGCCAGCCAGGCGCTGTTCGGCATGGAGCTCAGTGTCGATGCCGGTGAGGTCGTGACCCTGATGGGCCGCAACGGCATGGGCAAGACCACGACCGTGCACGCGATCATGGGCCTGCTCGAGAGCCGACGCGGGATCGTCGAGTTCGAGGGCAGCCGGGTCGACCAGTTGGCCTCGTTCCGCATCGCCCGGCTCGGACTCGGGCTGGTGCCCGAGGGCCGGCAGATCTTCCCCAACCTCTCGGTGCGCGAGAATCTGGTGGCGGCCGCCGCCAACCGTGGCGGCCGGGCCAATCCCTGGACGATCGAACGCGCCTTCGAGTTCTTCCCGCGGCTCAGCGAGCGCCAGCGCAACATGGGCAACCAGCTTTCCGGCGGCGAGCAGCAGATGCTGGCGGTCGGCCGGGCGTTGATGACCAACCCCAAGCTCCTGATCCTCGACGAGGCGACCGAGGGCCTGGCGCCGCTGATCCGCCACGAGATCTGGACCTGCCTCGGCCGGCTGAAGCGCGAGGGCCAGGCGATCCTGGTGATCGACAAGAACGTGGGCGCCCTGATCGCGCTCGCCGACCGCCACCACATCGTCGAGAAGGGCCGTGTCGTCTGGTCCGGCACTTCCGACGCGCTGGCCCGCGACAAAGACCTGCAGCATAGATATCTTGGTGTCTGATGCGACTGTCGTGATTTGCATAATGTTGAGGGATCATGAAGTTCAAGGCGGCAATCGTGGCTATTGCCACTGTCCTCGTCGGCTCGTCGGTCATGGCAGACCAGAAAGAGGGCAACGCCTGCGCCGCCAAGTTATCCGCCGATGGCAAGGCAATTTACGCAGCATCGATGGCCAACAAGCCGACGCCAAGCAACTATCAACGCATCGTCGAGGACCAAACTACCAGCCTCGTCGCCGCCCGCAGGATTGAAGTCGGCAGCGCGGCGATGCGCAATGGGATGGCGGCCGGCGACTGCGTGAAGTCGACTCTGAAATAGGTAGGATGGTCGATGTCGCGAGTCTTCATCTCCTTTCTTCTCGCCTTCGCTGTCGTACCCGCCTTCGGCCAGGGCTCGGTCAATGTCTACAACTGGTCCGACTACATCGCCGAGGATCAGCTCAAGGCCTTCACGAACGATACCGGCGTCAAGGTCAACTACACGACCTACGATTCCAACGAGATTCTCGACGCCAAGCTCAGGACCGGCAGGTCGGGCTACGACGTCGTGGTGCCCACCGCCTCGCCCTTCTTCGTGCGCCAGCTCGCGGCCGGCCTCTATCTGCCGCTCGACAGATCGAAGCTCAGGAACTGGAACAACCTCGATCCCGAAATCCTGGCAGCGCTGGCCAGATACGACGCCGGCAATGCCCACGGCATCCCCTGGATGTGGGGCACCACGGGCATCGGCTACAACGTCGCCGAAATCAGGAAGCGCCTGCCCGACGCGCCGGTCGATTCGCTGCGCATGATCTTCGACCCTGCGGTGGTGTCGAAGTTCAAGGATTGCGGCGTCATGCTGCTCGACAGCGCCACCGACGTGCTGCCGGCGGCGCTGAAGTATCTCGGCCTCGATCCCGACTCCAAGAAGACGGAGGATCTCGCCAAGGCGGCCGGCGTCGTGAAGGCGGTGCGGCCGTTCATCCGCAAGTTCCACTCCTCCGAATACATCAATGCGCTGGCCGGCGGGAACATCTGCCTGGCGTTCGGCTATTCCGGCGACATCTTCCAGGCGCGCGACCGGGCCGCCAAGGCCAAGGACAAGCGCGACATCGCCTACGCCATCCCGAGGGAAGGCTCGCTGCTCTGGATCGATGTGGCGGCGATCCCGAAGGACGCGCCGAACCCGGCCAATGCGCTGCGCTTCCTCGACTTCCTGCTCGAACCCAAGGTCGCCGCTGCCTCGAGCGAGCTTACCGGCTATGCCAACGGCAACAAGGCCGCGTTCGCCTTGCTGCCCAAGGACATCTCCGGCAATCCGCTGATCTATCCGCCCGCCGCCGTGCGCGCCAAATTCTACACCATCACTGCCGGCACATCCGACCAGACGCGCGAGCGCACGCGGCTGTGGACCACCGTGAAGACGGGCCGGTGAGCGGACCCATCGTCAGGATAGAAGGCCTCTCCAAGCGCTTCGGCGCCGTCACGGCCGTCGATAACGTCGATCTCGACGTCGCCCCAGGCGAGCTATTCGCCCTCCTCGGCGGCTCAGGCTGCGGCAAGACCACGCTCCTGCGCCTGCTGGCGGGCTTCGAGACGCCCGACGCAGGCCGCATCTTCATCGACGGCCAGGACATGACCGGCGTGCCGCCGCATCTGCGGCCGGTCAACATGATGTTCCAGTCCTACGCCCTCTTCCCGCACATGAACGTGGCGGAGAACGTGGGCTATGGCCTGCGTCGCGACGGCGTGGCCAAGCCCGAGATCGCCCGGCGCGTCGGCGAGGCGCTCGACCTGGTGCGTCTGGCTGACCTCGGCCAACGGCGGCCGGCGCAGCTCTCGGGCGGCCAGCGTCAGCGCGTGGCGCTCGCCCGCGCGCTGGTCAAGCGCCCCAAGCTCCTGTTGCTCGACGAGCCGCTGGCCGCGCTCGACCGCAAGCTGCGCGAGGGCACGCGGTTCGAACTGGTGCGGCTGCAGGCCGAACTCGGCCTCACCTTCGTGATGGTGACGCACGACCAGGGCGAGGCGATGTCGATGGCCTCCAGGCTTGCCGTCATGGACACCGGCCGCATCGTGCAGGTGGGCTCGCCGCACGAGGTCTACGGCCGGCCGGCCACGCGCTTCGTCGCCGACTTCATCGGCCTCGCCAACATCTTCGAGAGAGACGGAAGCTGGGTCGTCCTGCGGCCCGAGAAGATCGTGCTGTCGACCGAACGCCCTGCACTCGCCCATACGACGGCGGGCAGGATCGTCGACATCGCCTACGAGGGCGATCGTTCGCTGCTGCGCGTCGCCACCGACGGCGCCGTCTTGATCGTATCCGCGCTGCCGGACCCTTCCCATCAGCGCGGCCAATCCGTATGGCTCGGCTGGGAACCCGGAGCCGAGCATGCCGTGATCCCATGAGGGCGATCATCACGCTGCCCTTTCTCTGGCTCGGCGTCTTCTTCCTGCTGCCGTTTGCCCTGGTGTTGGTGATCGCGCTCGGCACCAACGCACCCGACTCGGTACCGCCGGTTGCCCTCGGCTTCAGCCTGAAGAGTTTCACGCTGCTGTTCACCGACGATCTCTATCTGGCGGCCTGGCTCACCTCGCTCCGCATCGCCGCCACGTCGACACTCGTTGCCCTGCTGCTGGGCTATCCCATGGCCTACGCCATCGCACGTGCGGCACCCGAACGCCGGCCGTTGCTGCTGATGCTGGTGGTGCTGCCCTTCTGGACCTCGTTCCTCATCCGGGTCTACGCTTGGATGGGCCTGCTCGACGAGAACGGTCTGCTGAACCAGTTCCTGCGCTGGAGCGGGCTCGCCACCGATCCCGGCACGATCCTGGGCACCGAATGGGCGGTCCACCTCGGCATCGTCTATGCCTACTTGCCGTTCATGGTGCTGCCGCTCTACGCCGTGCTGGAGAAGCTCGACGCAGGCCTGCTCGAGGCCGCGGCCGATCTCGGCGCCCGGCCGATCCAGGCGTTTCTCACCATCACCCTGCCGCTGTCGTTGCCGGGCATCGTCGCCGGCTGCCTGCTGGTGTTCATCCCGGCGGTCGGTGAGTTCGTGATCCCCGACCTGCTGGGCGGCACCGAGACGCTGATGATCGGCAAGGTGCTGTGGGACGAGTTCTTCACCAATGCCGACTGGCCGCTCGCCTCGGCGGTGGCGATCTGCCTGCTGGTGCTGCTGGTCGGCCCCATCGCGCTGTTCCAGCGCCAGCAGGCACGAAGCCTGGAGCGCCACCTATGATCGGGCGCGCCCGCTTCGCCTTCACCATGCTGGGCTTCGGCTACGCCTTCCTCTATCTGCCGCTCGCGCTGGTGATGGTCTACTCCTTCAACGAGTCGCGCCTGGTGACCGTGTGGGGCGGCTTCTCGACCAAGTGGTGGGGCGCACTGTTCGCCAACGAGGCGATGCTGCAGGCAGCCTGGCTGTCGATCCGGATCGCCTTCGTGAGCGCCTCCGCGGCGGCGGTCATCGGCCTCGCCGCGGGATATGCG
>MEMN01000091.1:686-6952 GCA_001767945.1 Alphaproteobacteria bacterium RIFCSPHIGHO2_12_FULL_66_14 | reverse complement strand
TGTTCGGCAGCCTGGTGATCGCGCCCATGGTGATGCCCGAGGTGGTGATGGGCATTTCCATGTTGCTGCTGTTCGTCGGCGCCGAGCGCCTGCTGGGCGGCCCGGAGCGCGGCTTCCTCACCATCGCGCTCGCCCACATCACTTTTTCCATCGCCTTCGTCGCCATCGTGGTCCAGGCGCGGCTTTCCGACTTCGACCGTTCGCTCGAGGAGGCGGCGATGGATCTCGGCGCCACGCCCTGGGTCACCTTCCTGACCGTGACCCTGCCGCTGATCGCCCCGGCGGTCGGATCAGGCTGGCTGCTGGCGTTCACATTATCGTTGGACGATCTGATCCTGACCCAGTTCGTGGCCGGCGCGCAGTCGCAAACGCTTCCCATGCGCGTCTATTCCAGCGTGCGGCTAGGCGTCGACCCCCAGATCAACGTGCTCGCCACCATCGTCGTCGCCGTCGCCGCCTGTGCGCTCATCCTGTCCGGCTGGCTGACGCGAAGGAAAGTTTGAGCTAAGAATCCTCAACCCGGGAGGAAAAAATGCCGAAATCCGAAACACTCAGGGCGTCGCGCCGTAACGTGTTGAAGGGCGTCGGAATCGCCACAGTCGGCGCGTCCTTGGCGCCGGCTGGCATGGCCCTCGCGCAAGGCACGCCTGCCGCCCCCTCGGCCGCCAAGGGGCCGAAGCTCCTCGAGATGGAGGGCAAGGCCAAGCTCATCGTACTGGGCGACAAGCCGCTGAACGCCGAGACGCCGGCCGAGATGACGGACGACGACGTGACGCCGATCGACAAGTTCTTCATCCGCAACAACGGCCTGGTGCCCGACGCGCCGGCCGACGCCAAGGCGTGGAAGATCAAGATCGACGGCGAGGTCGAGAAGCCCATGGAGATCACGCTGGGCGATCTCATGAGCCGCTTCCCCAACGTCTCCTACAAGATGATGCTGGAGTGCGGCGGCAACGGCCGCTCGTTCTTCTCGCCCGAGGCCCGCGGCAACCAGTGGACCAACGGCGGCGCCGGTTGCGCCGAGTGGACCGGCGTGCGGCTGGCCGACGTGCTCAAGGCCGCGGGCGTCAAGCCGAGCGCGGTCTACACCGGCCACTACGGCGCCGACCCGCACCTCAGCGGCGACGCCAGCAAGCCTGCGATCTCGCGCGGCGTGCCGATCGCCAAGGCGATGGAGCCGCACACGCTGATCGTCTTCAAGATGAACGGCAAGGATCTGCCGCTGATCCATGGCGGGCCGGTGCGCCTGATCGTGCCGGGCTGGGCCGGCTCGAGTTCGGCCAAGTGGCTGACCCGCATCTGGGTGCGCGACAAGCAGCATGATGGCCCCGGCATGGGCGGCTTCTCCTACCGTCTCGCCAAGACACCCATCGTTCCCGGCAGCAAGGGCGATCCGAAGGACACGGTGATCCTGGAGGCGATGCCGGTTCGTGCGGTCATCAGCTTCCCCGCGGATGGCGCCAGGCTCGCGTCCAGGAAACTCGACCTGCGCGGCCATGCCTGGGCCGGCGAGAACGAGGTCAAGACGGTCGACATCTCGACCGATTACGGTGTCACCTGGAAGCCTGCCAAGGTCGATGCGCCGCCCAACAAATATGCCTGGCAGCGCTTCACCGCGTCGCTGGACCTGCCGTCGGCCGGCTACTACGAGGTCTGGGCCAAGGCCACCGACAGCAAGGGCGTCACCCAGCCCTTCGTCGCCGGCAACTGGAACCCGCAGGGCTATGGCGGCAACCCGATCAACCGCATCCGGGTGCTCATCGCTTCTTGACCCAGCTCAACATCACGCACGTCGTCGTCATTTCCCTGACGGCGGTGTTCCTTCTGGTTGCCCTGGACCGCGCCGGGGAATTGCGCGGGCCCCAGCCCACCTACACCCCGCCGGCAGCGCCTGCGCCGGTGGTCGCCGCCGTCGTGGACCCCGACAAGGGCAAGCCGCCGCCGCACAACGACACGGTGGCGGACCTGCCCGACGGCAACGGCCGCGAAGTCACTTTCTACACCTGCACGGCCTGCCACGGCGTGGCGCTGATCAAGGCGCAGGGCCTGACGCGCGACCTCTGGGACTCGACCTTCGACCTGATGCTCGAGAGGCACAAGATGGCACCGGTGAAGCCCGAGGAGCGTGCCGAGATCCTCGACTACCTCACCGAGCAGTTTCCGCCGCGCCGGCGTGGCCGCAACGCCGACAACCCCTTCCTCAAATAGCCTTCGCCCATTTGTCGGCCCAGAGGTGCAGCGGCAGGAACAGACGCAGCAGTTCCTTGCCCAGCGGCGTCAGGCGATAGCCCGTATCGGCGTCGAGTTCGACCAGCTTTGCCTCGCGCAGCTCGGCCAGCCTTGAATTGACGATGGTCGGGCTGGCGCCGATCGCATCCTGCAGCTCGCGAAAGCGCTTGGGCTCCTCGCGCAGTTCCCAGACGATGCGCAGGACCCAGCGCCTGCCCAGCAGGTCGAGCAGCACCATGATCGGCCGGCCGGTCCGGGAACCGCGGACTCGCTTCGCCATCTATTTCCCCTCACCTACTATTTCATCGTATTACTACATTTTCTGTAGCGCCGGTCATTCCTCGATACTACATAAATTGTAGCATCCTAACCGGAGACCGACCATGCCCCGCATCATCCCCGCCGAAGCCCCCTACCCGCCGCAAATCGCGGCCGAACTCGCCCGCATCATGCCCAAGGGCGTCGAGCCCCTGGTGCTGTTCCGTACCCTGGCCCGAAGCCCGCGCGTCTTCGAGAAGATGTTCGCCGGCGGCCTGCTCGACAAAGGCCCGCTGTCGCTGCGTCAGCGCGAGATCGTGATCGACCGCACGACGGCGCGGCTAGGCTGCGAGTACGAATGGGGCATCCACATCGCCTTCTTCGCCGAGCGCGTGGCACTGGATGCCGGGCAGCTATCCGCCATCGTCCATGGGCCGGCCGATGCCGCTTGCTGGGACCCCGACGAGCAGGCCCTGCTCGCCGCTGTCGACGATCTCGTCGACCGCCGCACGATCGAGGACAAGAGCTGGAGCGCGCTCGCGGCGCATTTCGACGAGGCGCAAATCCTCGAGACGATCGCGCTGGTGGGCTACTACCACACGATCAGCTTCCTCTGCCGTGGGCTGAGACTGCCGCTCGAACCCTATGCCGCCCGCTTCCCTAGCGCTTGAGGAAGCGGTCGATCCCGAGGATCAGCAATCCGAACACCAGACCCCAGAAGGCCGAGCCAACGCCCATCAACGTCACGCCGGAGACAGTGACGGCGAGCGTGCAGGCGGCCGCGAGCCGGTCCTGGTCGCCGGCCATAGCTGCCCCCAGCGCCCCCGCCGTCGAGCCCAGCAGGGCGGTACCGGCGACGGTCGCGAGCAGCGCCGGCGGCAGGGCGCCGAACAGTCCCACCAGCGAGGCGCCGAACAGCGCGATCAGGCCCCAGAAGAAGGCGTAGAACGGTCCCGTCATCCAGCGCTTCGCCGGATCGGGATGCGCGTCAGGTCCGGTGCAGAGAGCGGCCGAGATCGCCGCGAGATTGGAAGTGTGCGCGCCGATGAAGGCCGTGCCCAGCGACACCACGCCGGTGACACCCAGCACCGGCTGGGTCGGCGGCTGGTAGCCCGAGGCGCGTAGCACGGCGAAGCCTGGCAGGTTCTGCGACGCCATCGTCACGAGATAGAGCGGCACGCCGAGGCCCACCAGCGTGGCGACGTCCCACACCGGTGCCGTAACGATGATCGTCGAGAGGCCGATCCCCGGCATCGGCTTCACCAGGCCGAGCGACCAGGCGAGCAGCCCGCCGGCCACCAGCACAACCAGCGAGGCCAGGGCCGGCATGAAGGCGCGCGCGACCAGGAACAATGCGATCAGCGGCAGCACCAGCAGGGGCGAACTCGGGACATGCTCGACCATCGCCACGACCAGCCGCAACAGGATGCCGGCCAGCATGGCGGCGGCAATGCTCGGCGGAATCCGCTCGATCAGCCGCCCGAGCGGGCGCACTGCGGCGGTAAGCAGGATCAGCACGGCCGCCAGCACGAAGGCGCCGACCGCGGCGGCAAAGCTCGGCACGCCCGACGTCGAGGCGATCAGGGCGGCGCCCGGCGTCGACCAGGCGGTGATGATCGGCATGCGATAACGGACGCTGAGCGCCAGCGCGCTGATGGCCGTCGCGATGCCGAGACCCGACACCCACGAGCTCGCCTGCTCCGGCGTGGCGCCGACCGCCTGGGCCGCCGCCAGCACGATCGGCAAGGTGCCGCCGACGCCCGCCACCGTGGCTACTAGGGCGGCGGTCGCAACCGATACGAGGGACGACCTCACGCTGCGTTCGCCCGCTCGACCATCGCCTGCAGCAGGATCTGTGCGCCCGCGCCGATGTCCGTCTTGGTCGCATCCTCGATCTCGTTGTGGCTGATGCCGTCCTTGCACGGCACGAAGATCATCGCCGTCGGCGCCACGCGACTGACGTAACAAGCGTCGTGGCCGGCGCCGCTCACGATGTCCATGTGGGGGTAGCCCGCCTGCTCGGCGCCGCGGCGCACGGCCTCGACGAGTTCCCGGGCAAAGGGCGACGGCGGGAAATACCAGATCTGCTCGATCTTCACGTCGAGGCGATGGCGTGCCGCGATGTCGGCCGCGGCGGCGCGCATCTCGGCATCCATCTTCGTGAGCTCGCCGTCATCGGGATGGCGGAAGTCGAGGGTCATGAACAGGCGGCCCGGGATCGTGTTGCGCGACTGCGGCAGGCTCTCGATCACGCCCACCGTCGAGCGGCCGTTCGGCCTCTCGCCGATTTTTCGCACGGCAACGATCAGCTCGGCCGCACCCACCAGCGCATCGCGGCGGCCTTCCATGGGCGTGGTGCCGGCGTGGCTTTCCATGCCGGTCCAGTTGATCTCGTACCAGCGCTGGCCCTGCGCGCCCGTCACCACGCCGATGGTCTTCTTCTCGCGCTCCAGGATCGGGCCCTGCTCGATATGGGCCTCGAAAAAGGCGCCGACCTTGCGGCCGCCGACCGGCTCCTTGCCGTCGTAGCCGATCTTCTTCAGCGCCTCGCCGAACGAGACTCCGTCGCGGTCCTTGATCCCGAGCGCATAGTCGAGCTCGAAGGCGCCGCCGAACACGCCCGAGGCCACCATGGCCGGCGCGAAGCGACAGCCCTCCTCGTTGGTCCAGACCGCGACCTCGATCGGTGCCTCGGTGACGTAGTTGGAATCGTGCAGCACGCGCAGCACTTCCAGCCCCGCCATCACGCCATAGGCGCCGTCGAACTTGCCGCCGGTCGGCTGGGTGTCGAGGTGCGAGCCTGTCATCACCGGCGGCCTGGCGGGATCGCGGCCCTCGCGGCGGGCAAAGACATTGCCCAGCTGGTCGATCTTGATCGTGGCCCCCGCCTCCTTGGCCCAGCGCACGAACAGGTCGCGGCCGATCCGGTCCAGGTCGGTCAGCGCGATGCGGCAGACTCCGCCCTTCTCGGTGCTGCCGATCTCGGCCAATTCCATCAGGCTCGACCACAGCCGGTCGGGATCGATCCTGAGGTTGGGGCGATCGGCGATTTTCATAAGTACTCCATTGTCAGAGAACCATTAGAGGACTAAATTTAGACATCAAGGAGCTTAGCATGCCACGTGCCGCCCGCATCAAGCCGATTAGCTACTTCAAAGCCAATGCCGCCGAAGTAGTCCGAGGTTTGGCCGAAGGCAATGAACCTATGATTATTACGCAGAACGGCGAAGCGACGGCCGTCATCCAGAGCATCGTATCCTACGAGCAGACTCAGGAAACCCTTGCTTTGCTCAAAATTCTGGCGCTCGGCGAACAGCAGATCAAACAGGGCAAGACAGTGCCACTTGCCAAGGCGATGCGTCGGTTCCGTGATCGCGCGAAGCGGACACGAACTGCCGAATGAAGCGCTATGCGATCAGGCTGACAGAAGATGCGCTCCTCGACCTAGACGGCATCGCCGACTACATCGCACAGCATGATGCACCGGAGAAAGCCGACCACGTTGCGCGACAGATCGAAGAGGCGCTCTCTTCGCTTGGCACACTGCCCAATCGCGGAGCTCATCCTCGAGAACTTTTGGCACTCGGCAATCGCACCTTCAGAGAAGTTCACTTCAAACCATATCGCATTGTCTATCAGGTCTCCGAGCACGACGTTGTGGTCTACCTGATCGCCGACGGCCGACGCGATATGCGGACCTTGCTGGCCAGACGTCTGTTGGGCGCCTAACCCGACGCTGGCCGGACCGACCGCGTGCGGCTATTGATCGATACCTCACC
>MEMN01000091.1:0-551 GCA_001767945.1 Alphaproteobacteria bacterium RIFCSPHIGHO2_12_FULL_66_14 | reverse complement strand
CCGTCGATGAACCGCAACAAGCGCGGCCTCGCGCTCGATCTCCGCACCGAAGGCGGGCGCGAGGTGCTGATGCGGCTGGTCAAGAAGGCCGACGTCTTCATGGAGGCTTTCACCCCCGGCGTGATCGACAAGCTGGGCTTCGGCTGGGAGGTCGTGTCGAAAGAGAACCCGCGCCTGGTCTATGCCTCCGTGTCGGGCTACGGCCAGACCGGCCCCTACGCCGGCCGCCCCGGCTACGACCCCTGCATCCAGGCCGAGATCGGCCTGATCGAGGCGACCGGCCCGACTGGCGGCGAGATGTGCCGCACCGGCACCGCGGCGGTCGACTATTGCACCGGCTCGTTCTGCGCCGCCGGCATCGCCTTCGCCCTGCTCGGCCGCCACAGGACCGGTCGCGGCCAGCGCCTCGACCTCTCGCTGTTCGACGTCGGCACGCACATGATGAGCCACTGGATCACCAACCATGGCCTCACCGGCGAGGACCCGGTGCGCATGGGCACCGGCAATTCGATCCTGTTTCCGCTGCGCGTGTTCGAGACCAAGACCAAGCC
>MEMN01000090.1:6412-11257 GCA_001767945.1 Alphaproteobacteria bacterium RIFCSPHIGHO2_12_FULL_66_14 | reverse complement strand
TTCGCCGGCCCTGAGTGATCCATAGGCCTGGCCAAGGTCAAAGAACCCGTATTGCCCGGGTTTCAGCAGGTGGGTTCCGCCGGTGTCCGGGGGCGCCCAGAGCGGCTGCGACGTGTACCCGACCGCGCCGATCTGAAGCGTGTTCAGCAACCAGCCCGATTCGTAGCCGACCCAGCCACCGCCCGCCCAGGCGGCGTTGTTGGGGGGCCGAGGGTTGGTGCGATCCAGGAAGTAGCTGCGGAGATGGACTGTCGCCACCGCGTCGTCGTGCAGGAACCGTTTGAGGTCTGCGCCGAAGTCTTGCGCAAGCGTCGGATGGGCGAACACCGACAGCCCGGCCGCGCCTCCCACGAGGCGCCCCAACCAACGGCTACCAACCCGCCTGAAAGCCTTCATGCGTTCATCGTCTTCCGACCGCCGACACTATCAGCCGAGCATGACCGATTTGCTGGATGAGATGCTTCCCGAGGGGCCTTTCCATTGTTCGCGCGCTATGGTGGGGAGACTCCGATGGCTCCATTCGTACTATTCACGAACTGTCTTTGATTTGAAGGTAAACGAGACGATGAAACGGCTGCGGACCCTCTTCGGGATCGGCTTGGGGCTCGCGGTCGTGGCGGGTGCCGGGTGGTATATTTCGCAGAGCGGAACATCGACATCCACGCGGCCCACGGGCCGTCTGGGAGCAGGCGTTGCTGTGCCGGTGGGGCTCGCGACGGCGGCCAAGGGCGACATCCCGGTAGTGCTTCGGGCGCTCGGGACGGTAACGCCGCTCGCTACAGTCAACGTCAAGACGCAGATCACCGGCCAGCTCACCGAGGTTCATCTGAAGGAGGGCCAACTGGTGAAGCAGGGCGACCTGCTCGCCGTGGTCGACCCGCGCCCCTACGACGTCGCCCTGCAGCAGGCGATCGGCCAGATGCAGCGCGACGAGGCCCTGCTCAAGAATGCCCAGATAGACCTCGAGCGCTACAAAAAACTGGTCGCCCAGGACTCTCTCGCCCGCCAGCAGCTCGATACCCAGCAGGCCCTGGTGCGCCAGTACGAGGCGGCACTTGTCATCAACCAGGCGTTGGTCGACGCCGCCAGGCTCAATGTCACCTACACCAAGATCGTGGCCCCCCTGACCGGCCGCATCGGCCTGCGCATGGTCGACAAGGGAAACTATGTGACGATGGGCGACGCCATGAGCATCTGCGTCATCATCCAGATCCAGCCGATATCGGTGATCTTCACCATTCCCGAGGATTCCCTGCCGGCGGTGCGCCGGCGTCTGCGTGCCGGCGCGTCGCTCGAGGTCCGTGCCCTCGACCGCGCACAGAAGGTGGAATTGGGTATCGGCAAGCTCGACACGACTGACAATCTGATCGACACGACCACCGGCACGGTGAAGCTCCGTGCCATCTTCGACAACAGCGACGACAGCCTGTTTCCCAACCAGTTCGTGAACATTCGCCTCCTGGTCGATACCGTGAAGGATGCGACGGTCGTTCCCGTCGCCGCCATCCAGCGCGGCCAGCCCGGGATCTTCGTCTATCTGGTCAAGGCCGACGAGACGGTCGAGATCCGCGTCGTCGAGCTCGGCGCGAGCGACGGCGCGAGGGTCGCGGTGACGAAGGGTCTGCAGGTCGGCGACCGGGTCGTCATCGACGGCACCGACCGGCTGCGCGAAGGCGCCAAGATTCGCACGCCGTCGGCTGGTCCGAGGGCCGCGGCAGGCTCGCCCGTCGCGGCGGCGCCATCGGGCGGCGGTACGGGGCGGCCGGCGCGGTCCAATCAGTGAACCCGACCGCGACATGAATCCGTCGCGGCTTTTCATCGAACGGCCGGTCGGCACCTCTCTGCTGATGGTGGCGATCATGCTGGTGGGCATGATCGCCTACAGATTTCTGCCGCTGTCGGCGTTGCCGCAGGTCGACTATCCGACCATTCGCGTGCAGACGCTCTATCCCGGCGCCAGTCCCGAAGTGATGGCCTCGTCGGTGACGGCGCCGCTCGAGCGGCAGTTCGGCCAGATGCCCGGGCTCAACCAGATGACGTCAACCAGCTCGGCCGGCGCATCGGTGATTACGCTGCAGTTCGATCTGGGCCTCGGCCTCGACATCGCCGAGCAGCAGGTCCAGGCAGCCATCAATGCCGCCGGCAACCTGCTGCCGGGCGACCTGCCGGCGCCGCCGATCTACGCCAAGGTCAACCCGGCGGATGCGCCCGTGCTCACGCTCGCGGTGACCTCCAAGACCGAGCCGCTCACCAAGGTCCACGACCTCGTCGACACGCGGCTCGCCCAGAAGATTTCCCAGGTCGCCGGCGTCGGCCTGGTCAGCCTCGAGGGCGGACAAAAGCCCGGCGTGCGGATTCGCGCCAATCCCACGGCCTTGGCCGCCTACGGCCTCAACATCGACGACCTTCGGACGACAATCACCAACGCCAACGTCAACACGCCGAAGGGCAACTTTGACGGTCCGGCGCGAGCCTACACGATCAACGCCAACGACCAGATCACCGACCCCGGCATCTTCCGCGATCTCATCGTCGCCTACCGCAACGGCGCCCCGGTCCGGCTGAAGGATGTCGCCACCGTGGAGGAGGGACAGGAGAACAACCGGATCGCCGCTTGGGTGAACGCCACCCCGGCGGTGATCGTGAACGTCCAGCGCCAGCCCGGTGCAAACGTCATCGAGGTCGTCGATCGCATCAAGGCACTGCTGCCGCAGCTGCGCGAATCCCTGCCGGTCGCGCTGGACGTCGCCATCGTCACCGATCGTACCGTCACCATTCGCGCCTCGGTGCGCGACGTGCAGATCGAACTCACCTTCGCCGTGGTCCTCGTCGTCGCCGTGATCTTTGCCTTCCTGGGCGATGCGCGCGCCACGGTCATTCCGAGCCTTTCGGTACCGCTGTCGCTGGTCGGCACGCTGGCGGTGATGTATCTCGCGGGCTTCAGCCTCAACAATCTGTCGATCATGGCGCTCACCATCGCGACCGGCTTCGTGGTCGACGACGCCATCGTCATGATCGAGAACATCGCCCGCTACATCGAGCGCGGCGACGATCCCAAGACGGCGGCGCTCAAGGGTTCACGCCAGATCGCCTTCACCGTGGCCTCGCTCACCGTGTCGCTGATCGCCGTCCTCATTCCGCTGCTCTTCATGGCTGACGTGGTCGGTCGCCTGTTCAACGAGTTCGCGGTCACCCTGTCCGTCACCATCCTGATCTCCGCAGTGGTGTCGCTCACTCTGGTGCCGATGATGTGCGCTCACATGCTGAAGCGGCGGCCGGCGGCATCGACGGCTGCGCCAGAGCCCGGAACCGACATCGAGGTCCACACCGAGGCGCAGGCGCTGGGGGCGCGCTGGTTCGCCCGATTGATCGACGTTTATGATCGCTGGCTGATCGTGGTGTTCCGTCACCAGACGCTCACGCTCTTCGTCGCGGTCGGCACGGTCGCGTTGACGGTCCTGCTCTACGTCGTGGTGCCCAAGGGTTTCTTCCCGGTGCAGGACAACGGTCTCATTCAGGCCGTCACCGAGGCGCCGCAAAGCGTTTCCTTCACGGCGATGAGCGAACGCCAGCGCGTGCTCGCCGAAGCCATCCTGAGCGATCCCGACGTCGAGAGCCTGACCTCGTTCGTCGGCGTCGACGGCACCAACCCGACCTTGAATTCCGGCCGCATGCTGATCAACCTCAAGCCGCGCAGCGTGCGCACGGCGACCGCGAGCGAAATCATCAGGCGCCTGCAGCGCGACACGGCCGCAGTTCGGGGCATCTCGCTCTACATGCAGCCGGCGCAGGATCTCACGATCGATTCGACGGTCAGCCGCACGCAGTACCAGTTCGTGCTGGAAAGCGCCCGGCCCGAGGATTTCGAGGTCTGGGTGCCGCGCCTCATGGAGCGGCTGCAGAAGCTGTCCGAGATCGTCGACGTCACCAGCGACCTGCAGAGCAAGGGCCTGTCGATGTTCATCAGGATCGACCGCGATGCGGCGGCGCGCTTCGGCATCACCGCCGCTACGATCGACAACGTCCTCTACGACGCCTTCGGCCAGCGCATCGTGTCGACCGTCTACACCCAGTCGAACCAGTATCGGGTGATCTACGAAGTCGACCCGACAATGGCCACCTCGTTCGATTCGCTGGCCAATCTCTATCTGCCGGGCGCCACCGCGGGCAAGCAGGTGCCCTTGTCGGCGATCGCCACCTTCGAGGAGCGCGCCGCGCCGCTCAGGCTCGACCGCTTCGGGCAATTTCCGGCCACGACGATCTCATTCAACCTCGCGCCGGGCGTCGCCCTCGGCCAGGCGGTCGGCGCGATCGTCTCCGCGCAGGGCGAGATCGGCATGCCGCGGTCGATCACGGCGCATTTCCAGGGGGCGGCACTTGCGTTCCAGAAGTCGCTCAACAGCCAACTCCTGCTGATCCTGGCCGCCATCGTCACGGTCTACATCGTGCTGGGTGTGCTCTATGAGAGCTACATCCATCCCATCACGATCCTGTCGACCCTGCCGTCGGCCGGCATCGGTGCGCTGCTGGCGCTGATGCTGGCGGGCTCGGACCTCAGCGTCGTGGCGATCATCGGCATCGTGCTGCTGATCGGCATCGTCAAGAAGAACGCGATCATGATGATCGACTTCGCTCTCGATGCCGAGCGCTACCAGGGCAAGACGCCGCGTGAGGCCATCCATCAGGCCTGCCTGTTGCGGTTCCGTCCGATCCTGATGACGACGGTTGCGGCGATGGTCGGCGCCCTGCCGCTGATGCTGGGCTCGGGCACGGGATCTGAGCTGCGCCAGCCGCTGGGCCTCACCATCGTCGGTGGCCTGATCGTGAGCCAGATGCTCACGCTGT
>MEMN01000090.1:0-6387 GCA_001767945.1 Alphaproteobacteria bacterium RIFCSPHIGHO2_12_FULL_66_14 | reverse complement strand
CGGCCAGCCGCTCGACACGCCGCGCCATCCTGTCGCCGACGTCGCCGAGGGACGCCGTTCGTGAACCTCTCGGCCCCCTTCATTGCCCGGCCCGTCGCCACGACCCTGCTCACGGTCGGGCTGGCGCTGGCCGGCCTGGTGGCTTTCATGGGGCTGCCGGTGTCGCCGCTGCCAAAGGTGGATTTCCCCACCATCCAGGTCCAGGCAACTTTGCCCGGGGCATCGCCCGAGACGGTGGCCACCAGCGTCACCACGCCGCTCGAGCGACGGCTGGGCGCGATCGCGGGCGTCAGCGAGATCACGTCGTCGAGCACGGTCGGGAACTCGCGCATCACCCTGCAGTTCGACCTGTCGCGCGACGTCAATGGCGCGGCGCGGGATGTGCAGGCTGCCATAAATGCCGCACGCGCCGACATGCCACGCGATCTGCGCAGCAATCCGCAGTACCGCAAGATCAACCCCGCCGATGCGCCGGTGCTGGTCCTGGCGCTCACGTCCAACACGATTGGCCAGGGCCGGCTCTACGATGCTGCGTCCAACATCCTGCAGCAGAAGCTGTCGCAGGTCACCGGTGTCGGTCAGGTGACGCTGGGCGGCAGTTCGCTGCCGGCGGTGCGAGTCGAGATCAACCCGAGCACGCTCACCAAGTACGGTATCGGGCTCGAAAGCGTGCGCGCCGCGCTCGCCGCAGCCAATGCCAATGCGCCCAAGGGCGCCCTCGAGATCGGCGACAGGCGGTACCAGATCTACGCCAACGACCAGGCCCGGGTAGCCGACGAGTACCGGTCGCTGATCATCGGCTGGCGCAACGGCGCGCCGGTGCGGCTGTCGGACGTGGCCGAGATCATCGATTCGACCGAGAACATCCGCAACGAAGGCCAGGCCAACGGCAAGCGTTCGGTCCTGGTCATCGTCTACAAGCAACCCAACGCCAATGTCATCGAGACCGTCGACCAGGTGAAGGCGCTGTTGCCCGAGCTCGAGGCGGCAATGCCCAACGACGTCGACGTCACGGTGGTCGCCGACCGCACCACCACCATCCGGGCCTCGCTCCGGGAGGTCGAGCGGGCGCTGATCGTGAGCGTGATCCTCGTCGTGCTGGTGACCTTCGCCTTCCTGCGGTCCGCCCGCGCCGGCTTCGTGGCCGCGGTCACGGTGCCGGTGTCTCTGCTCGGCACGCTGGGCGTCATGTACTTGCTGGGCTACAGCCTCAATAATCTGTCTCTGATGGCCATGACCATCGCCGCTGGCTTCGTCGTCGACGACGCCATCATCGTGCTGGAGAATATTTCGCGTCACGTCGAAGCCGGAATGTCCCGAATCGACGCGGCGCTGAGGGGGGCTCGCGAGGTCGGCTTCACGGTCGTCTCCATGAGCATATCGCTGGTCGCGGTGTTCATTCCGATCCTGCTGATGAGCGGCCTCGTCGGCCGTCTGTTTCGCGAGTTCGCGGTCACGCTTTCCATCGCCATCCTCATCTCGATGGTCGTGTCGCTCACGACGACGCCGATGATGTGCGCCTACGTGCTGCGTCGGCACGACGGGCGGACAGGCGGCCTGTTCTTCCGTGCGAGTGAACGAGCCTTCGGCGTCCTGCAGTCGCTTTACGGATGCAGCCTCGGCGTGGTGCTGCGCCATCCGCTACTGACGATTCTGGTCTTTCTGGCGACCGTGCTGCTCAACATCCATCTCTATGTGACCGTTCCCAAGGGCTTCTTTCCGCAGCAGGACACCGGCCGCATCGTCGGGGGAATCCGCGCCGACCAGAGCATCTCGTTCCAGGCGATGCGCCGGAAGTTCCGCCGGTTCGTGGCCATCATCCGGGCCGATCCGGCGATCGAAAGCGTCGCGGGCTTCACCGGCGGC
This sequence comes from Alphaproteobacteria bacterium RIFCSPHIGHO2_12_FULL_66_14, assembly GCA_001767945.1. Taxonomy (GTDB): domain Bacteria; phylum Pseudomonadota; class Alphaproteobacteria; order Reyranellales; family Reyranellaceae; genus Reyranella. The sequence continues at coordinate 4,521 of MEMN01000090.1, read as the reverse complement.
TTCCAGACCAATTCCGGCTTCGTCTTTGCCACCCTGAAGCCGCTCAGTGAGCGCAAGGAATCGGCCGACCAGGTGATCGCCCGCCTCCGCCCACGCCTCGCGCAGGTGCCCGGCGCCACACTCTTTCTGCAGGCGATACAGGATATCCGGGTCGGTGGCCGCCAGGCCAACGCCCAGTACCAGTTCACCTTGCAGGCGGATTCGCTTCCCGAACTCTACACATGGGCGCCGAAGCTGGTCGAGGCGCTGAAGGCGGATTCGTCGATCATCGCCGATGTCGACTCCGACCAGCAGCAGCGCGGGCTGCAGGTCAATCTCACCATCGACCGCGATGCCGCGAGCCGGCTCGGTGTGTCGACCCGCAGTATCTCCGCGACGCTCTACGACGCCTTCGGGCAGCGCCAAGTCTCGACCATCTACAATGCGCTCAACCAGTATCACGTCGTGATGGAGGTCTCACCCGAGTACTGGGAGAGTCCGGAGGGCTTGAAGGACATTTACGTCAGCACCTCGGGCGGCGCCATCAGCGGCACCCAGGCGACCGGCGCCATCGTCGCGGCGGTGCCGATCCAGTCCGGCGCTGTCGACCCGGCGCAGGCGGTCCGGAACCAGCGCACCAACCAGATTGCCGTCAGCGGCCGCGGCTCGGCCTCGACCGGGGCGGCCGTCAGCACCACGCCGGAAACGATGGTGCCGCTATCCTCCGTCACCCGCTACGAGTTCGGCACCACGCCGCTTGCCGTCAATCACCAGGGTCTGTTCGTCGCCAGCACGATCTCATTCAACCTGGCACCGGGTAAGACGCTGAGCGATGCCATCGCCTACGTGAACGGTGTGATGAGTGAGATCGGCATGCCGGCGACCATTCACGGCTCGTTCCAGGGCACGGCGCGGGCGTTCCAGCAATCGACGACCAACCAGCTCCTGCTCGTGCTTGCCGCACTTGCCGCCGTCTACATCGTGCTTGGTATCCTCTACGAGAGCTACATTCACCCGATCACCATCCTGTCGACCCTGCCGTCGGCCGGCATCGGCGCGCTGCTGGCGCTCAAGTTCGCCAGCGTGGAATTCAGCATCATTGCCATGATCGGCGTGCTGCTGCTGATCGGCATCGTCAAGAAGAACGCGATCATGATGATCGACGTCGCCCTCGAGCGCGAGCGCAACGAAGGGCTCGATCCGCGCGTGGCCATCTATGAGGCCTGCCTGCTGCGTTTCCGGCCCATCCTGATGACGACCATGGCGGCCATCCTGGGGGCACTGCCGCTGGCGTTGGGATTCGGCGAGGGTGCCGAGTTGCGCCGGCCGCTCGGCATCTCGATCATCGGCGGCCTGGTCGTCAGCCAGATCCTGACTCTCTATACGACGCCGGTGATCTACCTCTACCTCGACCGCTTCCGCCGCCGCGATCGCGACCGTCCCAGCCGTATGGCCCGTGTCCTGGGCGGCGGTGGAGCCCCCGCATGAGGCGGATCGCGGCTCTGCTTTGCCTTTTGTCTCTGCCGGGTTGTCTGGTCGGTCCTGACTACCAGCGGCCGCCGCCCGCCAGCCCGCCGACGGCCGAATTCAAGGAAGGGGGAGTCGACTTCCGTCCGGCTATGCCCCGGGATGCGGTCGATCGTGGACCGTGGTGGCAGATCTATGGCGATCCGGCGCTCGACGGGCTGGCCGCCCAGGTCGACATCTCCAACCAAACGCTGAAGGCATCCGAAGCGGCCTATCGCCAGGCCCGCGCGCTCGTCCGCCAGGATCAGTCGGGCCTTTATCCCTCGATCACGGCCAGCGCCAGCTCCCAGCAGACCGGCTCGGGCAACCAACGCGGCAGCGGCACGACCACCACCATCGTCACGACCAACCAGAGCGGCAATGTCACCAGCTCCACGAGCCAGTACTCCGGTGGCGGCGTGCTCACCTGGGAGATCGACGTCTGGGGCAGCATCCGCCGCACGGTCGAGAGCGATTCGGCGGCGGCCCAGGCCAGCGCCGGCGATCTCGCGGCGGCGCGCCTGTCGGCCCAGGCCGATGTTGCGATCAACTATTTCTCGTTGCGCATCTCCGACCAGCGGACCCGGCTCTACCAGGCGACGGTGGCGGCCTATGCGCGTTCGCTGCAGATCGTGCAGAACCAGGTCGACGCCGGAATCGCCTCGCGTGTCGATCTCACCCAGGCGCAGACCCTGTACCAGCAGGCGCGGTCGCTTCTGGTCGCCGAGGGCATTGCACGCGCCCAGTTCGAGCACGCGATCGCGGTGTTGATCGGCAAGACGCCCGCGGAGTTCAGCCTGACGCCGGCACCGCCGCCGAAGGACGTGCCGACGGTCGACGCCGGGATTCCGTCGGCGCTGCTCGAAAGGCGGCCCGATATCGCCTCGGCCGAACGCCAGATGGCGGCGGCCAACGCCCGGATCGGCGTGGCGCAGGCGGCCTACTATCCGAGCATCTCGCTGGGTGGTGCCATTACGTTCCTGAGCGGCGGCCTGGGAACATTGTTTCAGCTGGGTTCATCGGTGTGGTCGCTGGGCCCGCAGCTCGCCGCCACGCTGGTCGATGGTGGCGCGCGTGCCGCCCAGGTCGAAGGCGCGCGTGCCAGTTACGATGCGACCGTGGCGACCTACCGCCAGACCGTGCTGACGGCCTTCCAGCAGGTCGAGGATGCCCTCGTCCAGCAGCGCCTCCTCGTGCAGCAGGAGCAGGTTCAGCGCGCCGCCGTTGCCGCCGCGCGCGAGGCCGAGCGACTGTCGCTCAACCAGTACCGGATCGGCACCGTGCCCTACACGACCGTTGTCCAGACCCAGACGTCGGCGCTTTCGGCCGAGCAGACCCTGCTCAACATCCAGCTCAGTCGCCTGGTCGCCAGCGCCAACCTGATCAAGGCGCTGGGCGGCGGCTGGCGCGAAGCCGACCTGCCGCCACCCGTGCCGATCGGCGGCCTGACCAAGCGCTGAGGCGCTTCCCGCCCAAACCGCTCTATACTGATGCCATGGCGGAACCACCGATCCGCAAGATCATCCATGTCGACATGGACGCTTTCTATGCGTCCGTGGAGCAGCGCGACGATCCCTCGCTGCGCGGCCGTCCCGTGGCGGTGGGCGGGCGGGAGCGGGGCGTGGTGATGGCGGCGAGCTACGAGGCCCGCACCTTCGGCGTGCGCTCGGCCATGCCGTCCGCGACGGCCAAGCGGATGTGCCCCGAGCTGGTGTTCGTGAAGCCGCGGTTCGATGTCTACAAGGAGGTGTCGCGCCAGATCCGCGCCATCTTCCTAGACTACACGCCGCTCGTCGAACCGCTGTCGCTCGACGAGGCCTATCTCGACGTCACGACCAACCTCAAGGACATGCCGCTGGCCTCGGAGATCGCCCGCGAGATCCGGGCCAGGATTCTCGAGCAGACGGGCCTCACCGCCTCGGCCGGCGTCTCCTACAACAAGTTTCTGGCCAAGCTCGCGTCGGACCAGCGCAAGCCCAACGGGCAGTACGTCATTCCGCCGGAGAAGGGTGCGGCCTTCGTCGAGAGCCTTGAAGTGGGAAGGTTCCACGGCGTCGGGCCGGCGACGGAGGCCAAGATGAAACGGCTCGGCATCCACACCGGCGCCGACCTCAAGGCGCAGACGCTCGAGTTCCTGCAGCAGTATTTCGGCAAGTCGGGCCCCTATTACCATGCCATCGCACGCGGCCAGGACGGCCGGCAGGTGGTGCCCAACCGGCCGCGCAAGTCGGTCGGCTCGGAGACGACTTTCATGCAGGACCTCGGGCGGCCGGCGGAAGTCGAGGCCGGCGTCGCCTCCGTTCTCGAGGATGTCTGGAGCTATTGCGAGAAGAACGGCATCGCCGGGCGAACGGTGACGGTGAAGATAAAGTACGCCGACTTCCAGATCGTGACCCGCAGCCGCACATTGCTCGAACCGCCGGCCGACAAGGCCATGCTGGAGCGCGTCAGCGTCGATCTGGTGCGGTCGATTTTCCCCCTGGAGAAGAAGGTGCGACTGCTCGGTGTGTCGCTGCACAATCTCTATCGGCGGGACGAGACCACGGCGCCACCTCAACTCACCCTGGGGCTGCTCTGATCTGCTTAGGAGCCGAGGATCGCCGCCATCTTCCTCAGCATCGCGGCATCGGGATAGACACCAAAGCCGGCCTGCACATTGTCCTTCATGTGCTCGGGCTTGCCGGTGCCGGGGATGACGCAGGTGACGGCCGGGTTGGCCAGGACGAATTTGAGCAGGATCTGCGCCCAGCTCGCACAGCCGATCTCGCCTGCCCAGTCCGGCAGTTTGCGCGGCAGAAGCTTGCGCAGAAGTCCGCCACCACCGAACGGCTGATTCACCAGCACCGCCACGCCGCGCTCGGCGGCGAGGGGCAGCAGACGGCGTTCGACCGCGCGATCGTCGAGTGCGTAGTTGAGCTGCAAGAAGTCCCATTTCTCCGCCCGCAGCACCGCTTCGAGTTCGTCGTGGGCGCTCTGCGTGTAGTGGGTGATGCCCAGCAGGCGGATTCGCCCCTCGGCCTTCCAGGCGCGCAAGGT
>MEMN01000089.1:8429-11306 GCA_001767945.1 Alphaproteobacteria bacterium RIFCSPHIGHO2_12_FULL_66_14 | reverse complement strand
ACGAGGCGTCTGGCCCGGCCAGCTGCTCGGCCGCGTGCAAAGCTCGCCATAGCGTCGCGATCACGCGACAGCTTGCGTCCACGCGCAGCGTAGGCACGCCCGCTAGAACGGCTTCAGCACCACGAGAAACACGATGGCGATCATCAGCACCGTCGGCACCTCGTTCCACCAGCGATAATAGCTGGCAGGCCTCGTGTTTCGGTCTGCCGCGAAGGTCTTGCGCCAGCGCCCGTAGACGTGGTGCACGCCGGTCATCAGCAGGACCAGCGCGATCTTGGCCTGGAACCAGCCGTGCGACCACCAATCGCCCTGCCAGGCCAGCAGCAGCCCCAGGATCCAGACCGCGCCCTGGGCCGGCTCCATGATTGCGTAGACCAGGCGGCGCTCCATGGTCTTGAAAGTCTCGCTCTGCTTCGAACCCTTTTCGGCGTCGGCGTGATAGACGAACAGCCGCGGCAGGTAGAGCAGTCCCGCCATCCAGGCGATCACCGCCACGATGTGTAGCGCCTTCAGGATCTCGTAGAGCATCACATCGCTCCGGCGATGAGGGGACAGCCAAGGTGCTGGGAGCCGCAAGGCATGGCCGTGGCGCCATGGCAGACGGCGACCTGCGGTTCGGCGAGGATCGCGCGCACGCGGTCCGCCAGGCCGCCTATGAACGACGGGTGGGTGCCCACCGCCGGGACGCGCCGGTAGACCGGCACGCCGCTTCTCTCCGCGAGACGGCGGTAGTCGATGTCGAGCTCGACCAGCGTCTCGGAATGCTCCGAGACGAAGGCGAGCGGATAGAGCACGACGGAGCGCCCGTCCGCGCCGGCGCGCCGGATCTCGGCGTCGGTCGACGGCCCGATCCATTTCAGCGGGCCGACCCGGCTCTGGTAGCAGACCGACCAGTCGAGGCCCCCCGTCTGCTTGGCGATCTGGTCCGCGATTGCCTCGGCCGTGCGCTCGACCTGCGCCTGGTAGGGATCGCCCTTCCTGATCACCTTTTCCGGCAAGCCGTGAGCCGAAAACAGGACGCGTGTCGGACCGGCGCCAGCTTCGGCCAGCCCCTGCTTCACGAGATCGACCGATGCCGCGATGAAGCCCGCTTCGTCGGGATAGCAGCACACGGTCTGCGTCGGTACGGCGAGCTTCGCCGCGGTCGCGGCAGCCTTCCAGGCCTTGATCGAGGAGTCGGTCGTGGTGGTCGAGAATTGTGGATAGAGCGGCAGCAGGACGACGCGATCGGGGGCAAAGCGCTTGACCGAGCGCACCACCGCCTCGGTCATCGGATGCCAGTAACGCATGCAGACATAGCCGCGCCATTCGTGCCCGCTGCCGCCTCCGGTTCCAAGTGCTTCTTCCAGCGCGCGGGCCTGGGCCTCGGTCTGGCCGAGGATCGGCGAGCTGCCGCCGATCTGGTCGTAGATCCTTTTCGCCTTGGGTGCGCGCCGGCTGGAGATGAAACTCGCCAGCGGCAGGCGCAGAAACGACGGCAGCGAGATGATCGCGGGGTCGCTGAACAGGTTCTTCAGGAACGGCTGTACCGCCTCCGGCGAATCCGGCCCGCCGAGATTGAACAGGATGATCGCGATTTTCACGCCGCCCCCTTCACGACGTACCGGCGTTCCAGTTGCGCACGGTCTCGACCAGACGCGCCACGTTTTCGGGCGGCGTCTGCGGCACCACGCCGTGGCCGAGGTTGAACACGAACGGCCCATGTCCGAGCTTGTCGAGGATGCGTGCCGCCTCGCGTTCCAACGCCACGCCACCCGCCACCAGCATGATCGGATCGAGGTTACCCTGCAGGCAGATGTGCGGCTGCAATTCCTTGGCCGCCCAATGCGCGCCGATGCCGGTGTCGATCGACAGCGCGGTGAAAGTATCCGGACGCCGGTACATCAGCATCGCCGGCCCTACCGCGCGCGGAAAGGCGATGATCGGAATCTTGGGATGGCGTTCACGCAGCCCCTTGGCGATGCGCACCATGGGATCGAGCGACCAGTGGAAGAGCTGCTCCTCCGGCAACACACCCGCCCATGAGTCGAAAAGCTGCACGGCATCGACGCCGGCCTCGACCTGGTAGGCGAGGTGATCGACCACGGCCTCGATCAACAGATCGATCAGCAGCCCGAAAGACTCGGGATGGCCATATGCCCAGCTCTTCACCTTGGCGAAGTCGCGGCTGCCGCTGCCTTCGATCATGTAGCAGGCGAGTGTGAACGGCGCGCCGGCGAACCCCAAGAGCGCCGTTTCCGAAGGCAGCTCGGCGCGCGTCTGGCGGATCGCCTCGTAGACCGGCGCCAGGTGATCGGCGATGCGGGCGCGAGAGAGGCGGCCGAACTGCGAAGGATCGGTCAGCGCCTCGAGCTTCGGACCCTCGCCTTCCTCGAACCAGACTTTCTGGCCGAGCGCATCGGGTACGACCAGGATGTCGGAAAAGATGATCGCGGCATCGAAGCCGAAGCGGCGGATCGGCTGCAGCGTCACCTCGATCGCCTTGTCCGGCGTGTAGCAGAATTCGAGGAAGGATTTGGTCGTGGCGCGGATGGCGCGATATTCCGGCAGATAGCGCCCGGCCTGACGCATCAGCCAGACTGGCGGCGTCGGAAATCTCGTCCCGGCCAGCGTCTGCAGAAACTTCCCCGCCGCTTCCGGGCCGCTCAAGTCTTGTCCCTCATGCTTCCTCTTACTCTATTCATAATAGGTAGTAGGAGTAGTAGGGCCTGTGGCACATGGGGATGCGCCTTATTGGATTCTTCTCCCCAAGGCGTTGTGGACCGGCTGAGGCCGGTTTCAGGCGGTTGCTTGGGCTGATTCCCGACTCGCAGGTCATTCCTCCCGGGTTGTCCGCAAGGGACGAATGTTTGGAGGGCGAAGGCGAATCGGGTCCCG
>MEMN01000089.1:6436-8413 GCA_001767945.1 Alphaproteobacteria bacterium RIFCSPHIGHO2_12_FULL_66_14 | reverse complement strand
CCATATCGACTGGCTGTCCCCACGATGCCCTCGCCAATCCCGCGTTTCTCCCGGCCCTGCTGTGGGGTAAAACAAAACGTGGCTAACCGAAATTTTCACGTCCATCTCGTATCCGACTCCACCGGCGAAACGGTGTCCAGCGTGGCCCGTGCCTGTCTGGTCCAATACGAGGGCATCTTCGTGCAGGAGCATGTCTGGTCCCTGGTGCGAACACGCGGTCAGATGGAAAAGGTCGTGCAGGCGGTCGAGCGTGATCGCGGACCCGTCCTTTATACGCTGGTCGACCAGGATCTGCGCGATCTCGTGCGCGATCATTGCCGGCGGTTGCAGCTGCCGTGTGTCGGTGTGCTTGATCAGGCGATGAGCGTGCTCGCGGTTCATTTCCACTCCAAGAGCGAGCAATGGCCGGGACGCCAGCATCAGCTCGACGAGGGCTATTTCGATCGCATCGATGCCATGCACTACACGCTGGCACATGACGACGGCCAGTCGACGCACGATCTCGAGGACGCCGACGTCGTCCTGGTCGGGCCGTCGCGGACCTCCAAGACGCCGACCTGTGTCTATCTCGCCAACCGTGGCGTTCGGGCCGCCAACGTGCCGCTGGTACCAGCCGTGCCGCCGCCGCAGGAACTCGAGGATTCCAAGCGGCCGCTGATCGTCGGGTTGATCACCGATCCCGAACGGCTGGTGCAGATCCGGGTAAATCGTCTGCGCCTGCTGCAGCAGGAGACCGAAACCGAATACACCGACATGGAACAGGTGCAGCGCGAGATCCAGGACGCGCGCCGACTCTATGCCCGCCGCAAGTGGGTGACCATCGACGTCACGCGACGCTCGATCGAGGAAACCGCGGCGGCCATCCTGCAGATGCTGGCAACGCGTCGCGAGCAGCGACTGCAGGCAGGATAGCGAACCGGCACAACAAGGGAGTCGATCATGTACGTTCGTCTCATTGCGGTTGGTCTGATCATTGGTAGTTCATCGGCGCACGCAGCCAATGGCATCGATGTCAAACGCGGCACCGACTCGACGGTCTACGGCAACTGCGTGCCGAGTCTGGTGGTCGAGAACAAGTCGGCGGAGACCATCGACTATCTGCAGGTCGATGTCGTGGTGGCGCTGGGCGACGGACGGGAGCGCACCGTCGAACTGAAATCGGCCTACCGCGAGGGTGTGCTCTATCCGATCAGCCCGGGAGGGAAGGCGACCTTGAAGCAACATCTCGATACTTCGGTGGCGCTGGGCGCACCGTGCGCTGACGTCAAGACGCGTCGCGTCGTACGCACCATCTGCGAAGCCGCCAACGGCAAGACCTGCGCTTCCTCGGTTTCGGTGCAGCCGTAGTCGGCTAAAGAGGCTATTCCGCAGCCTTGGCCAACGGCTCGAAGCGGGCGTCGAAGTCGCGGATGGCGTTCTCGACCGTGTCGCCGACCTGCTTGAGCTTGTCCTGGTTCACGACCTTGAGACCGAACAGGTCCTTCACGTAGAACACGTCGACGGCGCGCTCGCCGTAGGTCGTGATGTGGGCCGAGGCGATCTGCAGGTTGAGGCGCGTCAGTGCCCGCGTCACGACATGCAGGAAGCCCGGCCGGTCGCGGCCGTTGACCTCGATCACCGTGAAGGTGTCGGAGGCGTTGTTGTTGATCAGCACGCGCGGCTCGACGGTGAAGATGCTGTCGCGCTTGGGCCACGAGCCGCGCTGGGTGTCGAGTTCGCGCTGGATGTCGAGGCGGTTGGAAAGCGCCAGCTCGACCCGGGCGGCGAGCCGCGCCAGGCGCCGCGAATCGTCGAACGGCTTTCCCTCCAGGTCCTGGATCCAGAAGGTGTCGAGCGCCATGCCGTTGGCCAGGGTGAAGATCTTGGCATCGACGATGTTGGCGCCGCTCACCGCCATGGCGCCGGCCAGGCGGGCGAACAGGCCGTGGGTATCGAGCGTATAGATCGTCACCTCGGTGACCGCGCGCGCCTTGTCGA
>MEMN01000089.1:0-6423 GCA_001767945.1 Alphaproteobacteria bacterium RIFCSPHIGHO2_12_FULL_66_14 | reverse complement strand
GCGGCTACGCTCCCTACTGGCTGTCGTTCGATCCACGCACCAGCTCGGCCTGGCGGGCCAGCGTGTCGGGATCGAACGACAGCCAGTAGGGAGCGTAGCCGCGCGCGAAATGCTCGTCCTTTTCCTGATCGGTCCAGCTCGCCAGGCGCCTCGCGACCTCGGCCTGGATCTGGCGGATGCGGTCGGCCCGGCCGCCGGCCAAGGTGCCGCCGGACAACACCTGCTCGGCCGCGTTGTAGAGCTGGCGCAGCAGGGCGGCCTTCCAGCCGTTCCAGACATTGGGACCGACGGCGCGAATGTCGCACACCGTCAGCACCAGCAGCAGCCGGAGCCGCTCCGGCGATTGTACGAGGGCGGCGAAATTCTCGATGGTCTTGGGGTCCATCAGGTCGCGCTGGAAGGCGGTGCCCGACATGGCGAGGTGATGGCGCACCAGCCAGGCCACGGTCTCGGTCTCGGCGGCGCTGAGACCGAGACGCGGACCGACCTGCAGCGCCACGTCGGCACCCAGCACCGAATGATCGCCGCCGCGGCCCTTGGCGATGTCGTGCAGCAGCACCGCGAGATAGAGCGCCGGCCGCGACAGCACCTTGTGCACCACGTCGGCCGACAGCGGGTGGTCTTCCTTCAGCTCGCCCGACTCGATGCGCGACAGGATGCCGATGGCCCGGATCGTGTGCTCGTCGACGGTGTAGGTGTGATACATGTCGTGCTGCGTCTGGGCGACGACGCGGCCGAAGTCGGGAATGAACCGGCCGAACACGCCGGCCTCATTGAGGCGCCTGAGCGTGGTTTCCGGGTCGTGCCGCGACGTCATCATCGCCATGAACAGGCGATTGGCCTCGGGATCGGTGCGCAGCCGATCGATCAGGCGGATGTTCTGGGTGATGAGCCGGAGCGTCGCGGGATGGATGTCGAGATCGTTCTCCTGCGCGACGTGGAACAGCCGCAGGATCGCCACCGGATCCTTCGTAAAGGCATCGGGCGCCGCCACCGCCAGCCGCTCGCCGTCGAGCTTGAAGCCCTCGAGCTGGCGCGGCCGGAGAGTCTGCCAGAGAGCGGCGAGCTTCGGCTTGCGCCGGTGGCTGTCCTCCAGCGCGGCCACGAAAATGCGCGTCAGATCGCCCACCGTCTTGGCGTGAAGATAGTAGTGCTTGGTGAAGCGCTCGACGCCGCGGCTGCCCGGCCGGTCCTGGTAGCCCAGCCGTTCGGCGATCTCGCGCTGCAGGTCGAACGACAGGCGATCGTCGGTGCGGGCCGTCAGGTAGTGGATGTGGCAGCGCACCGTCGTCAGGAAGCGCTCGGCGCGCTCGAACAGCCGCGCCTCCTCCTTGGTGAGCACGCCCTTGGCCACGAGGTCGCCGGGGGCGCTCACGCGATAGAGATACTTGGCGATCCAGAACAGCAGGTGGAGATCGCGCAGGCCGCCCTTGCCCTCCTTGACGTTGGGCTCGACGACGTAGCGTGAATCGCCCATGCGCTGGTGGCGCTGGTCGCGCTCGGCGAGCTTGGCCTCGACGAAGTCGCGGCCGTCGCCGGTATGGAATTTCTGCGCGAAGCCCTTCTGCAACTCGTCGAACAGAGCGCGATCGCCCCAGAGATATCGCATCTCCAGAAGTGCCGTGCGGATGGTCTGGTCGCGCTCGGCGTAGCGCAGGCTTTCGTCGACGGTGCGGGTGGCGTGGCCGACCTTGAGGCCGAGGTCCCACAGCAGATAGAGCATGAACTCGACGATCTGCTCGCCCCGGGGCGTCTGCTTGTAGGGACGCAGGAACAGGAGATCGAGGTCGCTAAGCGGCGCCAGCTCGCCGCGGCCGTAGCCGCCGGTCGCCATCACGCCCAGCCGCTCGGCGGCGCTGGGGTTGGCCGCGGGGTAGGCGTAGCGGTCGGCGAAGTCGAACAGGACGCGGACGATCTGGTCCATCAGGTACGACGTGGCGGCCAGCACCGCCGGCCCATCGTTGCGCAGCGGCCCGGGCGCCTCGAAGCGGCGGCGGATCTCGGCCCGGCCGCCGGCCAGCGCGTCGCGCAGCAGGGCCAGCACCGGTGGCCGCGGCGGCTCGCCGCCCGTCGGCAGATCCTCGACAAGTGCCGCCAACGCCTCCTCGAGCGCGCGGCGGCGCACGATCCTGCGGCGGTCGGGGATATGGTCGTAGGGCTTGGCCATGGCGGCGCGATACTACAGGGCCGCGCTCGTCTAAAATAGGGACCATGCCCCCTCCCATCCTCGCCGTTTTCACCAAAAACCGGCTCAATCCGGCCTATGACGCCGCCCGGCTGGTGGCCGACCGGGTCGCCGCCGAAGCGGGCGCGCGGACCGTGCACTATGTGCCCGAGACGCCCGACCACGTCGGCGAGCAGAAGGCCCTGGTGAGCGAGGCGCTGGCGGCCCGGCCCGATGCCGTCCTGTTCAATCCGACCGACGACGTGGCGATGCAGGAGGACCTGGCGCGGTTCGCCGCCGCCGGCATCCCGGTCGCGGTCTTCATCAACCGCATGCCCGGCAAGGTGCTGACCTTCGTCGGGTCGGACGATGTCGCGGTAGGCTACACCGCCGCCAAGGCGCTGATTCTGGGTTTGGCCGGAGCAGGCCTCATCGTCGCCCTCGACGGCACGCCGTCGGCGCGCACCGCCCGCGACCGGACCGTGGGCTTGCAGCGCGCCGTGGCGGAAAACCCCGGCATCGCCTTGCTGGGGTCGCGCATCGGCTATCTCCAGGCGGCGCCGGCGCGCCAGGCGATGGCCGAGCTGCTCGCGGCGCACCCGCGCATTGACGGTGTCTGGACCGCCAACGACGTCATGGCCTTCGGTGTCCTTGAGGCACTGGCCGACTCAGGGCGGACGGCGCAGGTCGTGGGCGTCAACGGCCTGCCCGCCGCGATCGAGCACATCGAGCACGGCCGCATGCTGGCCAGCGTCGACTTCAGCGCCTTCAACATCGCCGCCATCGCCGCCCGCGCGGTGCTGCGCCACCTCGACGGGAAACCGGTGCCTCGGGAGATCATGGTGCCGGCCGAGCTGATCGACCGCTCGAACTGCCGGCGCTGGAAAGTGCCGTTCGCCGAGCGACCCAGTCCCGCCTGGGACGAGATCGTGCGATGATTGCGTGATGAACCGGCTCGCTCTTCCGATCGCGTTGGCGGTGCTGGCCTTCGCCGTGCCCGCATTCGCCCAGACGCGCGCGCCGCCGCCGCCGCCGGCCTCCAACCTGATCGATCTCAACACTGCGAGCCGCGACGACCTCATGACGCTCGACGGCATCGGCGAAGTGCGGGCCGACGCCATCATCCGGGCACGGCCGTTCCGCGCCAAGACCGAGCTGGTCGAGCGGCGGCTGATCCCCGAATCGCTCTATGAAAAGATCGCCGACAAGGTGATGGCACGCCCGCCGCCCGGACCCCCGGCGCCGACACCGGCCCGGCCACCGCCGAAAAAGCGGACCTAGATGGACGCAGCCACCATCTACGCGCTGGGTACGCCCATGCCGTCGCGGGCACACCCGGGCGCCCTCTCGGTCATTCGCCTGAGCGGCCCCCGCGCGCCGGAAATCCTGGTCTTCCTCACCGAGCCGCGGGCTTTCGAGCGCGGTCATTCGGCGCGCGATCCGGCGCTGCCGGAGCCACGCCGCATGGCTTTGCGCACGCTCTACGATCCGCTGAGCGGCGAGGCGATCGACCGCGGCCTGGTGGTGTGGTTTGAGGCCCCCCACAGCGAGACCGGCGAGATGATGGCCGAGCTGCACCTGCACGGCGGGCGCGCCGTGGTCGGCGCCGCACTGGAGGCCATCCGGCGGCTGGACTTGTGCCGGCTGGCCGAACCCGGCGAATTCACACGCCGCGCCTTCGAGCACGGCAAGCTCGACCTCACCGAGGCCGAGGGCATCGCCGACCTGGTCGCCGCCGAGACCGAACAGCAGCGCCGCCTCGCGCTGCAGCAGATGGATGGCGCGCTGCACCGGCTCTACGAGGACTGGCGCACACTTGGCCTCGCCACGCTCGCCCATCTCGAGGCGGCGATCGATTTTCCCGACGAAGATCTGCCGCCCGGCATCGCCCAGACTGTGCGCGACGGCGCCACCCAGTTGCAGGCCGAGATCGGCGCCCATCTTGGCGATCGCCGCGGCGAGCGCCTGCGCGAGGGGCTGCACATCGCCATCATCGGCCCGCCCAACGCCGGCAAGTCCTCGCTGCTCAACCTGCTGGCGCGACGCGACGCCGCGATCGTGTCGGAGACCGCCGGCACGACGCGCGACGTGATCGAAGTCCATCTCGATCTCGGCGGCTGGCCGGTGGTGCTGGCCGATACTGCGGGCCTGCGCGAGTCGGGCGACGCCATCGAACAGGAGGGTGTGCGTCGCGCCCGCGCCCGCGCCGCCGAGGCCGATCTCCGTCTGCTGGTGCTCGACGCCTCGGGCGACTGGAAGTCGGTGCTGCGAACGCTCACGGCGTCGACCGATCGCTGGGACCCGGCGCGCGACATCGTGGTGCTGAACAAGGTCGATCTTGCGCCGGTGCAGCCCGGCGACGAGGCCGTGGCGCTGTCGGCGACGTCGGGCGACGGCCTGCCGGAATTGCTGGCCCGTCTCGAACGCTCGGCCGGCCTGCTGATGGATGAGGGTGCCGCCGCACCGCCGCTCACCCGGGCGCGTCACCGCGAGGCGCTGAGCGAAGCGTACGCCGCGCTCGGCCGCGCGCTGGTGGCGCCCGAGGTCGCGTTGGCGGCGGAGGACCTGCGCCTCGCGCTGCGCGCCATCGGCCGCATCACTGGCACGGTCCGGGTCGAGGAATTGTTGGACGTGATCTTTCGCGACTTCTGTATCGGCAAATAAAAGCGGGCGGCGCCATCACGCCGCCCGCCACAGTCCGTTCAGCCGAGCTTTACTGGACGACGATCTCGACGCGCCGGTTCTGCGGCTCGCGCACGCCATCGGCGGTCTGCACCAGCGGCTGCGCCTCGCCGCGGCCGACGACCGCGATCACGTTGGCCGGCACACCGTTCTGGACGAGCGCATCCTTGACGACATTCGCGCGACGCAGCGACAGCGCCATGTTGTAGGCTTCCGGGCCGGACTTGTCGGCGTGGCCGGTCGCCGTGATGCGCGCGCTGCCCTTGGTCTTGTAGGCGTCCGCCGCCTGCTTGATCGTGTTCAGCGCCTGGGCCGAGAGGTTCGAGCGATCCCAGTCGAAGAACACCATGAACGACGGCGGCGCCACCGCGGCGGGGGCAGGCGCTGCCGGCGCCGGCGCGGCCTCCGGCTGGCCGAACTTGTAGGAGAGGCTCAGCATCGCGGTGATGTTGTTGTTCTGGTAGGCGGCCGGATTGGTCGTGCCGTAGTAGCGGCCGTCCAGATTGATCCGGAAGCTCTGGTCGACGTTCCAGCCGAGGCCGACGATGCCCTGGTAGGCGAACTGCGTGCTGCACAGCGAGCAGCCGTTGATCGCCGCGTCGACGAAGGCGATGCCGGCGCCGGCGCCGACATAGGGCGTGATGGTGGCGCCCGGAAGGAAGTCGTAGAGCAGGTTGGCCATCACGCTGAGCTGCTCGATACGGCCGCTCACGTTGCTGAACACGTTGCCGAAGTTGGCGGTGCCGCGGCCGTTGTTGCTGCGGAACACGCCTTCGAGTTCGACGCGCGGCCCGACGAAGTCGTAGCCCATGACGCCGCCGACGGCGTAGCCGATGTCCATGTTGTAGTTGTTGCTGTTCATCAACCAGTTACCGCCGCCTTCGGCACCGATATAGAAGCCCGGATTGGCGGTGCCGGGGGCGAACATGGACTGGGCCTGCGCGGCCGCGGGCAGGACGAGGGCGGCAACGGCCACCAATAGAGCTCTCTTCATCTGGTTTCCCCTAAGGATTGAAGGCCTGGGCATGGGACGTGCCCGGGTCAACGGCAGGATGGGCGCCGAGTTGCCGGCACGACTGCAGCGCGTTCCTGCATGTGGCAGACGGGCAACAGTCGTTAGACTGGTGCGATGACCAGGATCCTCCTCACCCGCCACGGCCATGTCGACGGCATCCGTCCGGCGCGGTTTCGCGGCCGTGCCGAACTTGCCCTCACCGAGCACGGCCTCGCCCAGGCCGCCGCGCTCGCCCGCCGCATCGCCCGGCACTGGAAGCCGGCCGCCGTATATACGAGTCCGCTGCAGCGCTGCGTGGTGACTGGCGGCAAGATCGCCGCGGCCTGCGGGGTCGCCGCATCGGTGTATGAGGGGCTGGGCGACATCGACTACGGCGCCTGGCAGATGCGCACCCACGAGGAGGTCGAGGCCGAGACGCCGGCGGCCTATCAGCTCTGGCGCTCGGCGCCGCATCTCGTGCGCTTCCCGGGCGGCGAGTCGTTGCAGGACGTGGTGGCGCGGACGGCCGATGCGCTCAGGATGATGCTGGCGCGGCATGCCAACGACACCGTGGTCCTGGTCG
>MEMN01000088.1 GCA_001767945.1 Alphaproteobacteria bacterium RIFCSPHIGHO2_12_FULL_66_14 | reverse complement strand
GCCTGGGCAGCCTCGCCGGCCGCCACCTTGCCGTCCAGGAAGCGGCCGGCTAGCGCCTCGAGATCGGCTGGGGTCGCAATGGCGAGCGCCGACCGGGCCTGACGCGCCGGATCCGGCAGCACGCTGTCGTCGATCTTCTCGAGGAGGCGCCCGAGCGCCACGCGCCAGCTCTCGTCGCGCGGCCAGGTCGCGGGATCGAGCGGTGAGCGTTGGACAAGTCTTGCCTTGGCGATCTCCGTCGGTCCTGGCAGGGAACCCGGCGGCAGATTCGCCAGCGCCTCGTGCTGGGCCGTCACCAGGGCCGCGACCATGCGCAGGAAGCCCTCCAGTTCATGGTCCCCCGCGAGCGCACGCAGGCGCTCGGCACGGTGCGAAAAGACCGTTGCAAGGTCTGGCAGACGGATAGGATCGCTCTGGGCGACCTCGCCCAGCGTGGTCTCGCCGAAGCCGGGAACGGAATCGTTGGGATCGCTACTCAGGGCTTCTCGACTTCCTGGCGGAACCACTTGCGATGGTGCTTCCAGCTCCAGCCGCGGGTCACCGAGCCGCGGGTCATGGCGCGCAGCGTGCCCTTGACCCAGATCGCGGCATAGACATGGACGATCCAGATCAGGATGGCGCCGATCGCGCACAGCGCATGGATCACCGCCGAAAGCCGCTTCTGGTCGACCGTGGTGTAGTCCTCGAAATAGACGTCCCACAGGACGATACCGCTACCGAACAGCAGCAGAATGAGGATCGACTGACCCCAGAAGACCAGCTTCTGGCCGGCATTGTACTTGCCGACCTCGGGCATGCCCTCTTCCTTGTCGTTGATCACCTTGCCGAGGTTCTTCATCCAGATCGTGTCGTCACGATTCCAGAAATTGAGCGTGACGAAGCGGAAGAACAGGCCGAGGAAGCTGATGGCCAGCACGACGCCAATCCAGGGATGGATCGCGCGCGTGGCCTGGCCGCCGCCGAACAGGTTGGTCAGGAAGAACAGCGACGGATGGAACAGCGCCATCCCGCTCAAGGCCAGAAGGATCAGCGACCCGGCGGTGATCCAGTGGTTGATGCGGGCGGCGGTCGTATAGCGGGCAACGGCCTTGCGGTCCTCGCTCATGTGCCTTTCCTTCCGGCGAGGTCGTCACCCTTGCGCTGGTCGCTCTCGGAGACCTCGTTCGGGCCCTTGGTGACGTAGTGCAGGAAGCCGAACACGCCGGCGAAGGCGATGGCGGCCAGGGAAATGGGCTTCATGACACCCTTCCAGAACCCCACCATCGGACTGATCCTGGGGTCGTCCGGCAATCCGGCATAGAGCGACGGCTGGTCGGCGTGATGCAGCACGTACATCACGTGCGTGCCGCCAACACCGGGCGGATCGTAGAGGCCGGCCTTCGCGAAGCCACGCGACTTCAGGTCGATGATCCGCTTTTCGGCGTGGTCGATCATGTCGTCCTTGGAGCCGAAATAGATCGCCTGGGTCGGGCAGGCCTTGGCGCAGGCCGGCGCCTGGCCGACCGCGACCCGGTCGACGCACAAGGTGCACTTGTAGGCCTTGCGATCGACCTTGGAGATGCGCGGCACGTTGAAGGGACAGCCCTTCACGCAGTAGCCGCAGCCGATGCAGTTTTCCGACACGAAGTCGACGATGCCGTTGGTGTACTGCACGATGGCGCCCGGCGCCGGGCAGGCCTTCAGGCAGCCCGGATCGTCGCAATGCATGCAGCCATCCTTGCGGATCAGCCACTCGAGGTCGTCGCCCTTCTCGTATTCGGTGAATTTCATCACCGTCCACGAGGTCGGCGTTAGATCGGGCGGGTTATCGTAGCTGCCCTCGAAGGTGCCGACCGGCTCGACCAGGTCGTTCCAGGCGAGGCAGGCGGCCTGGCAGGCCTTGCAGCCGATGCACTTGCTGACGTCGATCAGCTTGGCGACCTCGAGGCTGCCCTGGCGGACCTGCGGCGGGGCTTCGGTCGAAGCCGAGCGGCGGCGGATGTCGAGGGATTGCAGCGTAGCCATGGTTCGCCTCCTCCCCTATGCCATTGCCGATGCGGCGGGGGCCGACGTCTTCTTCACGTCGACCAGGAACGCCTTGTATTCGGGCGTGTTGACGCTGGCGTCGCCGACGAACGGGGTGATGGTGTTGGTCGCATACCCCTTCCTGGCGACGCCGACGAATCCATAGTGGATCGGCAGGCCGATCACGTCGCACGGTTTGCCGTTCACCATGATCGGCCGGATGCGCTTGGTGACGCAGGCCTTGGCCTTGATGGTGCCGCGCTGGCTCGAGATTTCGACCCATTCGCCGTTCTGGATGCCCTTGGCCTTGGCCAGGCGCTCGCCCATCTCGACGAACAGCTCGGGCTGCAGGACCGAGTTGCCGTGCACTGATTTCGTCCAGTAGTGGAAGTGCTCGGTGAGACGGTAGGTCGTCGCCACGATCGGGAACTTGTCCGGCTTGCCGAACGACTTGGCGTCGGCGGCGAAAATCCTCGCCACCGGGCTGACGCTGACCTTGGGATGCAGCGGGTTCTCGAGGAAGGCGTCCATCGGCTCGTAGTGCTCGGGGAACGGTCCTTCGCGCATGATGGCACGCGTGGAGAGCCGGCCCACGCCTTCCGGATTCATGATGAACGGCCCGACGCTCTTGTCGGGGGCGACGGTCGGCCCGTAGTCCGGCACGTCGGCGCCGGTCCAGCGCGCGCCGTTCCAGAAGACGTACTTCTTGCGCTCGCTCCACGGCTTGCCGTTCACGTCGGACGAGGCGCGGTTGTAGAGCACGCGCCGATTGGCCGGCCACGAGAAGCCCCAGTTGGGGTGCACGCCCTTGCCGGTGGGGTCGCTGGCGTCGCGGCGCATCGACATGTTGCCGGCATCCGTATAGACGCCGGTATAGATCCAGCAGCCGGCTGCCGTCTTGCCGTCGGCCGTCATCGCGACGAACGACGGCAGCTGTTGGCCGGCGCGCAGCAGCACCTTGGTGGGATCCGCGGGATCGGTGACGTTCTGCAGGACGTAGCCGTTGATCTCCTTCAGAACCTCGGCCGGCGCCGGGCTGGCCGGGTTGGTGTACGACCAAGTGAGGTTCAGCACGGGATCCGGGAAGGCCCCGCCGTCCTTGGCGTACTTGGCCTTGAGGCGGCTATAGAGTCCGGCCACGATGTCGATGTCGCTGCGCGACTCGCCGGGCCCTTCCGCCGCTTTCCAGTGCCACTGGATGACACGGCTGGAGTTCGTGAAGCTGCCCTCCTCCTCGACATAGACCGACGTCGGAAGCTGGAAGACCTCGGTCTGGATCGACTTGGGATCGACGTTGTTGAACTCGCCGTGATTCTCCCAGAAGCGCGCCGTCTCGGTCTCGAGCGGATCGACGACGACCAGCCACTTGAGCTTGCCGAGGCCGGCCCGCGTCTTGTCCTTCTGCGGCGCGGCCAGCATGATGTTCAGGCCCTGGCAGAACAGGCCGTTCATCTCGCCCGCCGCCATGGCGTCGACGATCTTCAATGTGTCGTACGGTGCGGCGAATTTGGGCAGATAGTCGTAGGCCCAGCCGTTGTCGGCCGTCGCGGCGGCCCCGAAGAAGGCCTTCTGCTGGCTGACCCAGAACTTCTGGTAGTTCTGCCAGAAACTGGTCTGCCCGGGACGGATCGGCTTGAAGGCGCGCGACTTGATATAGTCGGCGAAGGTCGTCTCGCGCTCGTTCGGCAGGACGAGGTAGCCCGGCGTCGAGGTCGAGAGCAGCGCCAGGTCGGTGATGCCCTGGACGTTGGCGTGGCCACGCAGCGCGTTCACGCCGCCGCCCGGCATGCCCATGTTGCCCAGCAGGAGCTGGATCATCGCCATGCAGCGGATGTTCTGCGCGCCCGTCGTGTGCTGGGTCCAGCCCAGCGCATACATCGACGTCATGGTGCGCTCGCCGTTGGCCGTCGAGGCGATGAGCTCGCAGACCTTGAGGAACTTGTCCTTGGGCGTGCCGCAGATCCGCTCGACCATCTCGGGCGTATAGCGCGCGGCGTGGGCCTTCAGGAGGCTCATCACCGCGTTCGGGCTCGACATGCTGTCGTCGACCTTGGCCATGCCCTGCTCGTCGAACTGGTACTCCCAGTCCGACTTGTTCGTGTAGTCGCGCTTCGCGGCATCGTAGCCCGTGAACAGGCCGTCCTCGAACTTGTAGCCTTCCTTGACCAGGAAGCTGGCGTTGGTGAAGGCCTTCACGTAGTCGCGGTGGATCTTGTCGTTCTTCAGCAGGTAATTGATGACGCCCATGAGGAAGGCGATGTCGGTGCCCGGGCGCAGCGGCGCATAGAGATCGGCGACCGCGGCCGAGCGCGTGAAGCGCGGATCGACGACAACCAGCTTGGCGCCGTTGTTCGACTTCGCTTCCGTGACCCATTTGAAGCCGCAGGGATGGGCTTCCGCGGCATTGCCGCCCATGACCAGGATGACATCGGCGTTCTTGATGTCATTCCAGCTGTTCGTCATCGCGCCACGTCCGAATGTGGGGCCAAGACTGGCCACCGTCGGTCCGTGTCATATTCGTGCTTGAGTCTCTATCGCCACCATGCCGAGGCCGCGCATGAGCTTGTAGGTCAGGTAGCCCGCCTCGTTGGTCTGCGCCGACGTGGCGAAGAAGCCGGTCGTCAGCCAGCGGTTGACCGTGACGCCGTCGCGGTTCTTGGCGACGAAGTTCTTGTCACGGTCTTCCTTCATCAGGGTGACGATGCGCTCGAGCGCGAAATCCCAGGTGACCCGCTCGAACTTGTCCGACCCGGCCTTGCGGTGCATCGGGTACTTGAGCCGGAGCGGACTGTGAACGTAGTCGAGCGAGGCGGCGCCGCGCGGGCAGAGCGTGCCGCGACTGACGGGATGGTCGGGATCGCCCTCGATGTGGATGACGGAGGCCTTGGCGTTCTTCGACTTGTCGCCCAGCGAGTAGACGATGACGCCGCAGCTCACCGAGCAGTAGGGACAGGTGTTGCGGGTCTCGGTCGCCCGTTCGAGCTTGTAGGGCCTGACCCCCGCGGCGAGCGCGTCGCCCGCTCCTGTGAATCCCAAGGCACCAACGGAAGAGGCGGCGAGGCCAGCGGCGCTCACCTTCATGAATTGCCGACGCGTGACGGCCATGAGCAGCTCCATCCCTAGCGACGCTTATGAGGCGCTTGAGCGCCTGCTTAATTAATGTGCGTCTCGGCTAGTGAAACTCTGCAGCGAGGTCAAATCAACAAGAAACCGTCACAATTCGGGGAAATCTCCGATTCGTGAACAACCTAGGGCTTGGGTTGCAGCCCCCAGGTTTCCGCCAGTAATTGCCCCATGCGGGCGGCGATCAGCCGGTTGCCGGGGCTCTCGCTCTTGGCATCCCGGGCGAAATGGATGTGGTCGGCGTAGATGGTGTCCTTTTCCTGGGCAAAGACGTCGCCCAGGTCGAAGATCGGCAGATTGCGATCACGCAGGGTCATCATGCCGGTCACGATCTTGCGGTAGAGGTCGCGGTAGGAAAGATCGCCCACGACGCGCTTCTCTTCGTCCGTCAGCACTTTGCCCCAGGCCGGCGCCGGCTGCAGGAAGTAGGCGGTCTTGATGTCGTAGTCGCGCGCCAGGGCTTCGATTCCACGGACGTACTTCTGGTAGAGGCCGAGCTGGACGGCGAAGGCAAGGTCGTGGTCGCGGCGGATCTCCTCGGGCATGGCGAACATGCTGTTCAAGGTCGTCTTCTTGTTCGACTTGAAGCTGTCCTTGCCCTTGGCGGCCGCCTCGATGCCGCGGATCACCAGGTAGGCGGCATGCGACTGCCCGAGCACCGGGTTGAGGGCAAGCGTCCCGGCCAGCCGCCCCATCACCCAGCCGATCGCAGCGTCGCCGAAATTCTCGTCGGCAACGAACGGATTGACGTCGATGAAGTTGCTGAGCGGCCTCTCGAACCGCTCCTTCGCCCCGGGCCAGAAGAAATAGTGCTCGTTGAAGCCGTCCAGCGTGACCACGGCATCGACCGAGGTCGCATAGAGCGCGAACAGGATGAAGGCCTGCGGCTCCTTCCACGCGCCATCGCCGCCGTTCAGCACCAGGAAGGGCTTGCCGTTGGGGCTGACATACTTGTTGTTCAGCTCCTCCTCGAAATAGCGCGGCGCGGGTGGCGCCGCGTTCTGTCCGAGCTGCGAGGCGACCGACCCGCCGGTCAGCAGGACGACGTAGCGGTCGGTCCGCTTCACGACGGGGAAGTCGTCACCGAACAGACCGACGTTGTTGACCCATGGGATGCCGCAGGGCGGGTTGGCATGATGGACGAAGGCGACGTACGGGTGCGGATAGAGCGTGTCGACGTAGCGGCACGACGAGCCCTTGGTCGCGTCACGCACGTAGGTGTTCTGCGTCCGCTCGTAAAGCTCGGCGGCCGGCGTATAGCGGCCATCCTCGATGTACAGCCAGGCGATCGCCGTCACCTCGACCACGGCAACGGCCAGGAAGATGCCGATGACGGCCGACACCCAGCC
>MEMN01000087.1:8316-33704 GCA_001767945.1 Alphaproteobacteria bacterium RIFCSPHIGHO2_12_FULL_66_14 | reverse complement strand
CGAGAGCGACCGGCTGGGCGGCCCCAACGAGCCGCCGGGCGGGCCACCGCGACAGCCGCCCCGCCGCGACGACGGGGGTGGCGACAATGATGGCCGGACCGGTGCGCTGACGCTCACTCGCACGCGGACGAAGAAGCCGTCGATGTACAAGGTGTTGATGTTGAACGATGACTACACGCCGATGGAGTTCGTGGTCGACGTACTGCAGCACATCTTCCAGAAGAATCGCGACGAGGCGACACAGATCATGCTGCACGTCCATCAGAAGGGCGTCGGCGTGTGCGGCGTATACACCTACGAGATCGCCGAGACCAAGGTGACCCAAACGGTGGATTACGCCCGCAAAAACCAGCACCCTCTCCAGTGCACATTGGAGAAAGAGTAGTTCGAAGAAGAGTAGTTCGTTTTTCCGTCGAGGTGGTCCGATGTCCATGTTGTCCAAGAACCTCGAAAAGTCTCTCCACCGCGCCTTCGGCCTGGCGGGGGAGCGCCGACATGAATACGCGACGCTGGAACATCTGCTCCTGGCAATGACGGAAGACGAGGACGCGATGCCGGTCCTCAAGTCTTGCGGCGTCGATATCGACCGCCTGCGGCATGATCTCGAGACCTTCGTCGACAATCGTCTCAAGGGCATTGTCACCCAGACGCCGAGTGAACCGTTGCCGACCGCCGGCTTCCAGCGTGTCGTCCAGCGGGCCGCCGTGCACGTCCAGTCGTCGGGTCGCAACGAGGTGACGGGCGCAAACGTTCTCGTCGCGCTGTTCTCCGAGCGCGACAGCCACGCCGTGTCGTTCCTGGAGAACCAGGGGATGACCCGCCTCGACGCAGTCGACTACATCAGCCATGGCAAGGCCAAGGTCCCCGGCCGGGCCCGCACCCGGCGGGTCAGCGGCTCCGAGGAGGAGGGCGGCGAGGCGGCGGCCAAGCAGGGCAACGAGGCTTTGGCTGCCTACTGCGTCGACCTCAACCAGAAGGCGCGCGATGGCCGGGTCGATCCCCTGATCGGCCGCGAGCACGAGGTCGAGCGGACCATCCAGGTCCTGTGCCGGCGCACCAAGAACAACCCGCTGTATGTCGGCGAGCCCGGCGTCGGCAAGACGGCGATCGCCGAGGGCCTGGCGCGCAAGATCGTCGATGGCGAGGTGCCGGAAGTCCTGCGGGAGTCGGTGATCTATTCGCTCGACATGGGCGCGCTACTGGCCGGTACCCGCTATCGCGGCGACTTCGAGGAGCGGCTCAAGGCCGTGCTGAGCGAGCTCAAGAAGAAGCCCAACTCGGTGCTGTTCATCGACGAGATCCACACCATCATCGGTGCCGGCGCCACGTCGGGGGGCTCGATGGATGCCTCGAACCTGCTGAAGCCGTCGCTGCAGTCGGGCGAGCTGCGCTGCATCGGCTCGACCACCTACAAGGAATACCGCAACCACTTCGAGAAGGACCGTGCGCTCGTCCGCCGTTTCCAGAAGATCGACGTGCCGGAGCCTACGATCGGCGACGCCATCGAGATCATGCGGGGCCTGAAGCCGGTCTACGAGAAGCACCATCACGTTTCCTACACCGACGATGCCATCAAGGCGTCAGTCGAATTGTCGGCGCGCTACATCCATGACCGCAAGCTGCCCGACAAGGCAATCGACGTCATCGATGAAGTTGGCGCCGCCCAGATGCTGCGCACGCCCGACCAGCGGAAAAAGATCATCGAGGTGCCGGACATCGAGGAGATCGTCGCCAAGATCGCGCGCATTCCGCCCAAGAGCGTGTCCAAGGACGATGCCGAGCTGCTGCGCAATATCGACCGCGATCTCAAGACCGTCGTGTTCGGCCAGGACCGGGCGATCGAGCATCTCGCCGCCTCGATCAAGCTCGCCCGGGCCGGTCTGCGCGCGCCGGAGAAGCCGATCGGCAGCTATCTGCTGGCCGGTCCGACCGGTGTCGGCAAGACCGAGGTGACCCGGCAGCTCGCACGCCTGCTCGGGCTCGAGTTGATTCGCTTCGACATGTCGGAGTACATGGAGCGGCATAGCGTTTCGCGCCTGATCGGCGCGCCGCCGGGCTATGTCGGCTTCGACCAGGGTGGTCTGCTGACCGACAAGGTCAACCAGCATCCGCATTGCGTCGTGCTGTTCGACGAGATCGAGAAGGCGCATCCCGACGTCTTCAACGTCCTGCTGCAGGTGATGGACTACGGCAAGCTCACCGACCACAACGGCCGGACGGTGGACTTCCGCAACGTCATCCTGTGCATGACGACCAATGCCGGCGCCGCCGACATCGCCAAGCCGGCACTGGGCTTCGGCCGCGAGCAGCGGCACGACGAGGACGACGACGCCATCAACCGGATGTTCTCGCCGGAATTCCGCAACCGGCTCGACGCCATCATCAAGTTCGCGAGCCTTGGCCCTGAATCGATGGGCCGCGTCGTCGACAAGTTCGTGGCCGAGCTCGAGGGCCAGCTTGCCGACCGCAAGGTCTTCATCGAGCTCAGCGACGGCGCCCGCCGCTGGCTGGCGGAGAAGGGCTACGACAAGACGTTCGGCGCCCGGCCGCTCGGCCGCTTCATCCAGGAGCACATCAAGAAGCCGCTGGCCGAGGAAGTCCTGTTCGGCAAGCTTTCGACTGGCGGCACGGTGCGGGTCGACGTCGAGGGGCAGGGCGATGCCGCCAAGCTCGTCTTCGAGTTCCTGCCGCCTGAGCGCGGAGCCTTGCCGCCGGCCAGCCAAGAACCCGTGCTGGCCGAGTGAGCGCTTTCCGGCCGCTCTGGGTCGCCCTGCGCGCCGCGGTGCTCGCCACCGCGGTGTTCTGGGTCGCGCTCTTCATCGTCGACAAGATCGGCTGGCAGGCGCCGTTGGGCATGACGGAGCAGCTGATCTTCTTCGTGATCTTTTTCCTCGGCGTACTCATGGTCGACAAGAAGTGACGGCTACTCGTTTTCCTTCCTGAACGGCGAATACTGCATCAAGCCTTCGATCTCCTGCTCGACCGCTGGGCGCTCGCGCCTGAGGTAGTCGTCGACGGCGCGGCGGAAGCCGGGATCGACGATCCAGTGTGCCGAGAAGGTCGGCACCGGCAGATAGCCGCGCTGAATCTTGTGATCGCCCTGGGCGCCGGCTTCGACACGCTGTAGACCATGCGCAATCGCGTAGTCGATGGCCTGGTAGTAGCAGGCTTCGAAATGCAAGAAGGCGTGGCTTTCGAGACAGCCCCAGTAGCGGCCGTAGAGCGTGTCGTTGCCCTTCAGATTGAGCGCACCGCCGACCGGACGCCCGTCCGACTCGGCCATTATCAGCACGACCTGGTCGGCCATGGTCGAGCCCAGGACGTCGAAGAAGGATCGGGTGAGGTAAGGCGAGCCCCACTTGCGACCGCCAGTGTCCATGTAGAAGGCGAAGAAGGCGTCCCAGTGCTCGGGCTTGATGTCGTCACCGCACAGCGCACGGATGACGAGGCCCTCGCGCCGCACCGCCTCGCGCTCTTTGCGGATCGCCTTGCGCTTGCGGGAGGCCAGTGCTGCCAGGAAGTCATCGAAGGTGCGATAGCCGTCGTTGTGCCAGTGATACTGCTGGCCGAGCCGCAGCAGCCAGCCGCGGGCGCCGAAGCGCTTCCAGTCGGCCTCGGTGCAGAATGTGGCGTGAACCGAGCTGATGTTGTTGTCGCCCGCGACCTTGACCAGCATGTCGATCATGGCGTCACGCACCGCCTCGGCCATCGCTCCTGGCCGGGCGAACAGACGCGGGCCAGGCACCGGCGTGAAGGGCACGGCAACCTGCAGCTTGGGGTAATAACGGCCGCCGGCGCGCTCGAAGGCCTGCGCCCAGCCGTGGTCGAACACGTACTCGCCCTGGGAATGGCTTTTCATGTAGAGCGGTGCGGCGCCCCGCAGCGTGCCGTCGGCGGCCTCGGCCAGGAGATGTTGCGGCTGCCAGCCGGTGCGCCGGCCGACCGACTTCGAGTCCTCCAGCGCCTTCAGGAACTTGTGGCTGAGAAAGGGATTGCCGGCCGATCCCGGCGCCAGCGCGCAGGCGTCCCATTGGGCGGCATCGACGGCGGCGAGCGAGTCGACGACGCGCAGGCCGATGGTCGGGGTGTCATCCGGCATGTCCTCAGCATAGCGTGAATCGTGCCAGGAAGAGGGCGATTTACTCCGCAGGCTTGTGCAATGCTGCTTCGTCGTCCGCAGAACGGCTGAACCGCTTCTTGGTCCAGGTGCCGATTCGGTCGATGTAGATCAGCATGACCGGCACGACGACGAGGGTGAGCAGGGTCGAGCTGATCAGACCGCCGATCACCGCATGCGCCATCGGGGCGCGCTTGCTGGCGCCTTCGCCCAGGCCCAACGCCAGGGGCATCATGCCGAACACCATGGCGAGCGTGGTCATCAGGATGGGCCTGAGCCGGATCGAGCCGGCCTCGAGCAGGGCCTCATTGACCGGCGTGCCGCGAGCCCGCGCCTGGTTGAAGAAATCGACCAGCAGAATGGCATTCTTGGTGACCAGGCCCATCAGCATGATGAAGCCGATGGCACTGAAGATGTTGAGCGTCGTGCCGGCGACCAGCAACCCCAGGAACACGCCGATCAGCGACATCGGCAGCGACATCATGATGGCCACCGGCTGCAGGAAGCTTCCGAATTGCGAGGCCAGGATCAGGTAGATCAGGATGACGGCGAGCAGCAGCGCCTGGCCGGCGTAGGCGGCGCTTTCGGCCATGTCCTTGGTCGAGCCGCCGAAGACGAAACGGTATCCCGGCGGCAGCTTGGTCTCGGTCAGGATTTTCTGTAGGTCGCTGCTGGCCTCGCCGGTCGATCGCCCCGACACGTTGGCGGTGATCTGGACTTCGCGGTTGAGGTCGCGGCGGTTGATCTGGGAGGCGCCGACGTCGTTGATGATGTCGGCGATCTGGGCGATGTGGACCATGCGCGGCAGGCCGTTCGGCTCGAAGCCGGCGGTGAACCAGATCCGCTGCAGATCGGTGACACCGGTACGCTCGTCGACCGGCAGGCGGACCATCACGGTGTAGTTTTCGCCGTCGGGCGCGCGCCACAGGCTGGTTTCGTCACCGGCAAACAGCGGCCGCAGGGATTGTGCCACCTGGGTCGAGCCGAGGCCGAGATCGGAGGCCGCGTCGCGCCGCAGCCGTACGGACAGGACGGGCTTGGCCGCCTTCAGATTGCGGTCGAGATCGACCACGCCCGGGATGGCGGCGGCGTGCCGCATGACCTCCTGCGACAGGCCATCGAGGACAGCGGTGTCCGGCCCCTGCAGCGACAACTGGAGCTGCTTCTGCACGCCGCCGCCCGGCCCGCCTGGAATGTTGATCGAGACCAGGACGCCCGGGATGCCGGCCAGTCGTTCCCGGATCGGCTGGGCGAGCTGCTCGGGGGATCGCTTGCGCTCCTTGATGGGCTTGAGGCGAAGATAGAGGCTCGCCTGATTCTTGCCGTTGGCATAGCCGGTATTGACGGCGCCGTAGGTGTATTCGACTTCGGGAAACTCACGGACCGCGGCATCGACCTGGTTGAGCTTGGCCGTGGTGTATTCGAGCGACGAGCCGACCGGCGTCTCGATGCTCACGACCTGTTCGCCGAGATCGGCCTGGGGCACGAACTCGAAGCCGATGTATTTCGGCAGGGCGAAGCTGCCGAGGAAGGTGCCGAGCGCGATCAGCAGGGTGATCTTGGGCCAGCGCAGCGACCAGCCGAGGATCGCACCATAGATGCCGTTGGCGCGATCCTGGGCGGCGTTCACGATGCGGGCGAAGCGGCCGCTACCGTGCGCCTGGGGGTCGTACCAGATGCTCGAGAGCATCGGATCGAGGGTGAAGGACACGAACAGCGAGATCAGCACTGCGGCCGAGACCATGACGCCGAATTGGAAGAAGAAACGACCGATGATGCCGCCCATGAAGGCCACCGGCAGGAACACGGCGACGATGCAAAAGGTTGTCGCAAGCACCGCCAACCCGATTTCATTGGTGCCGTCGATTGCGGCCTGACGATGTGTCTTGCCGAAACCGATATGGCGCATGATGTTCTCGCGCACCACTATGGCATCGTCGATGAGGATGCCGATGGCGAGGCTGAGCGCCATCAGGGTAAGGACGTTCAGCGTGAAGCCGAAGGCGGCCATCACCATGAAGGCGCCGAACACGGAAATGGGGAGCGCCAGGCCGGTGATCACTGTGCTGCGCCACGAGTGCAGGAACAGGAATACGATGGCGATGGTGAGCAGTCCGCCTTCGACCATCGTCTGCTGGACGTTGCTGACCGAGTTCTGGATGCCGCGCGAGCTGTCACGCACGATCTCGAGCTTGACGTCGGGCGGCAGGCTGGCTTGTAGCTCCGCCACTGCGCGGCGCACGCCGCGGGCGACCTCGATCGTGTTCGATCCCTGCGTTTTGACCACGTCGATGGCCAGCGCGCGTTCACCGTTCAGTGTGGCGACGTTCTCCAGCTCCTGTTGGCCGTCGACCACGGTCGCCACCTGCCGCAGATAGACCGGGGCAAGTCCGCGGCGCGCCACGATCAGGTCGGCGAAATTGCCCGGCTCGGCGATCCGCCCGGTGACCTCGATGATTCGGTCGTCGTTGCCGCGCGCGACGTTGCCGGCGGGGAAATTCTGGTTCTCGTCCCGGATCGCCCGCATGATGTCGTTGACGCCGACCCGCAGCGAATGCATGCGCCCGGGATCGAGTTCGATGTTGATCTGGCGCTTCAATCCGCCGGCGATGGTGGCGCGTCCGACGTCGCGCACGGTCTGCAGGCGCTTGACGATGACTTGGTCGGCCAGCGTCGTCAGATCGCGCACCGAGCGGATGTCCGAGCGCACGGCGATCGAAACGATCGGCTGGTCGTCCGGGTTGAAGCGCTGGATCAGCGGTTCCTTGATCTCCGGCTTGAAGGCGGCGCGGACTTGCTGGACCTTTTCGCGCACGTCCTGCATGGCGATGGGCGACTGCACCGAGAGTTCGAACTCGGCAATCACGATCGAGCGGCCCTCAAGCGAACGCGACGTCAGTGTCTTGATGCCGGCGATCGCATTGACCGCCTCTTCGATCTTGCGGCTGATCTCGGTCTCGACGGTCTCGGGCGAGGCGCCTGGGTACTCCGTGGTGACGACGACGATCGGGAAATCGACGTTGGGGAATTGGTCGACGCCCAGCTGGCGGTACGAGAACAGGCCCATCACCAGCAACGCCACCATCATCATGGTGGCGAAGACCGGATTGTCGACTGCGATCTGGGTGAGCTTCATCTCTGGATGCCTACTTGGTCTCGATGACTTTGACCTTCTGCCCCTCGCGGAGGCCGGGTAGGGCGGCGGAGACGATCTGCATACCCGATTCGAGGCCCTTCACCTCGACCAGCTCGCCCCGCGACCAGGTGCGCACAGCTCCGACGGGCTTGCGCACCAGGACGCCGCTCTCGATGGCCAGAACGAAGTCGCCCTGGTCGTCTTTGCGCATCGCCGATGCCGGCACGGCCAGCGCATGGCTCTTTTCCTGGACGCTGACGGTGCCCATGGCGAAGAGGCCCCCGCGTAGCGATTCGTGTCGGTCGACGATCTCGACATAGACCGGGATCGAGCGCGATCCTGCCTGTGTCGTCGGGCTGATGCGGGTGATGCGGCCGTTGAAGACGCGGTCGCCGAACCCCTCGAGCTTGACGGCGGCGCGCTGGTCGACGCGCAGGCGCACGACGTCGGCGGCTGGCATCTGAGCCGCGATCTCGACATGGCTGGTGTCGAGCAGCGCCAGAATCTTGCCGTCGATTGGGAGTGACTCGCCCTGGTTGGCGAGGCGCTCGCCAATCACGCCATCGAAAGGGGCGACCACCACGGCATCGGTAAGGTTCCTCACGGCGATTTCGAGTTGCGCCTCGGCGACGGCGACCATCGAGGATCTGTTCTCGGCCGTGGCGCGCGCCTGATCGGCGGCGGACTGCGATACGATGTTGCGCGAGGCGAGCGACTCTTTGTCGGAGCGGTCGCGTGCCGTCCACCTCGCGTCGGCGCGGGCCCCCTCCAGTGCCGAGCGTCGCTCGTTGACCTTTGCCTGCA
Source organism: Alphaproteobacteria bacterium RIFCSPHIGHO2_12_FULL_66_14 (assembly GCA_001767945.1). Taxonomy (GTDB): domain Bacteria; phylum Pseudomonadota; class Alphaproteobacteria; order Reyranellales; family Reyranellaceae; genus Reyranella. The sequence continues at coordinate 25,647 of MEMN01000087.1, read as the reverse complement.
GTTCAGCCGCCTCGAAGCGTGCCAGGACCTGGCCTTTGGTGACCTGATCACCTTCGCGCACCAGTACTTCGGCCAGGCGGCCGGGGACGCGTGCCTTCACGATCGTCTGATCGACAGGCTGGGTCGTGCCGGTGAAGCGTACGGTATCGACGAGGCCACGCGGGCTGATCGTATGAAGCTCGGGCAAAATCAGCTCGATGACCGGATCGGCCGGCTTTCCGGCCTGGGTGCCGGCGGCCTGGGTGGACACGCCGCGGCCGCTCTTCCAGGCGAAGGCGCCGCCCGCCAGGGCAACGACGGCGAGAGTTGCGACGATCAGGATTGTGCGCCGGGTATTCATGGGCGAAGCCCTTTGAAGATGAAATCGAGGTAGGCTGCGTAGAACTGGTCGCTGCTGAGCGTATTGGTCGGGTCGTAAGGCGCCAGCGACCGCTTCCAGACGGAGAACATCGCGAGAGGCTGCGCGATGATGATTGCCGTGGCCTCGATGTCCTCGATGGGCCGGAACTCCTTGCGCTGCACGCCGCGACGCAACGCCCGGATGAAGAGTTCGCGTCCGCGCAGATCGAAGTGAGCGCAGAAGAAGCGTGCCACATCGGGGAAGTTGCCGGCCTCGGCCAGGATCAGCTTCACGACGCCACCTGCCGGACTTTCCTCGAAGGCGCGGAAGCCGACGACCAACTCGCGCAGCAGGTCCTCACTCGTGCCGTCAAAGCGTTCGATCATGTCGCTGGCCTCGGCCAGGGGGCCGCCGATCGCCTCGGTGATCACCGCCTTGAAGAGTTCTTCCTTGTTCTTGAAGTAGAGGTAGGGCAGGCCCTTGCTGACCGACGCAGCCTTGGCGACATCCTCGAGCTTGGTGGCGGCGAAGCCTCGGGTGACGAACAGTTCAAGGGCCGCCCGGGCGATCTCGGGAGCGCGATCTTCCGGCCGGCGGGTGCGGGGAGAGGCCGAGGTGGTATTGACTGACTGGTCAGTATCCATGTTCCGCTATGTAGAGCGGAATCTCGTCGCCTTCAAGGCAGGCAAAAAAAGAGTCCGGCAGACCGAAGTCGCCGGACGCTTATCCAGTTTCGCCTTTCCACCTCCGCAAGCGAAGGTGTCGCGTTGGCATTTGATGCTCGTCTTCTGAAGGTGGCTTCCGGTGGGGCCCGTGAGGGCACCCACGCGGAAGCCGAAAGGCGTTTGGTTAGAGGGGCCAAAGTAAACTTTGGCCTACGCCCTTTCCTGTCTACTGCTTCTTCTTCTTAGCAGCCTTCTTCTTAGCAGCCTTTTTCTTAGCAGCCATAACTGTCTCCTATGGTTAGCTGTGAGGTCCCCAACCGCGAGGGCCCCGGCTTACGCGGGTACGCTACGCCACACGCGGTCAACTGCAGCCCGTGGTGCCGCCGCAGGTCGTGCATTTGAGGCACGTCCCGTTGCGAACCATGGTGAAGTTGCCGCACTCCGGACAGGCATCGCCTTCGAAGCCCTTGAGCTTCGCCTCGAGGGCGAAGCCAAGGGCAGAAGAAGCTGCCTTTCCGATCGCGACGCCGACGACGGCCGCCTGGGCGTTGGACGCCAAAGCGACGGCTGGGCCGTCCGTCAGTCCTGTGGGCACGGGGCCGGCGGCAATCGCCTCGGAGGCGATCGCGACATTGCCGGCCGTTCGGCCATTCAACACGTAGAGATTGCTGCGCACGAAACCGACGCTGGCGATGCGGCTCACCGCGGCGGCTGCGGCTTGGGCGGCGTCCGTTCCGGAGCCCGGCAGTTCGCCCTGAACTTCGCCGCGGCCGACGCCGTCAGGCCGAAGGTCGGCTTGCTCGACGTGGGCCAGATCATTGCGGCCGAGATAGGAGATCGCGAGCTCGCGGAAGATGTAGTCGAGTACCGACGTCGACATCTTGATCGCGTCGTTGCCTTCGACCAGTCCGGACGGCTCGAAGCGCGTGAAGGTATAGGCCTCGACGAATTCCTCGAGTGGCACGCCGTACTGCAGCCCGATCGAGATCGCGATGGCGAAGTTGTTCATCAGGCTGCGGAACGCGGCACCTTCCTTGTGCATGTCGACGAAGATCTCGCCGACCCGGCCATCCTCGTACTCACCGGTGCGCAGGTAGACCTTGTGCCCGCCGACGATGGCCTTTTGCGTATATCCCTTGCGGCGCTGAGGCAGCCGCTCGCGGCCGGCGCGCACTTCGCGCTCGACGATCCGTTCGATGATGCGCTCGGCAATGATCGGAGCCCGCGCGGCGGGCGATAGTTCGGCGAGGTCGTCGTTGGCGGCTTTGTCGTCGCCCAGCGTCATCGCCGATAGCGGCTGCGAGAGCTTGGAGCCGTCGCGATAGAGCGCGTTGGCCTTCAAGCCAAGCCTCCACGACATTTCATAGGCCTTGCGGCAATCCTCGACCGTAGCTTCATTGGGCATGTTGATGGTCTTGGAGATGGCACCCGATACGAACGGCTGGGCTGCAGCCATCATGCGTATATGACTCTGCGCAGACAAGCTGCGTGTCCCATCTCGTCCACAGGGATTCGCACAATCGAACACGGCGATATGTTCGCTCTTGAGGCCGGGTGCGCCTTCGAGCGTCATCGTCCCGCAGGCATGGATGTTCGCTTGAGCGATGTCGCTCTTGGAGAAGCCGAGGCACGCCAGCGCATCGAGCTTGGGGTCGCAGAGCGTAGCGTCGTCGAGGCCCAGGGCCTCGCGGCAGAATCCGTCGCCCAGCGTGTAGCGCGAGAAGGCGAAGCGGATGTCGAAGGCAGTGGCGATCGATTTCTCGACGCGGGCCAGCGTCTCGGCGTCGAAGCCGCGCGCGGCCAACGTCTCGTGGTTGATCGCCGGCGCGTCCTTGAGGGTGCCGCGGCCGACGGCGTAGGCCACGATCCGGCCGATGGCGTCGTCGCCGTAGCCCAGCGTCTGCAGTGCCAGGGTGACCGTCTGGTTGATGATCTTGAAGTAGCCGCCGCCAGCCAGCTTCTTGAACTTGACCAGGGAGAAATCAGGTTCGATGCCGGTAGTGTCGCAATCCATCACCAGGCCTATCGTGCCGGTCGGCGCGATGACGGAAACCTGGGCATTGCGGAAGCCGTGGCGTTCGCCGAGTTCCAGGGCGCGATCCCAGACCCGCTTGGCGGCCACGACGATCCGCCCATCCGGGCAGTTGGCAGCATCGAGCACGACCGGCGCGATCGAGAGGCGTTCGTAGCCGGCGGCCTCGCCATGGGCGGCGCGGCGATGGTTGCGGATGACCCGGAGCATGGCGTCGCGATTGGCAGTGAAGCCCGGAAAAGGACCCATGAGGCCGGCCATCTCGGCGGAGGTGGCGTAGGCCGCCCCGGTCATGATCGCCGTCACGGCGCCGGCGATGGCGCGGCCGCCTGCGCTGTCGTAGCCGAGGCCGGAAGCCATCAGCAGGGCGCCCAGGTTGGCGTAGCCGAGGCCCAGCGTGCGGTACTGGTAGGAGAGCTCGGCGATGGTGCGGGAGGGATACTGTGCCATCATCACCGAGATCTCGAGCACGACAGTCCAGAGCCGTGCCGCGTGCTCCAGTGCGCCGACATCAAGCGCGCCGTCGGCCTGGCGGAACCGCATCAGGTTCAGCGAGGCCAGATTGCAGGCGGTATCGTCGAGGAACATGTACTCCGAGCACGGATTGGACGCGTTAATGCGCCCCGATTCCGGACAGGTATGCCAGTCGTTGATGGTGGTGTCGTACTGCACGCCCGGGTCGGCCGAATGCCAGGCCGCTTCGGCGATGCGATCCCACAGATCGCGTGCGCTCACGGTCTTGACGGTCTTGCCGGTGGTACGGGCGGTGAGGGACCATTCGCGGTCGGCCTCGACAGCGCGCAGGAAGTCGTCGGTGATGCGGACGGAATTGTTGGCGTTCTGGCCGGAAACCGAGATGTAGGCTTCCGACTGCCAATCGGTGTCGAACGCCGGGAATTCGATGTGACGGTAGCCCTGCCGGGCGAACTGGACGACGCGCTGGATGTAGTTTTCGGGCAGCTCGGCCTGCCGGGCGGCCATGATCTCGCGCCGTAGCTTCGGGTTCTGCCGGGGATCGAACGCCGCTTCGCCCTCGACCTCTGTCTCGAGGCAAGCGCGCATCACGGCGTTGAGGTGCCGGTTGGCCAGACGCGAGCCAGCGATCAGCGCCGCGACCTTCTGCTCCTCCAGCATCTTCCAGGCGATGAAGTCCTCGATGTCGGGGTGGTCGATGTCGACGGTCACCATCTTGGCGGCGCGCCGGGTGGTGCCGCCCGACTTGATGGCGCCCGCCGCACGGTCGCCGATCTTGAGGAAGGACATGAGGCCGGAAGACTGGCCGCCGCCGGACAGGCGTTCGCCTTCACCGCGCAGTCGGGAGAAGTTCGAACCCGTGCCGGAGCCGTACTTGAAGAGGCGCGCCTCGCGGACCCACAGGTCCATGATGCCGCCCTCGCCCACCAGATCGTCGGAGACGCCCTGGATGAAGCAGGCGTGCGGCTGCGGGCGCTCGTAGGCCGAGTCGGACTGGCGAGAGGCGCCGTCGCGATGGTCGACGTACCAATGGCCTTGGCCCGGCCCATCTATGCCATAGGCCCAATGCAAGCCGGTGTTAAACCATTGCGGCGAATTCGGTGCGCAGATCTGGGCGGCCAGCATGTAGCAATGCTCGTCGTGGAAGGCGCGGGCGTCGTCTTCGCTGTCGAAATAGCCGCCTTTCCATCCCCAGTAGGTCCAGGCACCGGCCATGCGCTGGAAAACCTGGCGGGCGCTGCGCTCGCTGCCGTAGCGCTCGGCCTCGGGCAATGCCGCCATCGCGACCGCGTCAGGCTGTGAACGCCACAGCCACTCCGGCACGTCGGCTTCGGCGACCTTAACCAGGCGGGCTGCAATCCCGGCGCGGCGAAAATACTTCTGGGCGAGGACATCGGCGGCGACCTGCGACCAGTCAGCGGGCACGTCGATACCCTTCAGCTGAAACACGATCGATCCGTCGGGATTGCGGATTTCGGAGTCGGCAGCACGAAACGCCACTCCTTCGAATGGCGATTTACCTGCCTGCGTGTACCGACGCTCAACGCGCATCGACAATCCCCCGTGCCCAGTTCCCGTCATTTGGTTCCTAGCGGGGAGTGCTCGCTTGAAATCGAGCACGCACATATGGGCACCCGATGATAGTAAATTACAAAATCTTGTGTGCGCAACTACATTTTGTAGACCGTTGTGTTGATGATACTAGATGATGCAAGCGCGCAACAGGTGGTCGGAGCGAGCGAATCGCATGTCATCGAACGACTTGAAATGGATGCTCAGTCGCGCTGCGTTGCGTGTCTTCCGGCGCGCGCGTACAAGCGGCGCGGTCACATTTCACGGCGTGGTTCGTTCATGACGATCGGCACTTGGCTCTTCACGAAACTGCACGGCGCGCTTGTCGGCACCGACGCCGAAGGCAACCGCTACTTCCAGGACAAGCGCGTGATTGCGGGGCGCCGGCGCAAACGCTGGATCATCTACAACGGCGTCGCCGAAGCCTCGCGCGTACCGCCGGACTGGCATGGCTGGCTGCACCACACGACCGATGTGCTGCCACCCGCCGGCGGCCTGCCGCGCAGGTCGTGGCAGAAGGATCACGAGCCCAATCACACGGGCACCGACCATGCCTATCGCCCCCCGGGGCATACGCTGGGCCACGGCGAGAGGCCGAAGCCTCACTACGAGGCTTGGCGTCCGGGCTGAGACGCGCCGGCAGCAAAGGAGAAATGGCGTGGGCCGCAATATCGTCGAGACGATCGTTGGCGCATTGGTTTTGGTGGTTGCCGGCGTCTTCGTTTTCTACGCTTTCGCCAAATCGGACCGTACCGGACCGGATGGCTATGAGATCGTTGCACGCTTCGGCCGCATCGACGGGCTGAAGCGCGGTGCCGACGTGACCTTGAGCGGCGTGAAGGTTGGCACGGTCACCGGCATCGCTCTCGACAACAAGACCTATCAGGCGGTCGTGCGAATGGCGGTCTCCTCGAATGTCGATCTGCCCACCGACACCAACGCCAAGATCGTCAGTGAGTCTCTTCTCGGCGGGACAGTCGTGGCGCTCGAACCCGGCGGCGACAAGAACCTGATCCGCGCCGAGGGCGAGATTCAGAACACCCAGGATTCCATCCCCCTCACCGAACTGATCGCCAAGTTCATGTTCGGTGGCACAGGGACCAAGTGATGAGCGCCCGCGCGCCCAAGGCGCCGCCGGTGTGGCGGCAAGCTGATGGCAAGCCGGTGTCGTGCCTCGAAAAGATCAAAGTCCTGAACCAGAATGTCCAGGAAATCGAAAGCCTCTGCGCCGATGCGCTGGAGGACGGAGCCCTGATGGGATGCGATGTCGATCAGATCAAGGCGGCCCTGCATGCGCTGATCGACGGGCTGAAGCCTCCCGGCGCAAAGGACTGAGCATGCGTGGTCTGGTCGCCGCCATGGCCGCCATCTCGATCGTGGCCGCCGGCCTCGGTGCAGCTGCGGCCCAAACGCCGCCGCGACCCGTCAGTACCTCCAACCTGAGACCGATGCCCGATGCGCCAGGCAAGCGCGCGGCCGAACTGCAGGGGCTCGACAAGGTGACGGCGCGGACCCAGCGCTTCTATGCGCCGGTCGGCCAGGCGACCCGCTTCGGAACGCTCGAGATTACCGTCGCCGATTGCCTGGTGAACGTGCCCGAGGCGCCGCCGGAATCGGTGGCCTACCTCACCATCGTCGACAACAAGCCGGGCCAGGCCGCCGAGAAGCTCTTCGCCGGCTGGATGTTCGCTTCAACACCCTCGCTCTCGGCACTCGACCACGGCGTCTACGACATTCGCGTGCTTGCCTGCACGATGGCGCAGGGGTCGGCGCCGCCCAGTTCGCGCTGAAACACCGCCGGCCGGTCGATCGCATCAGCCAGCAATGCGCGGAACGACTCACGCGGCACTTCGACGGCACCGAAACCCCGTAGATGCTCGGTCATGAACTGGCAGTCGAGCAGCCGGAAGCCACCTTGAATGAGGCGTGCCACGAGGTGGACCAGTGCCACCTTCGAGGCGTCGCGCTCGCGGCTGAACATGCTCTCGCCGAAGAATGCCGCCCCCACGGAAACGCCGTAAAGGCCTCCCACCAGCTCATCGCCGAGGCGGCATTCGACGCTGTGACCGTGGCCACGGCGGTGCAGTTCCGAATAGAGGTCGACGATCGGTTCATTGATCCAGCTTTCCGGATGTCCCGGCCGTGGCTCGGCGCAGGCGCGCACGATCTCGGCAAAAGCAGTGTCGGCGCTGACGGCAAACCGCCCGGAGCGGACCGTGCGGGCGAGCCGATGGGGCAGGTGGAAGCCGTCCAGCGGCAACACCGCGCGCACCCTGGGATCGAGCCAATGGAGCCTCGGATCGTCGCGGCGCTCGCCCATGGGAAAGACGCCGATGCGGTAGGCCTGAAGGAGGAGGTCGGGCGTGATCTCCAGCATCGCCGCCGCTACTTCTTGAAGCCGACGAGCTTCTCCAGCCAGTGGATGTCGTAGTCGCCGTCGATGAACGCCTGCTCGCCGATGATCCGGCGATGCAGCGGAATGGTCGTGTCGATGCCGCCGATCACGAACTCCTCGAGCGAGCGGCGCAGGCGCATCAGGCATTCGTTGCGGCTGGTGCCGTTGACGATCAGCTTGGCCACCATCGAATCGTAGTAGGGCGGCATCACGTAGCCGGTGTAGAGGCCGGAGTCGACGCGCACACCCAGCCCGCCCGGCGGGTGATAATCGGCGATGCGGCCAGGGCAGGGCATGAAGGTCTCGGGGTTCTCGGCGTTGATCCGGCATTCGATCGCGTGGCCCTGGATGACGATGTCCTTCTGGATCATGCCGAGCGGCGCGCCGGCGGCGATGCGGATCTGTTCGCGCACGAGGTCGATCCCGGTCACCGCCTCGGTGATCGGGTGCTCGACCTGGAGGCGGGTGTTCATCTCGATGAAGTAGAATTCGCCGTCCTGGAACAGGAATTCCATCGTTCCGGCGCCACGATATTTGAGCTTGCGCACGGCGGCGGCGGCCAGTTCGCCGATCCTGTTGCGCTGTTCGGTGTTGAGAGCGGGGGAGGGCGCTTCCTCCAGAACCTTCTGGTGGCGGCGCTGCAGCGAGCAGTCCCGCTCGCCGAGATGCACGCCGGCACCCAGGCCATCGCCCAGCACTTGGATCTCGATATGGCGAGGACGTGGCAGATACTTCTCAAGATAGACCGAGTCGTTGCTGAACGCCGCTTTCGCCTCGGTGCGGGCGAGCGAGAAGGCCTCGGCCGCGGCGTCGGCGTCGTCGACCACCTTCATGCCGCGTCCGCCGCCGCCGGCCACTGCCTTGATCAGCACCGGCCAGCCGATCCTGGTCCCCAGCGCCACGATCTCGTCGATCGAGCCGACCGGGCCAGGGGAGCCCGGCACGAGCGGCAGGCCGAGTTCCTTGGCGGTCTGCTTGGCCACGATCTTGTCGCCCATCATGGCGATGTGCTCGGGCGTCGGGCCGATGAAGGTGAAGCCGTGCGCCTCCACGGCCTCGGCAAAGCGTGCGTTCTCCGACAGGAAGCCATAGCCGGGGTGAATGGCATCGGCGCCGGCGATGGTCGCTGCCGACAGGATCGCAGGGATATTGAGGTAGCTGTCGCGTGCCGGCGGCGGGCCGATGCAGACGGATTCGTCGGCCAACCGAACATGCATCGCATCGCTGTCGGCTGTCGAATGAACCGCCACCGTCTGGATCCCCATCTCGCGGCAGGCGCGATGGATGCGGAGGGCGATCTCGCCCCGATTGGCGATAAGGACCTTGTCGAACATGTCGGTGGACCGCCGCTATTCGACGATCATCAGGGCTTCACCGAACTCCACCGGCTGGGCGTTCTCGATCAGGATCTGCATCACCGTACCGGCCTTGGGGGCCTTGATCGGGTTGAAGGTCTTCATCGCTTCGATGATGAGGAGCGTCTGTCCGGCGGTGACCTTGTCGCCGGCCGCCACGAAATTGGGCTTGCCGGGCTCCGGTGCGAGATAGGCCGTGCCGACCATCGGCGACGTCACGGCGCCGGGATGCTTGGCGAGGTCGCTGGTGCCGGCCGGCCCGACGGAAGTAGTGGCCGCAGCGTGGGCGGTAACGGCAGGCGCCGCCATCGGCGCGGCATAGGTGATTGTTGGCCGCGCAAGACGGATGCGGCGGTCACCGTCGGCCAGCTCGATTTCGCCGAGATCGTTCTCCTCGAGGATCTCCGCCAACTTGCGGACGAACTCTGTATCCATCTCGAACTTTGCCATGAAGAAACGCTCCCGGATGAATGTCAGCGTGCCAGCAGGCGCGCCAATGCCTGGAGGGCGAGAAGATAGCCCTGACTGCCGAGCCCTGCGATCACGCCGACCGCGGCCGGGCTGATATAGGAGTGATGGCGGAAGCTTTCACGCTTGTAGATGTTGGAGAGATGGACCTCGACAACCGGCAACTCGGCGGCGTTCAGCGCGTCGAGCAGGGCAACCGAGGTGTGGGTATAGGCGCCGGCATTGATGACGATACCGGCATTCTTCTCGCGCGCCGCCTGAATGCGGTCGACCAGCGCGCCTTCGTGGTTGCTCTGGGTAAATTCAACCGTGATCCCCAGGCGCACCGCTTCGGCCCGGCACGCCTTTTCGACGTCGACCAGGGTTTCGCGGCCATAGATCTCCGGTTGCCGCTTGCCCAGCATGTTGAGATTGGGCCCGTTGAGCACCAGCACCGGCTTGAGAGCCGGCGGGCGCCGGGCGGCCTTTGCGGCCAAGGCTGCCTCCCCTAATTCACACGTGGCCGGCGTTATAGCATGGGGGGTCGGAGCCACAAGGCGGGGCGAGTGAGGCGCTAGGTGGCTTCCCGGAGAGTCCGGGCGTGAGCGAATAGCCTGTCGGACAATGCATCGAAACTGCGTCTTTCGTCGGCACTGAGTGCCCCATAGAGGCGTTCCTCGTAGGTGCGTGCCAGGGGCACGATGCGCGCGTGCATGGCGCGCCCGCGGGCGCTCAGCTTCAGCGAGGCGCGGCGGCGATCGCTGCGGTCGGTTGCCCGCTCGACCAAGCCGCGCTTCATGAGGCCTGCAACTGCCCGGCTGACGGCCACCTTGTCCATAACGATGCGCTGCCCCACATCTGAAGCCGTGAGCGGGGCGAACCGTCCCAGCGCCGCCATGACCCGCCATTGCGTCACCGACAGGCCGAACGGCTGGGCGTAGAGGTCGTGCAGCGATTCGCTCACGAGCTGGGCCAGGACCGAGAGCCGGTAGGGGAGGAATTTCTCCAGTTCGAGGGCTTGCAAATCGTTCGGCATGATAGTTACATATGAAACTAATTAAGTCGAGAGGTCAAATATGGCCAGCATCAGCGAGCGGACCGTCCTTGAAGCCGATCCATTGAACCCGATGGGCACCGATGGCTTCGAATTCGTCGAGTACACCGCGCCCGATCCGGCGGCGCTGGGCGCCCTGTTCGAGAGCATGGGCTTCGTGCGCGTTGCCCGGCATCGTTCCAAGGACGTCTCGCTGTTCCGCCAGGGTGACGTGAATTTCATCGTCAACGGCGAGAAGGAGAGCTTTGCCCAGGGTTTCGCCCGCGTGCACGGCCCCAGTGTCTGCGCCATCGCCTTCCGCGTGAAGAACGCGGCCTTTGCCTACAAGCGGGCGCTGTCGCTCGGCGCCTGGGGTGTCGAGAACAAGGTCGGCCCGATGGAGCTCAATATCCCGGCGATCAAGGGCATCGGTGATTCGTTGATCTACCTGGTCGATCGCTACGGCGATCGTGGCAGCATCTACGACGTCGATTTCGAGTTCCTGCCGGGCGTCGAACACAATCCGAAAGGCGTGGGCCTCACCTATATCGATCATCTGACCCACAACGTGCATCGCGGACGCATGGACGAATGGGCGTCCTTCTACGAGCGTCTCTTCAATTTCCGCGAGATCCGCTACTTCGACATCGAGGGCAAGCTGACGGGGCTCAAATCCAAGGCGATGACCAGCCCGTGCGGCAGGATTCGTATCCCGATCAACGAGAGCACCGACGACAAGTCGCAGATCCAAGAATACCTCTCCGCCTATCACGGCGAGGGAATCCAGCACATTGCGCTCGGCACTGGCGACATCTACGAGACCGTCGAAACGCTGAAGGCCAGCGGGGTACCGTTCCAGACCGTGCCCGACACCTACTACGAGCAGATCGACAAGCGCCTGCCCGGCCACGGCGAGGATGTGGCGCGGCTGGCGGCCGACCGCATCCTGATCGACGGCGCCCCGACCCAGGGCGGCGGGCTCTTGCTGCAGATCTTCACCCAGACGGTGATCGGCCCCATCTTCTTCGAGATCATCCAGCGCCGCGGCAACGAGGGCTTCGGCGAGGGCAACTTCCGCGCCCTGTTCGAGTCGATCGAACTCGACCAGATCCGTCGCGGCGTCCTGAAAGCCTGAACCGGAATACAACGGAGGAAACCATGGCCAAGAACTGGATTCCGCTCCGCCAGGTCGAGGGCACCGCCTCGCGCCAGGCTCATGTCCGACTGCCCGAGGGCACTTACGAACGCGAAATCAGCAAGGAGGGGTTCTTCGGTCCTTCGGCGCAGTTCCACCACAAGCACAAGCCGACCGACTGGGTCGAGTTCGATGGTCCGATCCGCCCACGTGCGCTGGATCTCACCAAGATGGCGACGCCCATGGGCAATCCGTGGATGGCGCCGCTCGTCATGAGCAACGCCCACCTGCAGATGCGTGTCTGGCGTCTCGAGAAGGCCATGACCGAGTTGGCACGCAACAGCGACGGCGACCAATTGCTATTCATCCACGAAGGCAGCGGCGCGCTGTTCTGCGACTACGGCCACCTCGACTACAACGAGGGCGACTACCTCGTGATCCCGCGCGGCACGATGTGGCGACTCGAGTCTGCCAAGCCCACCATGTCGCTGATGGTCGAGGCGACCAATGACCACTTCACCCTGCCGGAGAAGGGGCTGGTCGGACACCACGCGATCTTCGACCCGGCAATGCTCGACACACCGCGCATCGATGACGCATTCCGCGCCCAGCAGGACGAACGCACCTGGAAGGTGTCGGTGAAGCGCCGCAACCAGCTCTCGACCGTGACCTTTCCCTTCAATCCGCTCGATGCCGTGGGCTGGCATGGCGACCTGAGCGTGGTGCGCATCAACTGGCGCGACCTGCGGCCGCTGATGAGCCATCGCGTCCACCTGCCGCCGTCGGCGCACACCACCTTCGTGGCCAGCCGCTTCGTCGTCTGCACCTTCGTGCCGCGTCCGCTGGAAAGCGATCCGGAGGCGCTCCGCCTGCCGTTCTTCCACAACAACGACGATTTCGAGGAAGTGATCTTCTATCACAAGGGCAGCTTCTTCAGCCGCGACAACATCCATCCCGGCATGATGACGGTCCATCCGACCGGCTTCACGCATGGCCCACATCCCAAGGCCTTCAATGCCGCGACCAAGGGCGGCAAGACCGAAACCGACGAGGTCGCGGTCATGATCGACACGCGCGACGCGGTCGACGTGGCGGCGATGCCGGCGGGCGTCGAATGGGAAGGCTATGTCCGGTCGTGGATGCAGCCAGGCGTCAAGCAGGCTGCGGAGTAGGGAAGACAACAGATGAAGCTGGCAACGCTGAAGGAAGGCGGCCGCGACGGCACGCTGATCGTGGTCAACCGCGAGCTGACGCGCGCGGTCCGTGCTGCGAACGTCGCGCCGACACTGCAACGGGCGCTCGACGACTGGCCCGATCTGGTGCCTCGCCTGCGTGCGCTTGCCGAACAGCTTGCCGACGACAAGGCGCCGGGCTCGTTCGAACTCGACAGCACAGCGCTGGCGGCGCCACTCCCGCGCGCTTATCAGTGGGCCGACGGCTCGGCCTACGTCGTGCACGTCGAACTGGTGCGCAAGGCCCGCGGCGTCGAGATGCCGCCGTCCTTCTGGACCGACCCGTTGATGTACCAGGGTGGATCCGACTCCTTCATCGGGTCGACCGACGAGATCGAGGCCGGCGACGAGGCGTGGGGCATCGACTTCGAGGGCGAGATCGCGGTGTTCGTCGACGACGTGCCGATGGGCACATCGGCCGCCGCGGCGCGCAAGCACATCAAGCTCGTCACGATCCTGAACGACGTGTCTCTGCGCAACCTGATCCCGGGCGAGCTCAACAAGGGCTTCGGCTTCTTCCATGGCAAGCCCGCCACGGCCTTCGCGCCGGTCGCCGTCACACCGGACGAGCTGGGCGATGCCTGGGATGGCGCCAGGCTCAACCTGCCTCTGATCTCGACACTCAACGGCAAGGAATTCGGCCATCCCAATGCCGCCACCGATCTCACCTTCGATTTCGGCCAGCTCATCGCCCATGCCGCAAGGACGCGCCATCTCGAAGCGGGGACGGTCATCGGCTCGGGAACGGTCGCCAACCGCGATGCGTCGGCCGGCTGCTCCTGCATCGCCGAACGGCGAGTGCGCGAGACGCTGGATGGGGGCAAGCCGCTGACGCCGTTCATGAAGTTCGGCGACCGGATCCGCATAGAAATGTTCGATCGCACGGGCAGGTCGATCTTCGGCGCCATCGACCAGAAAGTCGTGCGCTACACGCCGCCGGCCTAAGCCATGCTAGAGTGACTGCCGGAGGCGGTCATGAAGCTCATCGGCTATTTTCGTTCGTCGGCGGCGTATCGCGTGCGGATCGCGCTCAACCTCAAGGGCATTGCGGTCGAACACGCCTCGCGGCACCTGCGCAAGGGCGAGCAGAGGGCGCCGGACTATGCCGCCATCAATCCGCAGAAGCTGGTACCGGCCCTGGTACTCGATTCGGGCGAGGTGCTGACACAGTCGCTCGCCATTCTCGAATATCTGGAGGAAACCCATCCAGAGCCGCCCCTCCTGCCCAAGGATCCGGTCGGAAGGGCACGGGTGCGGGCGCTGGCGCTCATTCCGACGGCCGACATTCATCCGATCCAGAATCTGCGCGTGATGACCTATCTGCGCGAGAAGTTCGGGCAGACCGAGGAGAGCGCCTTCGGCTGGTCGCGCCACTGGATCGAGACTGGCTTCGACGCCTACGAGGCGTCCATCGTGGCCGACCCCAGGACCGGCTCCTTCAGCCACGGCGACGCGCCCACCATGGCCGATCTCTGTTTGATCCCGCAGGTTTTCAATGCCGCGCGCTTCAAGGTCGATATGAAGAAGTACCCGACCATCCAGCGCATCTACGACGTCTGTATGCGCCACCCGGCCTTCGACGCCGCCCAGCCGGCCAAGCAGCCGGACGCCGAGGCGTGAAGAAGCGCGTCGTCGCCGTGGCTGCAGCGATCGCGGTCGTCGGCATCGGTGCCGCGGCGGTCCCCGCCGTGCAGGGGTTTGCGGCGGCACGGATCAAGGCGGAGATCGAACGCGACGGCGCCACGACGGTGGAGCGGGTCGAGGTCGGGCTGTTCGACCGCAGCGTCACGCTAGTGGATCTCAAGTCCGGCCAAGTGGCCGGACTGTCAGTCGGCCGTTGGCAGGCCTCGGGGCTCGGCTGGCCGCTGGCGGAATTGATGCAGGGACGCACGCCACTGACCGGATTCCGCTGGGGCGATCCCCTGCAGGCCGATCACGTCGAGCTGCACGACGTGCGCGTCGGGGATCGCGAGGCCAACGGCGCATGGAGCGTGGACTCGCTGGTTCTGGAGGGACTCGATCTCGCGCGCTTCGACGCTGGCGACGTTGGGCTTCATGGTCCTCTGGTTCTCGCGGCCCGGGCGATGAGCGCCTTGTCGGTGCGCCGCCTGGAACAACACGGAGCGGTCTTTGCCATGCCGGGGAGCGGCGACACGTTCGGCGTGGCGGCAATCGTCATCGAGCGCTACGAAGGCGGCCGCTTGGCGACGGCCGCGGCCAACGGCATCGAGGCGACCGCGCGCGAGGGGCGCGCGCCACTGTTCAGGGTGGCCGACATCGAGATCCGCGGTCTCGATTTCCGCCGAAGCCTGACGGCTTTCTCGTCGAGCGACTGGCAACCTGGTACGCCGATCGGTCAGATCAAGGTCGAACACGCCGGCGCCACGGGCTTCGGCGGCGAGGCGCTGACGCGCTACGGGGTGTCGCTGGGTTCTGTGACCATCGAAACGGTGCGCGAAAACGACATAGTCAGCCGCTCGCGCACCCGGGTGGAGGGATTCGCGCTGGCGCCGCCGCTGCGCAGCCTGGAAGGGCTGCAGTTGCGTCTGGCTCTGCAGGCGATGGGTCTGCGGGAAATCAAATTGGGCTTCGACTGCGCCGGATCGGAAGACCGCAGGCGGGCCGAGATCACGATCGATCGCTGCACGCTTTCCGGCCCCGGCCTCGCCGAGATCAACCTCACCGGCCGGATCGTCGGTGCCGACAAGGCATTCTGGCAGGCCGTTGACGACGGTGATGCCATCGCCCTCTACGATTCGAAGGCCGCCCTGGCGTCGGCCCGGCTGGTACTGGCCGACACCAGCCTGCTGGAGCGTGCGCTCAAGGCGCTGGCGGCGACGATGGGGCAGCCGGTGTCGGTCACCAGGACCAATCTGGCCCGCGATATCAGGCGTTTCCAGCCGACGGGCCTGCTCATTACCCAGGACTTGACCCAGCTTCTCGACGCCATCGGGCGTTTCGTTGAGCAGGGCGGTACGCTGACGTTCGATGCCCGGCCCGAGCCGCCGCTCGCGATCGACAGGATCGACTACCTGACGAGCCCTGGTGCCGACCTGGTCAATGCCCTCGGCCTCTCGGCGACCCTGTCGCGCTAGCGTTTGCGTGCATCGGCGACCAGCTGCTTCAGCGCCGCCGCGTCGACGGCGCCGGGCACGAACTGCTCGCCGATGACGAAGGCGGGCGTACCACGTACGCCCAGTGCTCCGGCCAGCGCCATGTTGCGGTCGATGAGCTGCTTGAACTTCGGATCTTCCATATCCTTTTCGAGCAGGGCGATATCCAGGCCGACGGAGGCCGCGATCTCCAGGATGCGCGCACGGTCGAGCTTGCCGCTCGCCTCCATCAGCGCGTCGTGGAGCGCGAGATGCTTGCCCTGTTTGACGGCAGCCAACGCCGCCAGTGCCGCGATACGCGACGGCTCGCCCAGGATCGGCAGGTCCTTGTAGACCACCTTGACCTTGCCGTCTGCGGCCACCACCGACTTCAACGCCTGATGGGCGCGCTTGCAGTAAGGGCATTGATAGTCGTTGAAATCGACGATGACGACGTCGCCGGCGGCGTTGCCGCTTGATGGGCTGTCCGGGTCGGACAGCAACTCGGACTTGTGCTGGTGGATCGCCTTCTGCGCCACGGCGTCCCGCTGGTTGTCCTGTCGGCGCTCGAGCTCCTGCATCACTTCAACCAGCACTTCGGGGTTGGCCATCAGGTATTCCCGGATGTTCTTCCCGAGCGCTCCCTTGTCGCCGCTATCGGCCGTCGCGTCCGCGGGGGATGGGGCCGCGATTCGGGTGGGCATGGGGATCGCCGTGGCAAGAAGCGCGCCGCCGCCGATCAGGGCGGCACAGAGAGCGAGAAGGATCGAACGCATTGTCGTTAGCTCCGGAGAGTGGGCGCGGTGAGGGACCGTACGTCTTCGCCCGCGCGGTCGCTAGCGGCGCGGGCGTGAGTTGATGTAGGCCTTGATGTCCTGGGCGCGCTGCCACGCCGGGGTTCCGGGTTGCAGGCTGCGCTCGGCAGCGGCGGCGTGAGACTGGGCCTCGGCGCGCTGGCCGCGCAGGATCGCCATCTCGGCACGGGCGAGCGATGTCATGCCGGCATTGTTCTGCTTGGAATATCCGGCCGCCAGAAGCCGCCAAAGCTCGAATGAGCCGGTTTCCTGCTGCACCGCGAGTTCGAGGTTCCTGATGGCCTCGACGTCGTTCTGCGGCGTGTTGGTGTCGAGAAGCGCGCGGGCCAGGTCGATCTTCAGGATTCCGCTGGCCGGCAGCAACTGGACGGCACGACGGTACGACGTCACGGCTTCGGCGGCGCGGCCGTTCTCGTACAGCATCTGTCCACGCACCTCGTTGAAGTAGGGATCGTTGGGATATTCCTTCAGGAGGCCGTCGATGGTGAGCAGCGCCGAGCCGAGGTTGCCCTTGCGATAGAGCGCGATGGCCCGGGCGTAGCGTGCCGGCACCGAGCGGTCGGCTTCGCTGAAACGCTGCAGGGCGAGGTCGGGCGCAATGAAGCCGTAGAGCTTGGCGACCATGCGGTGGTGCAGGTTGAGGAACTGGGGCGTATCGGGCTTGTTTGCGTAGGGCGAGCGGGCCGCGGCCTCTTCGAACGCCGCGATGCGGTCCGGCGTGAGCGGGTGGGTCGACAGGTAGGG
>MEMN01000087.1:4157-8294 GCA_001767945.1 Alphaproteobacteria bacterium RIFCSPHIGHO2_12_FULL_66_14 | reverse complement strand
TCGCGGCCTGGTCGGCCGCGAATTCCTGGGTTTGCGAATAGCGCAGGAAGGACATGATTGATCCCGGGGCCTTGGTGGCCGCCCCGGTCGGACCGCCCCGACCGCCGGCGCTGCCGGACACCGCGCCACCCGCCAGCGCGCCGCCGGCCAGGAGCGTCTCCAGGATTTGCATCGTCGACAGGGATCGCAGTTCTTCGTGCATGCGCGCCAAGTGTCCGCCCGCAATGTGACCGCTTTCGTGCGCCAGCACGCCGATGAGCTGGTTCGGCGTCTCGGTCCGCATGATCAGGCCGGTATTTATGAATATCCGCTGGCCCCCCGCCACGAAGGCGTTGAGGGAACCGTCCTGGACGATCATGATCTCGACCGCATTGGGGTCGAGACCGGCAGCTCTCCAGATCGGAATAACGAAGGTCCGGATGGTGTTTTCGATCTCGGCGTCGCGTATGAGGTTGAGCCGTTGAGCATACGCGTCACGAAGCGGCGCCAGCGTGAGCAGCGAGAGGCAAATGAGGATGGTGATGCGTCTGAACACGGTCGGCACGGGTTGCAAGCAGGCTAGGAACGCGCGGCCGCCACGTCAATTGCGCAGCTTGGCGCTGGTTGGCCTCCTTTTGCTGTCGGCTTGTGGCAGAAGTGAGACAGATCGGGAAACGGAAGCCGCCGCCAACGCCGCCAACCCGGCCGGGCTCTCACCCGGAAAAGGCGGCCTGTCACGCGTCTTCCGGAGTTCTTCCTTCGCCGCCGTCTCGGCGGACGAGAGCCGCGCAGCCGAAGTGGGGCGCGAAGTCCTGTTGAATGGCGGCAACGCGACCGATGCTGCGGTCGCCATGTTCTTTGCCCTTTCCGTCACATTGCCATCGGCCTCCGGACTGGGAGCCTCTGGCGCCTGCGTTGTGCACAACTCCAAGACCCTGGCGGCCGAATCCTTCGTGTTTGCGCCCGTCGCCGCGCCAGGCGCGATCAACGGCGTATCGTTCACGGTCCCCGGCAGCGTGAGCGCGATGACGCTGATGCACGTTCGTCATGGCCAGGCACGCTGGGAGCAGGTCGTGTCGCCGGGCGAGCGTCTGGCGCGGTTCGGCGTGCCGGTATCGCGGGCTCTGTCCCGCGATCTCCAGGCAGGAGGTGCTGCTTTGGCGAGCGACAGTGGGGCACGCCGCGTCTTCGGCAAGGCCGGCGGTGCGATGGTGGCGGAGGGAGACCACTGGGTGCAGGCCGAACTTGCGGGGATTCTGGGCACAATCCGGGCTCGTGGCGGCGTTGAATTCTTTCAGGGGGCATTGGCGCGCACCTTGTCGGACCAGGTCTCGCAAATGGGCGGCAGCCTGCCCCTCGCATCGTTGCGCAGTGTTGCACCGCAAGCGGGGCCGCCGGCGGGCGAGAACTACGGTACTTTCGGCCGTCAGCGTGTCTATGTCGCGCCGCCGCCGATGGCAGGTGCGGCCGCCTTGGCGGGCTGGCACGGTCAGGCGCCAGTCGGTGGCACGCCGGTCGATTCGGGCGGCTTCGCCGGCTTGGTTGCGGTAGATGGCAAGGGTGGGGCCGCCGCCTGCAGCCTGTCGATGGGACAATTGTTCGGCGCAAGGATGGTCGTTCCGGGAACCGGTATCCTGCTCGGCGCGCCAACGCCCGAAGCAACATCCGTCAGCCCGATGATCATCGCCTATCCCGGCAGCGGTGAATTCATCTTTGCCGGCGCGGGCGGTGGGGCATCGACGGCGGCCCAGGCGACGGGTGCCGTGGCACGGGCGACGGTCGAGGCCGGGCAGAGCGTTGCCAGCGTACTGGCCGCGCGGCGCGGTCAGGGCGGTTACGTGAATGCCATTGTCTGTCCCAGCGGGCTGCGTGGCAGCGCGACCACCTGCCAGAGTGCCATCGATCCGGCGGGTGCCGGATTAGCGCTGCTCGCCACTCAGCGCTAGGGCCCGCGGCCATGTCGGGAAAGCTGTCGAGGCGCTCTGGCGCCGTCGAGCCGTTCATCGTGATGGATGTCATGGCGGCGGCAGCGGAGAAAGAGGCTGCCGGCGAAACGGTCATCCATCTCGAGGTCGGGCAACCCAGCACGCCGGCACCCAAGGGCGCATTGGCAGCGGCCCGTGCTGCGCTGGAGTCTGACCGCATCGGCTACGTCGCTGCGCTGGGAATACCGGCGCTGCGCGAGCGAATCGCGCGGCATTACGGCGAAGCCTATGGCGCCGACGTGTCGGCGGACCGGGTCATCGTGACGACCGGTTCGTCGGGCGGCTTTCCTTTGGTTTTCTTGGCGAGCTTCGATGCCGACGACCGGGTGGCGCTGGCGGCGCCGGGCTATCCCGCCTACCGCAATATCCTGGCGGCGCTCAATCTCGAGGCGGTCGACCTGCCGACCTCTGCCGCCGATCGCTTTCAGCCGACCGTGGCGGCGCTCGAGAAGGCCGGCCGGATCGACGGCCTGATCCTGGCCAGCCCGTCCAACCCCACGGGCACGATGGTGAACCGCGCCGAACTGAAGGCGCTTGCGGACTGGTGCAGCGGCAACGGGGTGCGCCTGATCTCCGACGAGATCTATCACGGCATCGTCTATGAGGGCGAGGCGGCGTCCGCCGTCGAGGTCTCCGACGGCGCGATCGTAGTCAACAGCTTCTCGAAATATTTCTCGATGACGGGCTGGCGTGTCGGCTGGCTGGTTGTGCCACCCGATCTGGTCCGGCCGATCGAGCGGCTGGCGCAGAACTTCTTCATCTCGGTGCCGACGCTCTCGCAGCACGCCGCCCTTGCAGCCTTCGAGTGCCGCGACGAGCTCGACGGCCATGTTCGGCGCTATCGCGCCAACCGCGACCTGCTGATGGCGGGGTTGCCGAAGGCCGGCCTCGACCGGCTGACCCCGGCGCAGGGTGCTTTCTACATCTATGCCGACGTTTCTCACCTCACCAACGACAGCCGCGAATTCTGCCGCCGCATGTTGAGCGAGGCCGGTGTCGCGACGACGCCCGGCGTTGATTTCGACCGCACTCGGGGAACGGGAACGCTGCGGATATCGTTTGCCGGATCGACGGCGGAAATGGACGAAGCCGTGCGCCGGCTCAAGGCATGGCGGCGGATATGAGGATCGTGGTCGTGGCATTGGCCTTAGCGGCGCTGCCGACGGCTGCACTGGCACAAGGCGGACCGAGCTTCGATTGCACCAAGGCCTCGAACGCCATCGAGCGGGCGATCTGCGAGAATCCCGCACTTGCCAGGGCCGACCGCGAAATGACCGCGGCCTATTCCGCGCTGTCGGCCAAGCTTGTGGGCCCGGCGAAGGATCATCTGGCAAAGGACCAGGTCGGCTGGATCGGCAACCGCAACCACGCCTGCGCTGGCGATTCCGATGCGATCGCCGACTGCCTCAAGGTGCGTTACGCGGCGCGAACCGCGAATCTCAGAGTGTTCGCCGACGGCGTCTACCCGTTCATCAGCGAGCGTGCGATCTACAAGACCGGCAAGGTCGGCAAGATCACCTACTCCATCGACACGCGCTATCCGCAGTTCGACGGCCCGACCGCCGACTTCTCCGTCGTCAACCGGACCTTCGCGGCCGACGCGAAGAAAAGCGATGAGGAGGCCACGCCGAAACCTGACTCCGGGGTCGAGCGCGAGCAGACATGGTCCTACGAACAGGCCTTCGCATTGCACCGGCCGAGCAGCAGCGCCGTCACGGTCGCCATCAATTTCTACGGTTACAGCGGCGGCGCCCACGGCTTCGGCGGCACGGCGTGCGTGCTCGTCGACCTTCACACGGGCAGGGCGGTGGAGCCGGGCGGCGTGTTCTCACCGGGCGATGCGTGGCAGAAGCTGATGGTTGGAATCGTCACGGCAGATCTCAAGAAGCAGTTCGTCAAGAACCCGGGCTTCGACGATGCGCTCGAGCCGGCGAGCCTGGCCAAGATGCTGCGCGACCCCAGTCACTACTGCTGGCGCGCCGACCGGCTCGAGCTGATTTTCAATGCCTACGACGTCGGACCTTATTCGGCCGGGGCGTACCAGGTCATGGTTCCTTACAGCCGCTTGAGGCCGCTCTTCCGTATCGACGGGCCGCTCGCCCGCTAGTGCAGCCTGCGCCGGTCGCGTGCCGTCCCCGAGGCGGCTGTCGCCGTCGGCTGGCGGGTCTCGACC
>MEMN01000087.1:0-4141 GCA_001767945.1 Alphaproteobacteria bacterium RIFCSPHIGHO2_12_FULL_66_14 | reverse complement strand
AATGGTGGCCGATGATGTGCCAGCCGCCACTCGATCGGGTGAAGCTGTTGGTCGCCATGAGCTGTACGTTGGGCAGTATCTCGCGACAGACCACGAGGGCGAGACCGGGGCGCCCCACCACCCATTCCTCGGCACAGCGCACGCGGGGCGCTTCGGGATGGCGCATGATGGCCCGCCAGCTCGCCATGATCTCGGCTCGCTCGTGCAATGCAGCCTGGCCCGGATGCAGGCAGACCACCGATCCGGTCGGTGACCAAAGCAGATCCATCGCGTCGGCATCGCGGTCGTTGAAGGCGCGATAGAACGCGCGGTTGGCCGCGAGCACGGCATCGCGCTCCTCTTCGTCGAATTCCGCCAGGAGTGGCGGCAAGCGGGGCGGGCGGCGTGGCATTCGACCCTCGAAACTCCCTGGTTGCGTAGCCTAGGATTAGCCGACACAGAAGAGGCATCCAACAGCCGAGAACGACGATGTCCATTCCCAAGCTCGAATTCCCGCCGTTCCATCTGCCACCCGAGGCCGAGGCCTTGCGCACCGAAGTGCGCTCCTTCCTCCGCGAGACGCTGCCGACCGTCAAAACCGAGGATCGCTTCTCGAGCTGGAACACGCGCTCCTCCGACTTCAGCAAGGCGCTGGGCAAGCGGGGATGGATCGGCATCACCTGGCCCAAGCAGTACGGCGGCAGCGAGCGCAGCTTTCTCGACCGTTACGTCGTCACCGAGGAACTGCTGGGCAACGGCGCCCCGGCCGGCGCGCATTGGGTGGCGGACCGCCAATCCGGCCCGCTGCTGTTGCGATTCGGCAGCGAGGAGCAGCGCCAGGCCATCCTGCCAAGAATCACCGCCGGCGAATGCTACTTCTCGATCGGCATGAGCGAGCCCGATTCGGGCTCCGACCTCGCGTCGGTGCGGACCCGCGCCGAACCCGTGCCGGGCGGCTTCCGCGTCAACGGCACCAAGGTCTGGACTTCGGGAGCCCACCACAACCACTACTGTATCACCCTGGTGCGCACCTCGGGGCAGCATGGCGACCGCCACAAGGGCCTGAGCCAGCTGCTGGTCGATCTCAAGACGCCAGGCATTGCCATCCGGCCGATCATCAACCTCGCCGGCCGCCATGACTGGAACGAGGTGACATTCAACGACTGCTTCATCCCGGAAAGCTGCCTGATCGGCAACGAGGGCGACGGCTGGCTACAGGTTACCAGCGAACTCGCCTTCGAGAGGAGCGGCCCCGAGCGCTTCATGCAGAATTTCCACGTGCTGCGCGAACTGGTGCGTGTGCTGGGCCGCCAGCCGGCCAAGCGGGCAGGCGCCATTCTCGGCCGCATCGTCGCCAGGCTGTGGACGCTGCGCCAGATGTCGGTTGCCGTCGCCGGCATGATGCAAGGCGGCAAGTCGCCCGCCATCGAGGCTGCCTTGGTGAAGGACCTCGGCACGATCTACCAGCAGGACCTGCCGGAGATCGCCCGCGTCCTGGCGGAGTCCGACGCCACGACCGAGGACGACATGGCCGATTTCCTCGACGTCGCCCAGTACGCCACCATGATGGCGCCCTCATACACGATCCAGGGCGGCACCACCCAAGTCCTGCGTGGCATCGTCGCCCGCGGCCTCGGCCTGCGCTAAGGGAGACCGACGATGGATCACGACACGCGCGAAATGCTGCTCGACACCGCCGGCCGCTTCTTCGCCGAGCGTTGCGGCAAGGACATCGTGAACGGCGTCGAGAAGGGCGTGTGGCCTGCCGACTTCTGGAGCGAAATCGAGGAGATGGGCCTGCCGCTCACCGCCGTGCCCGAGGACAAGGGCGGTGTCGGTGGCACGCTTGCCGACCTGATGGCGGTGCTGCGGCTGGCCGGCGAAAACGCCGTGCCGGTGCCGCTCGCCGAGACCGCGCTCGCCAATCTTCTGGTGTCGGCAGCCGGCGGCACGCCGGCGCCTGGCCCCGCCACGGTCGCCCTGGGCAGCCTTGCGTTCAACAATGGCCGGCTGTCCGGCAAGGTTGATCGCGTGCCTTTTGCCAGTGTCGCCGACCGCTTCGTGGCGGTCGCCAATTCGGCCGGCAAGCCCGTCGTGGTGGTGGTCGCCAAGGCCAATGCCAAGGTGACGGCCAAGCCTAGCCACGCCGGCGAACCTTATGGTGCCGTCGCCTTCGACAGCGTCACGTGCGAGTTTTCCGGCGCCTCGGCCGTGAGCGCCGAGCGGGCGCTCGAGCTTGCGGCGCTCGCGCGGGCGATGCAGATGGCCGGCGCCGCCGACAGGGTGCTGGCCACGACCGTCGAATATTCCAAGCAGCGCGTGCAGTTCGGCCGCTCGATCTCGACCTTCCAGGCGATCCAACACATGCTGGCCGAGCTGGCGAGCTGTGTCGCCGCCACCATCGCCTCGGCCGAAGCGGCGTCGCGCGACGCCGATGAGGGTGGACTGGCCGACGGCGGCAGCTTCTCGATCGCGGCGGCCAAGACGCAGGCCTCCGACTTCGCCCAGCGCATCGCCGCCATCTCGCACCAGTCGATGGGCGCGATGGGCTTCACCCACGAGCACATCCTGCATCACTACACGCGCAGGCTCTGGGTATGGCGTCGCGATTTCGGCAGCGAGAGTTTCTGGGGCGAGAAGATCGGCGCCGCCGTCGCCAAGGCCGGGCCGCAGGCGCTGTGGCCGGCGCTGACCTCGAGCACGTACGCGGCGTAACAACTCTTGCCTTCATCGACGATCATCGGACGACGAGCACCTAGAACAACGACGGCCCATTAGGGAAACTGTCGGCGCACACGACATTGACTAGGGGGAAAGTGGCGGCAGCGGCGGGAATCGCACGACGGGCGATCCTGGGACCATCGAAGCGCGTTTCCGGGTACTGCCGGCATGGTAGTGTGCCGATGGAAGTTGTGCGGAGGGCAGTGGCAGATGAGCGTGCGTGCGGGACGTGAATTCCTGGCGATTCCGGGACCGACGACGGTGCCGGACGAGGTGCTGCGGGCGATGCATCGCCCGGCGGTGGATATCTATTCCGGACCGCTGCTGGCGTTGACCGACGGCCTGTTGCGCGACGTCGCCCGCGTGTTCAACACCAAGGGCCGTGCCTACATCTACATCGCCAACGGCCATGGCGCCTGGGAGGCCACGCTCACCAACGTGCTGAGCAAGGGCGACAAGATCCTCGTGCTGGAAAGTGGCCGCTTCGCGGTCGGCTGGGGCGACAATGCCCGCCGCATGGGTGTCGAGGTCGAGGTACTGAAGGGCGACATGCGCCGCGCCGTGCGGCCGGCTGAAGTCGAGGCGCGGCTCAAGGCCGACAAGGACGGCACCATCAAGGCCGTGCTGGTGGCGCAGATCGACACCGCGTCCGGCGTGGTGAACGACATCGAAGCGATCGGCAAGGCGATACGCGCGGCCAGGCACGACGCGCTGCTGATGGTCGACGCGGTGGCCTCGCTCGGCTGCATGCCGTTCGAGATGGATGCCTGGGGCGTCGACGTCGCAATGTCTGGCTCGCAGAAGGGCATGATGACGCCGCCGGGCCTGGGCTTCGTCGCGGCTAATGACCGCGCGCGCGAAATCCACAAGAAGGCGGGGCTGCGCACGCCCTACTGGGACTGGACCGACCGCGAAGGCGCGCAGCACTACCAGAAATATGCCGGCACGCCGCCCGAGCACCTGCTGTTCGGCCTGCGCCAGGCGCTCGACATGCTGTTCGAGGAGGGCCTCGACAACGTGCACCGGCGCCATGGGCTGCTGGCCGAAGCGGTGCGCCGCGCCGTCGGCGTGTGGGCGGAAGGCCAGGCGATCGGCTTCAACATCATCGAGCCCCAGGAGCGTTCCGACTCGGTGACCTGCGTGCTCATGAACGGCCACGACCCCGAGGCGCTGCGTGCCTATTGCAACCAGAAATGTGGCGTGATCCTGGGCCATGGCATCGGCGATCTCTCCGGCAAGGCCTTCCGCGTCGCACATATGGGCCACGTCAACGCACCGATGGTCCTCGGCACCTTGAGCGTGATCGAGATGAGCCTTGGCGCGCTCGGCATCCCCCATGGCAAGGGTGGTGCACAGGCCGCAATCGACTGGCTGAGCGACCAGGTGAAGGCCTAGGCACTACCGGCCTGAAACGAAAAGAGCGCCTCCGCGGAGGCGCTCT
>MEMN01000086.1:6468-11369 GCA_001767945.1 Alphaproteobacteria bacterium RIFCSPHIGHO2_12_FULL_66_14 | reverse complement strand
CAAGGACAAGATGGGCGATTGGCTGGAATCCTATGTGAAGATCATGGAGCTCGACTACTGGAGCTCGACGACGTGCAAGGGCGCGTCGTGGGACGAGGCCCGTCAGGAATGGACCGTCGTCGTCGAGCGTGATGGTGAGTCGGTCACGATGCGGCCGAAGCACGTCGTCCTGGCGACCGGCATGTCGGGCTTTCCCGAGGTGCCGCGCTTTCCCGGCGCCGAACTTTTCAAAGGCAAGCAGCATCATTCCAGCCGTCACACCGGCGGTGAGGGCTGGGCGGGCAAGCGCTGCGTCGTCGTGGGCTCGAACAACTCGGCGCACGATATCGCGGCCGATCTCTGGGAGCATGGCGCCGATGTCACGATGCTGCAGCGTTCGCCGACGCTGGTCATGCGGGCGGAGACGCTGGCCAAGAACCGCGCTCTCTATTCGGAAGCGGCGATGGCGGCCGGCATCACCACCGACATCGCCGATCTTACCACGGCGTCGATGCCCTATGGCGCGCTGCCCCAGGTCATGCGCCCGGTGGTCGACCAGATCCGGCGCGAGGACGCCGATTTCTACCAACGCCTCGGCGCTGCCGGCTTCAAGCTCACCTTCGGCGAGGACGACACCGGCATCGGCCCGATGTATCTCCGCCGCGGTTCCGGCTACTACATCGATGTCGGCGCGTCGGAGCTGATCGCCGACGGTCGCATCAAGCTCAAGTCGGGCGTCGAGGTGGCGCGGCTCACGGCGGACTCCGTGGTGCTGAACGACGGCAGCGCACTCAAGGCCGATCTCGTCGTCTATGCCACCGGCTACGGTTCGATGAACCAGTGGGCGGCTGAACTGATCTCACCCAAGGTCGCGGACAAGGTCGGCAAGTGCTGGGGGCTGGGCTCCGGCACCGCCAAGGACCCGGGCCCCTGGGAGGGCGAGCTACGCAACATGTGGAAGCCGACGGCGCAGGAGAACCTGTGGTTCCACGGCGGCAATCTGATGCAGTCCCGGCTCTATTCGCGATTCCTCGCCCTGCAGCTCAAGGCACGGCTGGAGAGATTGCCGACAAAGGTTTACGGGTAGGCGTCGGTCCATCACCGGGCGTGATTTACCCTGGGGACGATCCCCGCGTTGGCGGCGTAGACTAGAAACGATGTTTCGCCGCACTCTGTTTCTCGGTTTCCCGCTCGCCGTGAGCGGCTGCTCGTTCTATCCGGGCGAACCCAAGCTTCCCAAGACCGACTTCCGGGCGACCCTGAACGGTGCCAGCGAGGTGCCGCCGACCGAGAGCAGGGGCAGCGGGTATTTCGCGGCGGTCTACCGGCCCTCGACCAAGGTGCTGGAGTATCGCCTGAACCTGGTCAGGCTGAGCGGGCCGGTTACGATGGCCTACCTGCAGGGGCCCGCCGCGCCGGGAGAGAACGCCCAGCAAGTGGCCCCCATCAATGTCCCGTTCTACGCCGACCGTTCGACGATCGACGACGGCGTCACGCTCACCGAGGGCCAGGCCGCCGAGGTTCTCGCCGGCCGCTGGTACGTCAACGTGATGACCGAGAAGTATCCCGACGGCGAAATCCGCGGCCAGATCCTGCCACTCAAGAAGTAGCGCCTAGGTTTTTTCTCGAAGCCACTTCACAAGCGCGTCGAAACGGAAGGCGCCTGTGTCATGAAGGTTCGTGATAAAGTCGTAGGTCTCGTCGGTGGATGCCCTCAGCTCGACAGCGTTGATCGCAAGGAAGGTGAGAGCTGCCGCAAATGCTGTGCGCTTGTTGCCATCGATGAAGGCATGACTTTGGGAAAGACTCTCCCACAGCGCCGCCGCTTCCTCGATCACGTCCGCGTAGTAGCCCGTCTGCGGCCGGAACAGCGCCGCCTCGAGGAGGCCGGCATCGCGCAGGCCGGGTGACCCTCCGTATCGGTCTATCTGGTCGGCGTGAATGGCAAGGACATCGGCGATCGTGAGGTAGTCCCTCACTGCGCCAGCTTCTTGTAGAGTTCGCCATACCGGGCATGGCTGCGCTGATAGGCGTCCATGACATGCGCACGCGGCCGATCCAGCCGGCGCTTCTCGATGAGGTCCGTCAGCGCCTCGTCGACCAGAGCCTGGAGCTGCCGGCCTTCCTTTTCCGCAAGTCGTCGCACTGCCGCCAGCGTCTTGGCATTGACCTGGGTCGCGAATTTCTCACGGGTGATGGCCATATCGGAAACTCCTTGCGTCTTCCTATATCATGAAACGTCATGATCCATCAAGATACGGGCGAGGTCTCTCACTCGAACTTCAGCTTCCACCCGATCCACTCGCACAGCCCGCGGCCCATCACGTCCTCGAGGTCGCGACCCTTCAGCCACGGCAGCTCCTCGGTGAAGAAGGTCACGCACTGGCGGTAGCTGCATTGCATGCGGGTGATGTCGGTACCCCAGAAGAAGCGCTTGGGCCCGAAGGCATCGAAGATGCGGTGCAGTCCGTCCTGGATGTTGCGGAAGGGATAGCCCTTGGTCGAGTAGTGCGGCGCACCGGTCGCCTTGACCGCGACGTTGGGCAGCTTGCCGAGCGCCACGAGCTTGTCGAGATGGATGAAGGCCTCTTCGTCCTGGCCGTGGCGGTTCAGGCCGCAATGGTCGACGATCATTCTCAGGTTCGGATGCCGCTCGGCGATGGCGCGGAACTTGTCGGGGAAGATCCCTCCCATCGTTGCGACCGGGATGCCTTCCTTCTCGGCGGCGGGCCACACCCAGTCGAGCAGACCGTCATCCAGCCATTTCTGCTCGGCCGGCTGCAGCAGCGCCCAGCGCAGACCCATCATGCCGGGCTGGTTGCGCCAGCCCACGATACGCTTGCGGCTCTCGGGATCTTGTAGCGGGAACTGGCCCATCACGGCGAAGCGGTCGGGATATTTCTGCGCGGCATCGAGCGCGAGCTGGTTGGAGGTCGGATCCCAGCTGTAGGGCGGATGGATCAGTGCGGCGGAGACGCCGGCCTCGTCCATCTCCTTCAGCGCTTCCTCAGCGGTGAACTTTTCGACCTTGCGGTGCAGTCCCGACGGCGGCGTCACGGTCTGCCCCCAGATATGGATCTGTGCGTCGACGATCTTCATGGGCGTCTCCTCAATTGGGAGTCGGCGCCGCCGGATTGAGCAGCTTCTCGCGCTTGAGCTCGCTCCACAGCTCGACCGGAATTTTCACGTTCATATGCGCCACGTTCTGCCTGACCTCGGCCGTGCTGAGCGCGCCCGGGATCACCGCGCAGAAGGCGGGATGGAACAGCGGGAACTGCATCGCGGCGGCGCCAAGCGGCACGCCGTGGCGTTGGCACACCGCCTCGATTTTCTGCGCCTTTTCAATGAGCGCCGCGGGCGCCGCCACATAGTCGTGCGTGGCGCCGGCCTTCACGTTGCCGGTCAGGATGCCGGAATTGTACGGCCCGCCCAGGATCACCGAGACATTGCGCTTCTGGCACTCCGGCAGGAACTCCTCGAGCGCGCCCTGCTCGAGGAGCGTGTAGCGCCCGGCCAGCAGCATGCAGTCGAAGTCGCCCGCCTTGATGAAGCGCGTGCTGGTGTCGCTCTCGTTGATGCCGACGCCGATCGCGCCGACGATGCCCGCCTTGCGCAGCTCGTCGAGCGCGCGGTAGCCCGAGTCCATCACCGTCTTGAAGCGCTCCTCGAGCACGGTGCGGTCCTTGGTGGTCCAGAAATCGATGTCGTGAATCAGGGCAATGTCGATCTTCTGCAAGCCGAGTCGCAGATGCGAATGCTCCAGCGAGCGCATGACGCCGTCGTAGGTGTAGTCGTAGACCGGCGCGAAGCCGGGCAAGCCGTTCTCGCGAAAATCCGCCGGCGGCTTCTCGCCGGGCTTCATCGCATGCAGGACGCGGCCGATCTTGGTCGACAGCACGTAGCTGTCCCTGGGCTTCTCGCGCAGCGCCGCGCCCATGCGCAGCTCGCTGCGGCCGTAGCCGTAGTAGGGCGAGGTGTCGAAATAGCGGATGCCGGCGTCGTAGCCGTCGTCGGTGAGCTTCACCGCCTCGGCATCCGGGATGGTGGCGCGAAAGCCGCCCATCGGTGCGCCGCCGAGGCCGAGTTCGGTGACTTCCAGTTTGGTCTTGCCGACCCTGCGGCGCCTGAGCGTCGTCATGTTCGTTTCCTCCGAGGACGGGGAAGAGTACGAATTGCGTTCCGTCTGCGCCACAGGAGACGATATGATCGACGACCGCCTCGTTCTGCACGGCAGTTTCACCTCGAGCTCAAGCTACAAGCCGATGCTCTTCCTGGCGCTCGCCGGCCTGCCGTTCTCCTTCCGCACGGTCAATCTCAAGAACGGCGTGCAGAAGGAGCCCGCCCACCTCGCCCTCAACCGCTACGGCCAGGTCCCGGTGCTGCGCCACCGCGGCCTCACCATCGTGATGTCGAACGTCGTGCTCGATTATCTCGCGCGCACCACCGGCCACTTCGAGCCGAAGACGGAGCAGCAGTGCTGGCAAGCGCGTGAGTGGCTCGCCTGGGAGAACGATGCCATCACCAACGTGGCCCGCGTCCGCCACTTCGCGCGCTTTCGGCCCGACGTGCCGCAGGACATCGTGAACTTCTTCCGGCCGCAGGCCGAGGCGGCGCTCGACTTCGCCGACAAGTCGCTGCAGGGCCGCGAGTGGCTGGTGGGCGATGCCTGCTCGATCGCCGACATCGGCTGCTGGGGCCGCATGGTGTTCGCGCACGAAGGCGGTCTGTCGATCGATCAGCGTCCGAACCTCGCCGCCTGGCGTGATCGCCTGAGAGCGATGCCGGGCTTCGCGCTACCCTACGACCTGATTCCGAAGAAGGATGCCGAATTTGAGGGGCGGACATAGGCCATTGCTGGGAGCGCGCCACTCCAGTGGCGCTCATGTTCATGGCTTTTTGGACCGCGAGCCTCCGGCTCGCCC
>MEMN01000086.1:0-6458 GCA_001767945.1 Alphaproteobacteria bacterium RIFCSPHIGHO2_12_FULL_66_14 | reverse complement strand
TTTTGGACCGCGAGCCTCCGGCTCGCCCAGAGTCATGAGCGAGCCGGAGGCTCGCGGTCCTGAAGAATATGAGCGCCACTGGAGTGGCGTGCTCCCAGCGACGAGTTTGAGCGTCTACGCCGCTGGCTGCGCTACCGTCGGGCCGTCGCTGCGGGTCGTGGTGCGGCGCATGTCGCGTACGATGTTGAGATCGTCGAAACGGCGCACGCGGTGCATGGTAGTGCGGTTGTCCCAGATCACCAGGTCATGCTTCGTCCAGCGATGGACGTAGACGAACGCCGCCTGGGTGGCGTGCTCCATCAAGTCGCGGATGAAAGCCATCGCCTCGGGGCGCGGCCAGCCGACGATGGCGCCGATATGGGCCGAGAGGTAGAGCGACTTCCGCCCCGTCACGGGATGCGTGCGCACCAGCCGCTGCAGCACCGGCTTCATCGAGACGCGCTCGTCGGGCAGGAACTCGGTGAAGCCGAGGCGTTGGCGCGAATGGATCAGCGAGTGTTCGCAGACCAACTCCTCGACCTCGGCCCTGGTCGCAGCATCGAGGGCATCGTAGGCCGCGCGCATGTCGGCGAACTCGGTGTTGCCGGCGTCGGTTGTGACGATGCGGCCGCTCAGCAGCGAATAGCGTGCCGGCACGGCGCGGAACGAGGCGTCGGAGTGCCAGAGCCGGTTGCCGAGGGCCGCCATGCGGCGCTTGTTGTCGCGCGCCAGCTTCGCGCCGCTCTTGTCGAGGTTGGAGACGTCGGCGAAGGTCGGCGCGAGGCGGAGCTCGCCGGTGCGTACCGTCGAGTTGGCGCCTTCCTCGAGGGGGCCGAAGTTGCGCGTGAAGGCGAGCTGCTGCTCGTCGGTGAGATCCTGGCTGGGCAACACGAGGACGGCGTGCTCGTCCATGCCGGCCTCGACGGCCTGGACCTCGGCCGCCGTGAGTGGCCGGCAGGCATCGATGCCGGTCATGACGGCGCCGATATGGGGAGTGAGCGGGCGAATCTGCATGCCGCAAGTGAACACCCGCCGGACGGGCTGAGGAATGCGCTTCTTGCAGACCGGCATTGCAGATCTAGATTTGCCAATTCAGCAGGAATGCGGCTATAATTTCATTAGGCTGGCGCTTGGACTGCGCTGGCCTTTTCCATTTCCGGCACGACCTCCCCGCGCCCTCCGGAGTCCGCAAGAGGGGCCGCGGGTTCGCCTTATGGCCTGGTGCAGCCGCCGCGGGTCCTGACCCGTGGACAGTCCCAACAACGACCCCGTCCCAACTCGGCGCCAAATAATGACGCCAGAACAGACACTTGACGACGCCTGGGAACAGGGCGCGCGGGGGCTTGTGCCAACGAAGAAACCGGGAGTCGCGCAAGAGCCAATGGAATAGGGCTTATCTCGGAGTCCGGCCCACTTTCGGGCCCAACGCACCATGCATTCAGGTGGGCCCGCCGAGCCCGTGAAAAGGGCGGATTTGCTGGCTTCCAGGCGGCTGGAGAGGCCAATTTCCGTGTGTCGGGTTGGGCCCAAATTCAAAAGTTGGGCCCAACCGGCGGCACTACCGCAGCGCCGCCGCGATGTTGCCGCCATCGACCGTCGTCACCGAGCCGGTCGTCTTCGGCGCCTTGGCGAGCGCCACGAACGCCTGGGCCACGTCGTCGGCCGTCACTTCGAGGCCCAGGAGGTTGCCGCCCATGTAGTCGGCCTCGCTGAGGCCCCGCGCCTTGGAGCGCTGGGCGATCATCTCGTCGGTGAGCAGGCCGGTGCGGATGCGGTCGGCGTTGACGGCGTTGGCGCGGATGCCGTCACCGCCATGGTCGAGCGCGTACTGACGCATCAGGAACAGGGTCGCGGCCTTGGGCAAGCCGTAGGGACCGAAGTCCGGTCCGGGATTCACTGCTTGCTTGGAAGTGTTGAACAGCAGGCAGCCGCCCAGTTCCTGCGTGCGCATCACGCGCACGGCATTCTGCGCCACGCTCTGGTGGGCCCAGAAGTTGAGCTCGAAGCTCTTGCGCAAGGTGGCGTCGTCGACGTCGCCGATGCGGCCTTGCCAGGCGGCGCCCGCGTTGGAGACCACGATATCGACGCCGCCATAGGCGGTCACGACCTTGTCGAAGGCGGCGCGCACCGACGCGGGGTCGGTGACGTCGCAGGCAATGCCGAGGCCTTTCACCTTCGCAACGTCGCGGTCGAGCACGGCGACCTCGGCGCCTTCGCGGGCGAAGGCCTGCGCCGTCGCCGCACCGATGCCCGAGGCGCCGCCGGTGACGACGACGATGCGGCGCGCCAGCGGCTTCTCGGCCGCGGCACTGAGTTTGGCCTGTTCGAGCGACCAGTATTCGATGTCGAAGATGTCGGGCTCCGGAATGCACTCATAGGTGCCCAGCCGCTCGGCATCGGCCACCACCGCGACCGTCGTCTCGGCGAGGTCGGCCGCGATCTTGGCGTCCTTGGAACTGTTGCCGAGGCCGAACAGGCCGAGGCCTGGCACCAGCACGACGCGGGGGATCGGATCGAGTTCCTTCCTGGCCACGACTTGCTTGCCGTTGTGGCGCGCGAAGTAGGCGTGATAGTCGGCGGCAAACTTGTCGAGAGCCGCCTTCGTCTCGGTCCTGAACATATCGAGCTTGCCGGCTTCGGGCGCCGGCGCGATCAGCGGCACGCCCTTGGTGCGGATGGCGTGGTCGGGCGTCACCGGCCCCTGCTGGCTGTAGCGCGCGATCTCCTTGCCGCCGACGAAGGCCAGGATCTCCGGTCCGGTCCTGAACTCGAACACGAAGCGCTGCGACGCCTCCCGGCCGCCGCTTTTCGCGGCAAGCGACATCAGTCCCCGCAGGATCGGCGCCACGTCGGCGACCGATGCGATCGCCTTCGGCAGGGTCGCGCCCGGGAAAATCTTGCGTGTCTCCCTGGCCAGCCGCTTCTCGGCGAGCGTCACCAGGTCGATCATGCGGACATAGGCTTCTTCCGCCGTGGCGCCCATCGAGAAGATGCCGTGCTTCAGGAGCACCAGCCCTTCGACGCCGGGATTGGCGCGCGAGATCTCGTCGGTCTTCTTGGCCAGCGCAAAGCCCGGCATGACGTAAGGCACCAGGGCCGCGCGCTTGCCGAACACGTCCAGCGCCAGCGCCTCGCCATCGGGCTGGTCGGTCAGCGACAGCACCGCGTTGGAATGGGTGTGGTCGATGAACTTGTGCGGCAGGAAGGCATGCAGCAGCGTCTCGACCGACGGGTTCGGCGACTTCGAATCGAGCAGGTTACTGCGCTGGACGTTGACCATGTCCTCGTCGCTGAGCGCCTGCAGGCCCTTCAACTCGCGCAGAGGGTCGAGCCTAACGGCCGGCAGGCCGGGCGCCTCGATGGTGCCCATGTCCCAGCCGCTGCCCTTTACGCACAACACCTCGACCTGCTGCCCCGTGATGTCGGGCATCGTGGTCTTCACCGAGGTGTTGCCGCCGCCGTGCAGCACCAGCCGCGGCTCGCCGCCCAGCAGCCGCGTCGTGTAGACGCGCAGCGCCAGGTCTTCGTTGATGCCCTTGGCGGCGTGCTGCGCGATCGCAGCCTTCGCGTCGCCCTCGGACCACAGGTTTTCCATCGAAGCCTCTCCTAAGCGTGCGCGATCACGATCTTGCCGAAATGGTTCTGGCTCTTGAGGTGCCGGTACGCTTCCTTCGCTTCGGCGAAAGGAAACACTCTGTCGATGACGGGCTTCAGGCCGTTGGCCGCGATGGCGCGGTTCATGCCCTCGAACATCTGCTTGCTGCCGACATAAAGTCCCTGGACCCGGAGGTTTCGCCGCAGGATCGGCATCGGGTCGACCTGGGCCATGCCCGTGAGCAGACCGATGACCGCGATCCGGCCGCCAAGGCGCGTCGCCATGAAGGAGCGGGGGAGCGTGCCGGCGCCGCCCACCTCGACGGTGATGTCGGCGCCGCGGTTGCCAGTCAGCCGCATCGTCTCCTTGTCCCAGTCGGGCGTCGCTTTGTAGTCGATCACCGCCTCGGCGCCCATTTGCTTCAGCCGGGCGGCCTTGGTGGCCGAGCTCGAGGTCGCGATCACGCGCGCGCCGAACATTTTCGCGAACTGCAGGGCGAAGATCGAGACGCCGCCCGAGCCCAGGATCTGCACGACGTCGCCGGCCTTTATGTTGCCGATCTCGACCAGCGCGTGCCACGCCGTCAGGCCGGCGCACGGCAAGGTGGCGCCTTCCTCGAAGCTCATTCCGGCGGGCAGCTGGACCACGCCGTCCTCTTCCAGCACGGCGAGTTCGGTCAGCATGCCGTCGATCGCGCCACCCATGGCCGAAGCCTGCGCCGCCTCGTCGATCGCCCCGCCGATCCACTTCTGCATGAAGCAGCCGGCGACGCGGTCGCCGACCTTGACCCGGCTGACGCCGGGACCGACCGCGACCACCTCGCCGGCGCCGTCCGACAGCGGGATCAAATCGGCCTTGGGCGCGGCGCGGGCGTACTGCGCCTCGATGGTCAGCAGATCGCGGTAGTTGAGGGACGTGGCGCGCACCCGCACCAGCACCTGGCGCGGGCCAGGCGTCGGATCCGGCCGCTCGACCAGGGCGAGCGAGTCGATGCCCTTGGGCGAGGGGATGACGTAACACTTCATCACTGGCTGCCTTTCAACTCGAGGACGGTCTTGGCCATCACCGCTTCCTGGTCCCACGGGAACAGGATCCAGGTATCCTGGCTCACCTCTGTAATATAGCTGTCGACGGTCGGCCGTCCGGCGGGCTTGGCGTAGACCGTGGCGAAATGCGCCTCGGGCAGCAATGCCCGCACGGCCCGGGCGGTGACGCCGGTGTCGACCAGATCGTCGACGATCAGCCAGCCCTTGCCCTTTTCCTGCTCGGCGGTCGTGCCCTTCAGCAACTCGACCTTGCCGCCTCGCGCCATGCGGTCGTAGGTCGAGCAGCAGATCGTGTCGATCAGGCGGAGGTTGAGTTCGCGGGCGATGATGGCGGCGGGGACGAGCCCGCCCCGGGTGATCGCCACCAGACCCTTGAACGGCCCCAGATCCGCAAGTCGCCAGGCGAGCGCGCGGGCGTCGCGGTGCAATTCCGTCCACGACACCGGAAACATCTTGTTGTAGCCGGCACTGCTCGCCATGCGGTCTTCTCCCTCGGCCTGCCCGGTTTGGCTTGCTCCCCGATGGAGGCTGCATTAACAGCTTCGAACGACGCAAAGAAGGTCGCGACTCAGGGATATTCGGGACGGAGATCGCTAAATCATGGGATTTGAGCTTACGCCCGCCTTCTGGAGTGGTCTCACCCAGATCGTTCTGGTGAACATCGTCCTGTCGGGCGACAACGCGCTGGTTATCGCACTGGCCTGTCGGAACCTGGAAAAGCGTCATCAGAAGCCGGCCATTCTTGCCGGCAGTGCCGGCGCCATCGTGCTGCGCATCATCTTCGTGCTGATCGTCGACCTGCTCCTCCAGATCTCGTATCTGAAGCTGATCGGCGGCCTCCTTCTTCTGTGGATCGGCATCAAGCTGGTCCAGGGCGAGGAAGAGCACGGCGATGGGGTGAAAGCGGAGGGGTCCCTGTGGGGCGCCATCCGCACCATCATCATCGCTGACGCGGTGATGAGTCTCGACAACGCCATCGCCATCGCCGCGGCCGCCCACGGCAACACGACCCTGATCGTCCTCGGCCTGCTGATCAGCATCCCGCTGATCATCTTCGGAGCGACCCTGATCATGGCGCTGCTCCAGCGCTTCCCGATCATCGTCATCGCCGGCGGCGGCCTCCTGGGCTGGATCGCGGGCGAAGTCCTCGCAACCGATCCGGCCTACGCCCAACAGCTCGCGGCCATGGTCCCCAACGCCAAGATGGTCTTTGAAATCGGCGGCGCGGTCATCACCGTGGCTCTCGGGTATTTCCTGCAATACCGTGCCAAGCAGCGCAGACATGCTGAGCCGGTCGATCTCGCGTCGGACAAGGGGAAGGATTAGTCGCCATGGCCAAGATGAAGGCAATCCTGGTGGCGGTCGACGGCTCGGCGACTTCCGATCGCGCCGTGCGCCATGCAATCGATCTGCTGTCGGCCGGGCTGCCTGCCGAGCTGCATCTGTTGAACGTGCAGCCCAACCTCGGAGGTGCGGTCTCGGCATTCGTCTCCCGGGAGCAGATCGACAGCCATCACCGCGACGAAGGCAACAAGGCCCTCGCCTCGGCGATCGAACTCGCCAAGAAGGCATCGGTACCGGCCAAGGTCCATATCGGCGTAGGCCGGCAGGGCGAGATCGTCGGAGATTACGTCGACAAGCTGGGCGTCGGCATGGTGGTCATCGGCACCCGCGGACACACCGGGCTCGCCGGTGTCCTGCTGGGATCGGTCGCGCAGGACGTGATCGCCTACAGCAAGGTCCCGGTCGTCCTCGTCAAGTAGCACCGGTGCCACCGGGTCGCGCGGTTGTTGGCGCGGCCGGGAAGGCGTAAAACCGCGCCGCTGTCGGAATTCATT
>MEMN01000085.1:9110-9649 GCA_001767945.1 Alphaproteobacteria bacterium RIFCSPHIGHO2_12_FULL_66_14 | reverse complement strand
CGCTTCCTTCCGCAGGACCGGCACGCCATCAGGCTGCAGGACAAACCTGGTAACACCCGACGAGCCGACAACCTGTTCCGGCGGGATGCCGTAGATCCGCTCCGTCCACGGCCGCATGAATTCGATGCCGCCACCCGAGACGATGAAGGTCTTGAACTGGTTGGCGCGCATGTAGGCCAGCAGCTCGAGCATCGGCTGGTAGACGAGATCGGTGTAGGGCCGCTTGAAGCGCGGATGACGCGCCGTAGCGAGCCAGTCGTTCACCGCCCTGGCAAACTCCGCGGTCGTGAGGCCGGCGTGGGTCGCGGCCATGATCTCGAGCAGGCCCTTCTCGCCCATGGCGGCAAGTGCTGCCCTGTCGTCGCTCAGCACCGACTTGAAAGGCTCGAGCGTCTTCCATTCGGGATGATGTGGCGCCAGCGCCTTCACGCGGTCCATTGCGAATGCGACCTGGGAATAAACCGGCTGCTCGGTCCACAGGGTGCCGTCGTTATCGAAGGTCGCGATGCGCTCGGCGACCGGCACAAAGTCGCGACTGC
>MEMN01000085.1:5628-9037 GCA_001767945.1 Alphaproteobacteria bacterium RIFCSPHIGHO2_12_FULL_66_14 | reverse complement strand
ATCGGTCTGGGCGAAGGATGGCACCTCGGTTGCCAAGATAACAGCCGCGGCAACGAGCCCCGCAACGATTGCTCTGCGGCGCATGACTACCTCCCGGTTGTGACTTTACCTCCCCCGGTTCCTGCCCCGCATCAATTGCAATTGAACAGACAGATATGCGCGGCCACAGTGCCTTGCATGACAATGACGCCGCCCAACGGGCCGGACGATGCCACCAAGAGACTGCTGCCGTGGCTCGTGGCGGTGGCGTTCTTCATGCAGTCGCTCGACACGACCATCCTGAACACGGCGGTGCCGGCCATCGCCAAGGCGATGCAGGTGACGCCGCTCAACGTGAAGTCGGTGCTGGCAAGCTACACGCTCTCGCTCGCGGTGTTCATCCCGATCAGCGGTTGGATGGCCGACCGCTTCGGCACACGCCGCGTCTTTGCCGCCGCCATCGGCTTCTTCAGTCTGGGCTCGCTGCTCTGCGGGCTGGCCACCAGCCTCGAAATGCTGGTCGCGTTCCGCGTCCTGCAGGGCATGGGCGGCGCCATGATGATGCCGGTCGGCCGCATGACCCTGGCGCGCACCTACGACAAGGCCGATCTCGTGAAGGCCATGAGCTTCGTCGCCATCCCGAGCCTGGTCGGGCCCATGGTCGGCCCCGTCGCGGGCGGCGCGATCGTGCACTGGCTGCACTGGAGCGTGGTGTTCTTCGTCAACATCCCGGTCGGGCTGATCGGCCTCTTCTACGTGCTGCGCCACCTGCCCGACTACCGCGAGGCGCAGGTCCACCCGCTCGACCTCGTGGGCCTGGTGCTGTTCGGCGGCGGCATTGCGCTCCTGTCCTACGTGCTCGAGGTGTTCGGGGACCACACGCACGGCCCGGTCGAAATTCTCATCATGCTGGCCGTCTCGGCGGCGCTGCTGGCGGGCTACGGCATCCGCACCATGCTGACGAAGTTTCCGCTGCTCGACCTCGCCCTGTTCAGGATCCGCACCTTCCGCGCCTCGGTGAGCGGCGGCTTCTTCACCCGGCTCGGCCTTGGCGGCATCCCGTTCCTGTTCCCGCTGCTCTACCAGGTGGGGTTGGGCTTCACGCCCATCCAGTCGGGCCTGTTGGTGCTGCCGCAGGCGATCGCCTCGATCGGACTCAAGACCTTCATGCCGGCCATCCTGGCGAAGTTCGGTTACCGCAACGTGCTGGTCGCCAACACCGTGATGTGTGGCGTCATGATCATGTCGTTCGTCACGGTGGGGGCCGAGACGCCGATCTGGCGCATCGTCGTGCAGGCCTTCGTGCTCGGCTTCTTCACGTCGATGCAATACACCAGCATGAACACGCTGGTGTACGCCGAGGTCTCGAGCAGCCAGACCAGCGGTGCCAGCACCATCTACACGACCGCCCAGCAGCTCGCGATCAGCTTCGGCGTGGCGGGCGCGGCGCTGATCGCCTCGTTGTTCGTGCCGCAGGGCATGCACGAGCATTCGGCGGCGATCATCCACGGCGTGCAGCAGGCCTTTCTCGTCCTGGGCGCCATGACGATCCTGTCGTCGGTCGTCTTCATGGAACTGAGGAAGGACGACGGCGAGGCCATCAGCCAGCACGATTCCACGCACCACGACGCGCACGGTCACGGCAGCGAAGCCTAGTTCAGCCGCCAGAGGACGATGTTCAACACCGTCGCGAAGGCGATCCAGGCGAGATAGGGCACCAGCAGCAGTGCCGCGGCTGCATCGATGCGGCGGAACAATACCGCCGTCGCGACGACCGTGAGGTCGAGCGCGATGATGACCACCACCGCCAGGCCGATCTTCTGCAGCCCGAAGAAGGCGACGCTCCAGCCGAGGTTGAGCGCGAGTTGCAGCGCGAAGACCGCCAGCGGACCGCGCGCCGTGTCGCGATCCGCCGCACGCCAGATCCGCCAGGCCGCGACGGCCATCAGAATGTAGAGCGCCGTCCAGACCGGACCGAACACCCAGCTCGGCGGATTGAACGATGGCTTGGCGAGCGTCGGATACCAGGTCGTGACACTGCTCGCCGTCACGGCGCCGCCCAGCGCACCGATGCCGAGACATATGGCGACCAGCAGGACCAGTCCCGCGGAATCGGCGAAGCGGCTGCGGCTCGGCATGCGGCCCCTCCTTAGATCAGGCTCGCGCCGACATTGATCATCAGGGCGAGGATGGCCGAGTTGAAGGCAAAAGCCACCACGCCATGGACCAGGCTGAGCCGGCGCATGGCGCGCGAGAGAGTGGCGACGTCGCCGGTCTGCGCGGCGCAGCCGATGACGAACGAATAGTAGAGGAAGTCGTGATAGTCCGGTTCGCGGTCGCCGGGAAACTTCAAGCCCCCCGGTCCATCGTTGTCTGGCTTGTAGTAGACGTTGGCATAATGCAGCGTGAACACGAGGTGGGTGAAGGTCCAGGACAGCACCACCGTGGCGCCGGAGATCACCAGGCACTCGACGAACCCGTCGCCGTTGGATTTCACCGTCGCGAGTTCGGTAAAGATCGCGACGAAGCTTGCGGCGGCGCTGACGACCACGATCAGCAGGATGAACTGCTCGCCTTCGTCATAGAGGGCAGCCCGCTTCCGGCAGGTCTCGACGGTCGACCGCGAGATCATGCGGAAGGTCATGCCGACGTAAAGAAGGGTGGCGAGGTCCCACGCCAGCAGCAACCGGGTCGCCTCGCGCATCCAAGCGGGCAGGAAGGCCAGCAGGACAAGCCCGGCAGCGACCGACGACAACAGCCGTCGGCGACCCAGGATAAAGCGGAACAGGCGCCCTCCGCGGGCGGACATGTCGGTCATGAGTACTCCCCGCTGCACTCTGCCATCCCCTTGGCGATCGGCAATCGGCGTTGAGACGCTGGCAGGGGTAAAGCCCGATTTGCCCGGGATTCTGCGCGGGTTCATGACGGATTCTTAGTCGACCTGCCGATCTTCCAAGCTGCCGCTTTTGGGATGATTAGTAAGTCCTTTAACAAGACTGACAAAATTCGACGCGAGCGGGCACGGGATTCCCCGCCGCCGCCCTTGCCGGTCCTGTGGATGAACGCTAAACACACGGCCGTCATTTTGTCGCAAGCGGCGGGGGGGAAATGCAGCATGGCGACGAAGAAGAAAGCAAAATCGACCGGCACCTCGCCTGTGGAAAAGCCGGCCAACAAGTTGAACGGCAAGGCTATTTCGGCCCGGGCCAGCGGCACGCCGGAAGCGCGGGATACTGCACGCCTGCTGCTGGAAATCGAGGCGATCCACTGTCGCCCCGACAACCCGTACATCTTCACGTCGGGCCGGGCGAGCCCGGTCTACATCGACTGCAGGAAGCTCATCTCGTTTCCCGAAGCGCGCGCCAAGATCATGAATCACGCGCTGAAGGCAATCGACAAGGCCATCGGCTGGAACAAGATCGATGTAGTG
>MEMN01000085.1:3238-5615 GCA_001767945.1 Alphaproteobacteria bacterium RIFCSPHIGHO2_12_FULL_66_14 | reverse complement strand
CCGCCGGCATCCCGTTCGCCGCCTTCCTGGCCGCCCTCGCCAAGAAGCCGATGATCTACGTGCGCAAGCAGCCCAAGGGCTTCGGCCGCATGGCGCAGATCGAGGGCGACCTCAAGCCGGGCAAACGCGTCCTGCTGGTCGAGGATCTCGCCACCGACGGCGGAAGCAAGCTGGTCTTCATCGAGGCGCTGAAGAAGGCCGAAGCCAAGGTCACCGATTGCTTCGTCATCTTCCACTACGGCATCTTCCCCCAGAGCATCGAGATGCTGGCGGCGGGCGGCGTGAAGCTGCATGCCCTGGCCACCTGGTGGGACGCCCTGGAAGCGGCGCAGAAGCACAAGTACTTCGACGAGCGCGGCCTCACCGAAACCCGGGCCTTCCTCGAGGCGCCGGAACAGTGGTCGGCCAATCACGGCGGTCGTCCGCCGGCGCCACGGTCCATGCTCGGGCGATAAGATCGCCGCAGCGAGGCAGTTGCCTCATTCCGTAACCGATGCGACGGTGCGGCGGACATGATCCGCCGCCTGCTGCCGCTCGTCTTCGCGCTTTGCGCGCTTGCCGCTCCTGCCCGCGCCAAGGACGAGCTCGTACTCGCCATGACGCAGACGCCGGGCACCTGGAATCCGCTGATCAGTTCGATGCTGGCAAAGTCGTTGATCGCCAACATGACGGCGCGGCCGGTGACCGCCTACGACGCCGACTGGAAGCTGGTCTGCCTGGTCTGCGTCGAGCTGCCGACGATCGAGAACGGCAAGGCGCGCGTGATCGACTTGTCTGATGGCAAAAAAGGCATGGAACTGGACGTCAAACTGCGCGACATGCGCTGGGGCGACGGCGTGCCGGTCTCGGCCAGGGACGTAGCCTTCACCCTCGACGTCGGCAAGCATCCGCTGTCGGGCGTCGCCTCGTCGGAAGGCTACAAGCGCATCATCAAGCTCGACGTGAAGGACGACCGTCGCTTCACCATGACGATCGATCGCATCACCTTCGACTACAACAGCATCGGCCTGCAGTTGCTGCCGGCGCATATCGAGAAGCCCATCTTCGACGCCAACCCGGCCGAGTACCGCAACAGGACGGCCTACGACACGCAGTCGACCAATCCTGGCCTCGCCTTCGGCCCCTACCGGATCGTCGAGATCGTGCCCGGCAGCCGCATCGCACTCGAGCAGAACCCGACGTGGACGGGGCAGAAGCCGCATTTCAAGCGCATCGTCGTCAAGATCATCGAGAGCACGGCGGCGCTCGAGGCCAACCTGCTGTCGGGCAACGTCGACTATGTGTTGGGCGAACTCGGCCTCTCGCTCGACCAGGCGATCGCCTTCGAGAAGCGCCACAAGGAACGATACAACGTCATCTACAAGCCGGCGCTGATCTACGAGCATATCGACGTCAAGCTCGACAACAAGCTGCTGGGCGACCGGCGCGTGCGCCAGGCAATGCTGCTCGCCATCGACCGCAAGGCGATCTCGGAGAAGCTCTTCGA
This sequence comes from Alphaproteobacteria bacterium RIFCSPHIGHO2_12_FULL_66_14, assembly GCA_001767945.1. Classification (GTDB taxonomy): domain Bacteria; phylum Pseudomonadota; class Alphaproteobacteria; order Reyranellales; family Reyranellaceae; genus Reyranella. The sequence continues at coordinate 4,129 of MEMN01000085.1, read as the reverse complement.
GGGCAAGCAGCCGATCGCCCACGGCGGCATCAGCAACCTCGATCCGATGTTCAGCCCGGCCGCGCGCCAGTACGGCTACGATCCGGCGGCGGCCCGCAAGCTGCTCGACGAGGCAGGCTTCGCCACGCTCAAGAACAGCGTGCGCCAGAACGCGGCGGGCGAGCGGCTGTCGATCGAGCTCGGTACGACGGCCGGCAACCGCGTGCGCGAACTGGTGGCGCAGGTGATCCAGAGCCAGCTCCGCCAGGTCGGCATCGAAGTCCGCATCAAGGCCGAGCCGCCGCGCATCTTCTTCGAGGCGATGGGCCGCCGCACCTTCAGCGCGCTCGGCATGTACGCCTGGGTCCAGCGCCCCGAGGGCGTGCCGCGCTCGTCGCTGCATTCCAAGGAAATCCCGTCGGCGGAAAACGCCTGGAGCGGCCAGAACTACCCGGGCTACGCCAATCCGGAGATGGACAAGGCCCTCGATGCCGCCGAACGCGAGCTCGATGTCGACAAGCGGCGCACCCTGTTCGCCGAGATCCAGCGCCTGGCCGCCGACGACCTGCCGGCGCTGCCGCTCTTCTTCCGGGTCGATCCTTTCGTCATTCCCAAGCCGCTCAAGGGAGTCGTGCCGACCGGCACCCTCAACAGCTCGACGCTGTGGATCGAGCAGTGGCGCTGGGAAGAATGAGCGCGCTCCCAGCCAGACGATGAGCCGCTACCTGGCCGCCCGCGCCGTGCAGACGGCCATCACGCTCGCGCTGATGAGCCTCGTCGTCTTCGTCCTGATCGGCCTGATGCCGGGCGATCCCATCGACATGATGATCTCAGGCGACCCGAAGATGACGAGCGAGGACGCTGCCCGGCTGCGCGCCCTGTACGGCCTCGACAAGCCCCTGCTCGAGCGCT
>MEMN01000085.1:824-3208 GCA_001767945.1 Alphaproteobacteria bacterium RIFCSPHIGHO2_12_FULL_66_14 | reverse complement strand
ACCGACTACCTGATCAACCTGCTGTGCTTCGCCGGCATCTCGGCCCCGCCGTTCTGGCTGGCGCTGTTGCTCATCACCCTGTTTGCGGTGTTCCTCGGCTGGCTGCCGGCTGGCGGGATGGCCGATGTGCGGCCGGGGACTTCCTGGTCCACCGCCCTTGCCGAACAACTCCGGCATCTGGCGCTGCCGGTGACGACGCTGACCCTGGTGCAGCTCGGCGCCTACACGCGCTTCATGCGCGGCGCCATGATCGAGATCCTGCGACAGGACTATATCCGCACCGCCCGGGCCAAGGGCGCCTCCGAGACCATCGTGCTGTGGGGCCACGCCTTCGCCAACGCGCTGGCCCCCGTGCTCACCGTGCTGGCGCTCTCCTTCGGCGGCCTGGTCTCGGGCGCACTGATCACCGAGACCATGTTCGCCTGGCCCGGCATGGGCAAGGCGATCTACCAGGCGATCCTCGACAACGACTACAACCTGGCCCTCGTCGGTTTGCTGATGGCGACGCTGGCCACCATCGCCGGCAACCTGGCGGCCGACCTCGCCTATGCCTGGGTCGACCCGCGCGTGTCGATCTCGGGAGAGGTCACGTGACGGACGCGAGCCCGCGCCACCGGGCCTGGACCCAGCTCATGCGGCACCGCCTGGCGCGGGTGTCGATGATATTCCTCGCGACCCTCCTGGTGCTGTCGCTAGCGGCCCCGCTGATCGCCCAGTTCCGCGGAATCGATCCGACCGCGACCGACCTCTTCCGCCGCTTCGAGCCCCCCTCCGCGGAGTACTGGCTGGGCACCGACGATCTCGGCCGCGACCTCTTCCAACGCCTGCTGGATGGCGGTCGCGTGTCGCTGCTGGTCGGCCTCTCGGGCGCGGTGCTGTCGGCCGTCTTTGGCGCCTTCATCGGCGTCGTGGCGGGCTATCTCGGCGGCCGCCTCGACGGCTTCCTGATGCGGCTCACCGACGGCGTTATCTCGCTGCCGCTGCTGCCGCTGCTGATCGTCCTAGCGGCCATCGATCCGCGCAAGATCGGCGTGCCGGCCGAGCTCGCGCAATCCGAGGCCTTCTCGCTCTATCGCATCATCGTCATCGTGGCGCTGACCGGCTGGACCACTGTGGCGCGGCTGGTGCGGGCCGAGACGCTGTCGCTCAAGGCACGCGACTTCACCCGCGCCGCGCGGGCCCTCGGCGCCCGGCCCGGCCGGATCATGTTCCGCCACATCCTGCCCAATGCCGCTGGCTCGCTGGTGGTCGCGACCACCATGTCGGTCGGCGCCCTGATCCTGTTCGAATCGACCCTGTCGTTTCTCGGCCTCGGCACGCAGCCGCCGGCGGCGAGCTGGGGCAACATGCTGACCGGCGCCCAGGAACTGCTGCAGCAGGCGCCCATGCTCGCGCTGTGGCCCGGCCTACTGATCTTCCTCACGGTGATCGCCTTCAATTTCGTCGGCGACGGCCTGCAGGATGCCCTCGATCCCCGTAGCGAAAGGCGTTAGCGATGAGTACCGTTTCCAAGCCGGCCGACTTCACGGCCATGAGCCGCCTGTCGGCCGACATCGACCTCGATACCGAAGGCAAGGCGACCGGCTTCGTGCGCGTGCCGCATTCCGTGCACCGCTCAGCCTACGGCTGGATCCCGATCCCGATCGTGCGCCTCAGGAACGGCGAGGGCCCCAGCGTCCTGATGCAGGCCGGCAACCATGGCGACGAGTGGGAGGGCCAGATCGGACTCGGCAACCTGATCCGCAGCCTCGAGGCCAAGGATATCAAAGGCCGGCTGGTCATCCTGCCGTCGGCCAACTTCCCCGCTGCGATGGCGGGCCAGCGGACCTCGCCGATCGACGACGGCAACCTCAACCGGTCCTTCCCCGGCGACGCCGAGGGCACCATCACCCAGCAGATCGCCTACTGGATCGAGCATGCCCTGCTGCCGGGCTTCGACTACGGCTTCGACTTCCACTCCGGAGGCAGCTCGCTCACCTACATCCCGAGCGCGCTGGCGCCGCGCCACGCCGATCCCGAGCGCATGAAGAAGGTCGTGGGCCTCCTGAAAGCCTTCGGCGCGCCGGTGAGCTACATCGCAGCAGCGCCGCAAGGCGGCGGCCGCACCTTCACCTCGGCCGCCGCGCGCCAGGGCGTGGTGTCGATGGGCACCGAGCTGGGCGGCGGCGGTCTCGTGACGCCGGCGTCGCTCAAGGTGGCCGAGGACGGCATGCGCCGAGTGCTGGCCCACGTCGGGCTGCTGCAGGGCACACCGCCTGCGCCGCCCGCCTCGCCCACCCGGCTCACCGAGATCGGCGGCGACGACTACTACGTCTACGCCTCAGACGGCGGCCTGTTCGAGCCGCTGGTCGACCTCGGCGCCGAAGTGAAAGCCGGACAGCCGG
>MEMN01000085.1:471-803 GCA_001767945.1 Alphaproteobacteria bacterium RIFCSPHIGHO2_12_FULL_66_14 | reverse complement strand
ACACGCCGTGGCGCGAGCCCGACCTGCTCACCTTCAAGCGCGACGGCCTGGTGCTGTGCAAGCGCGTGCCCGCCCGCTGCGAACGCGGCGACTGCCTGTTCCATCTGGCGACGGATATCGCGGGCTAGGCGGCGCGGCAGGTCACGCAGGAGAGCTTCGACGCGGTCCTTCGACCATCCTTGCGCGGCCGCGCCACGGCATGGCCGCACGCGGCGCAGCCGTCGATCTCGAAATCGATCCAGTGGGTCGGCGTCCCGCAATCCTCGCAGGGCAGCCCGCGCCGGGAGTCGATATGGCCGAAACCGGGAACGCCACACGCCGGGCAGAGGCGC
>MEMN01000085.1:0-432 GCA_001767945.1 Alphaproteobacteria bacterium RIFCSPHIGHO2_12_FULL_66_14 | reverse complement strand
ACCTTCATGCGTGTCGGATTGCGGTGCGCCCGCATGTCGGCAATCAGGATGGCGAGCCCGTCGTCCGATCGGTTCGCCTCCTGGTCGATCGCCGACACGACCTCGTCCAGGGTCGCGAGCCCCTTGAGCGGCCGGCTGGGGTCGCTGTTGGCGATAACAAACACGCCGTATTCGGGAAAGCCCAGAGCCTTCACCGCCGCCGGCGCCGCCGGATCGCCGGCCTTGAAACGTTGCAGCCGCCAGTTGGTGCGATGCGTGGCGAGCGTCTCGATGATCCTGAGACCGCGGCGGCGATCGACGAACGCCATGACTTCCACGCCGGTGGGCTGGAGCGGCACGCGGTCGATCGGGCCGTAGCTGCCTTCGCTGGCGATCGCGCAGTCGACATCGAGGGTGCGGAAGGCGAGCTCGGCCTTGATCGCGCAGGTCTCG
>MEMN01000084.1:26213-29166 GCA_001767945.1 Alphaproteobacteria bacterium RIFCSPHIGHO2_12_FULL_66_14 | reverse complement strand
CCTGGGCCTCGCGCGCCTCCCGGGTCTCCTCGCGGGCATTGGCCTCCAGCTGCGCCAGCGTCATGCCGCGCATATGGGCGGGCGGGTGAAAGCCCTGTTTATGGATCCGCATCAAATAGGCCGCGTCGGTCCAGCTGAGGCCGCCCACCGGCGGCGCCTCGCGGGTCCCGTTCGGGGTCCCGGCCGAGGTCCCGAGGGGGGCCCCGAACGGACGGTTTTGATCGTAGAATGACATCCCCTTCCTCCTATCCCTTGGCCCTTTGGGGCCGGAAATCCTTTGCGAGAGGATATATAGGGACGGATAGGAATATTGTCAATAGGCAGGAAAGCCCAAAGATCACTTATGCGCTCAGCGCGCCGACTTTCTCACTTGTGGGCGGGAATTCCGACGCACCAGGAACACGTGGCCTCATCCGCTCCATTCTTCGGGCGGTGTCAGTGGCGGCAACGGCTGCGGATTGCGTCGCGCCCAGCCATTCCGCAGGCGAAATATGCGAGCGTTAAACTCTGAAATACTCGCGGCAATTGTCTCTAGGGATGCCGCGTTCAAGTCGTGGTCGTGCAAGTCCTGGATTTGTCCGTACTTGTAGGTACTCGCGACTCCGCCTCAGCCGCTGGAGCCCGTCAAGAAACGAACGCCGCTTGCCGGCTGCTTTGGCGGACGATCCTTAAGTTGACCGAGCCGGGGCGCTCATTATATAGTCCATGAACTTTATAAAGGTCAGGTGAGTGCCGAGAGGGCCTCGCAAGATTCCCTTGGTCTTCTACCGCACACGCGCCGGCAGCGAGGTGGTCCGGGACTGGTTGCGCGGGCTTGGGGAAGAAGATCGCAGGGCGATTGGCCAGGATCTCATGCGTGTCCAGTATCGCTGGCCGGTGGGCATGCCGATATGCAGGCCCCTGGGTGACGGACTTTGGGAGGTTCGGAGCGGTCTTCCGAGCAATCGCATCGCCCGCGTTCTGTTCAGCCTATCGGGAGACAGGATCGTGGCGCTTCACGGTTTCATCAAGAAGACCCAGAAGACACCTGACGCGGACCTGACTCTGGCGCGCAAACGCAAACGTGAAATCGAAGAGTGAAGGAGTGCGGCACATGGGAAAGAGAAAGACGACTCGCTCCGCGGCAAAATTCACGACTCTCGACGCGTTTCTTCAAGAGGAAGACAAGCGCGAGGAGTTCGAAGCGGTTGCCGTCAAGGAAGTACTTGCGTGGCAGATCGAGGAAGCCATGAAAGCCAACAAGCTTTCGCGCAACGGCCTCGCGCAACGCATGAAGACCAGTCGCAGCCAGATCGGCCGCCTGCTCGATCCCAAGGACGGCAACGTGACTTTGACGACGCTGCAGCGCGCGGCGACCATTGTCGGGCGTAAACTTCGGTTGCAACTCGTCTGACGCAGCCTCGCATGCATTCAGGCTCGCGTACGATGCGCAAAGCGTACGACTTCACCACCGCCCACAAGAACCCCCACGCCGCGCGCCTGACCCCATTGCCTCGTAGGACGAGGGCACTTCCCCTTTGTGGGCTCCGCGAAGGGGAAAAGAATCATCCCGACTCTGGTGGTTCAGTTCACGGGTAACGCGCCTGACACAATGGGGCATTATCGTTCGGTAACGTGTTTGCATCGGAACGTTCCAGGTCGTTGCGCGCCGTCGTCCGGCGCAATGGCTCGACGCTGGCTTGCGGCCTGTTCGTCCTGGCGGTCCTGCTCGGGACCGCGCTCGAGCAAAGCCTGCTGCTCGCGGTCTGGCTGCTGAGCTTCTGGCACTACTATCTCTATTGGCTCGCCTTCGCGTTCGGCGCGGTGCCGTTCGACGTCTTCAAGCGCGATGCGGTGGCGATGAAGGCCGTTTCGGTCGCCGCGCTGTCGGCGGTCTATCTCGCCGCCCCGCTCGACCTCGCCTCGCTCGCGGTCATCGCCGGCGGCATCCTGTTGAACGTCCGGGCGGCTTCAGTGCTGGGGTTCGACCGGACCTATTACGGTCATGAGGTGGCGGGCCTACCGCCCCGGAGAGTTACCGAATTTCCCTATTCGCTCGTCGCCCATCCGATGATCGTGGGAAATGTCGCGGCTTTCGGTGGCACCCTGATCAATCCGGCGTTTGCCGAACAGTGGTGGCCGCTTGTGGGCCTGCATGTCGCGCTCAACATCGGGCTGCTCGCGATGGAACTCGCGGGCCCCCGGCGACTCCGCACCGTGCGGATCGGCGGTGGCCTCGTCTTCGCCGGCGTGCTGGTCGGCGTGGTTTGCGCCGCGCCGGCTGGACTGCTGGCAGCGGCGGCCATCGCCTGCGCCGTGACCCTCTATCGCTGCTACGCGCAGGAAACCGGCCCGGAAAAGACGTCAAGGAGAGCCTCATGAACAGCATGCTGAATTGGGCCAGCCAAAGTGCGGAGGGCGACGGCGCGGAGTCCGCGCCACAGGCCCGGACGGCGCGGCACTTTCCCGCGACGATCGGCCGGTTCGATGACGGCGCCGACCGGGCCGTGATCGACGGTCTCGTGCGCTGGATCGAGGCGCGCTATCGCGAGGAGCTGCTGCAACGGCCGTCCAAGCATGTCTATGTCCGTACCCTGCCCGGCGCCGTGATCGAGCAGATCGACCGCCTGCGCGACGGCTCGCTCATCCGCTCGCTGATCGCCGCCAAAGTCCCCGCAGGCAGCGTCATCGCGCCGATGAAGCACACCGACGAACTCTACCTGTCCCACTACAACAAGGACCGCGGCGGCGATCAGGGCCTGTTCGATCGGCACTACGACGGCAACCTGCGCTTCCTATCGGGGAGCGTGGTGGTGCGCGCCCTGATCTACCTGCAGTCCGACGCGACCTACAAGGTCGTGTTCCACGACAGCGGGGTCGAGAAGGCGTTCGCGACCTACGATTTCGGCCTGCTCGACTTTCACCGCGAGCTGCACTGGGTCGAGGGGCAGTACAATCCCGCCGATCGCCAGCG
>MEMN01000084.1:25571-26178 GCA_001767945.1 Alphaproteobacteria bacterium RIFCSPHIGHO2_12_FULL_66_14 | reverse complement strand
GCGGCGGCGCCCTCCTGGGGCGGGCCGCGCTCGCCGCCAACACCGGCGTGTTCTACGTCGTGAAGGCGGCGATGGAATATTCCAAGAGCCCGAGCACGCCGCCGCAGGTCGCGGTCGGGCTCCTGTGCAATCTCTTCCGCCGGCTGAACAACATCCATCCGCTCATTCCCCTGGCGATTTCCCTGGCGTTCATCGCAGCCGTCGTCGCCGCGTCCGGCTGGGCGATCGGCCGCCTGCTGGACTGAAGCGTTTCCGGACTTGCCAGAAGCCTCGTCCCGGATGCCTCGTCCGCGCTATCCTTCGGCAGGACGGAGGATGGGGAATGGTTGCCAGCGACAGCTTTGCCGAGTTCCTGTGCGAGCAGCTCGAGCCGCTCGGCCGCGTCACGCTGCGGCGCATGTTCGGCAAGGCCGGCGTGTTCTGCGACGGGGTGATGTTCGGGATGGTGACCGACAACATGCTCTACCTCCGGCTCGACGACCAAAACCGGGCGGCCTTCGCGGAGGCCCTCGCCTCGCCGCTCCTCAGCTACGAGAAGAAGGGCGTCGCCATCGACCTCGCCTTCTGTCGCGCGCCGGAGCGGCTGTTCGACGAACCCGATGAGCTC
>MEMN01000084.1:98-25562 GCA_001767945.1 Alphaproteobacteria bacterium RIFCSPHIGHO2_12_FULL_66_14 | reverse complement strand
TCTCACATCGCGCGCAGGCACATCGCGCGCATGAGAGCGGCCGCCATTGCTCCTGCCCCGAACGTCGACGCCGGACCCTCAAACCCCTGACCCGCCGTCGTAGAGGGTGACGGCAGGCCGAAGCCGAGGACCATCGCGATGCGCCGCAGCCTGGCGGCCTACACGTTGAACTTGTTGAAGGCCTCTTCCCAAAGCCTGTTCATCGCGATCCATTCCTCGACGTCGTCCTTCGTCAGCACGTCCTTCCAGGAATGCACCCGGAGGAAAGCCTTCAGCGTGCTGGTGAGATCCGAGAGGCCGTACGGGTCGGGCTTGGCGTAATGAAATTTTGCCCTGTCCATCAGGCTGCCGGACGCCAGCACCGAGGAGAGCTTCTTCAGGGCCGGCGGGCCGATGAGGGCGAGAGAGCGCCAGGCATCGGACACCAGCGCCGGCATGCGGATCGCGGCCAGAACCGGGTCCCGCCTTTCCGACGTCGGAGCGAGATCCTGTCCGAAAAGAGCCGCCTTCTGGCGAGCGTTCATGCGCGCCTTGTTGCGCTCGACGATACTCGTGCGGTGCGTCGCAGCCCTTGCCCAGTAGATCTTTCCGGCGTTGTTGAAGGCCTCGAAATCGTCGCGAACCGCGGCGTTGGTGTTCTTCACGATGTCGGCGAATTGCTTCATCTTGGCGTCGTATTCCACGCGGTTCTTGTGGGCTTCCAGAGCGGCGTCGGCCAGGACCACGAGCCCCCACCCTCCCTCGACGATCGACACGATGTCGCTGAAACCGATGTCGACTTCCTCGTACTTCGGCCTGTCGAGACGCTTGGCGTCGGCAATCGTCCTCTGCAGCTTGCCCTTCGCCTGCCAGAACGCCTGGCGCGCGAGGTCGAATTCCCGTCCCGTTTTGGCCGTTTCAAAAACGCGGCCCCCGATCAGGCTGCCCCTGTCATCGGCATTGGCGTATTGTTCCTGCGCGTTCCGCCATTCACGGTAGGATTTCTTCTTCACGCTGGTGACCGGCGAATTGTCGGTGGGCCGCAACGCAAATTTCTGGACCGCCGTCATGTCGTTGGGTGCTTCCGGCGCGCCGACGCTCAGCAGGTCCCTCAATCGCCCGATCGAGCGCAGCACCTCTTCGAAGTATTGGGAGAAGTCGTTGTAGTTCTCGACGAACTGTCCCAGCCTGCCGCCCTCGAAGCGCGCCATCTCCTTGCTCACCGTCAGGGTCGCGGGTGCGCCACCGGCCAGTTTCGCCTCCTGCCGGCCGACGACCGTCACGGTCAGCAGCAGGCCGGCACGGTGTCGCGCGTGATAGGCCTTCTGCCGGGCCGTGTAGAGGCCGCCTCTTATGCGATAGGGCGCAAGCCTGTCGGAAACCGGAGGCCTCTCGTATTCGCGCAGTTCGTCGACCTCGAAAACCCGCTGCGCACCGCGCGCCGGCAGCAAGTCCCGCAGGCCGAGGGCAACGAGTTCCGCTTCAAAGGCATTTCGCTCTCGCATGGCTCCCTCCGGACCGCCGGTCAGACCTGCTGTTCGATCACGGGCGTGGGCGTCACGCCGATATCGACGCCGGTCATCGACCGGTACGACGTGCGATAGGCCTCGACCTTGGGTTCGACCTGCGCGAGCCAGGTGTCGAGCGCGCCGCCTTCCAGGGTATCGCGGAAATCGATGACCTCGAGGTCGAGCAGGATGTCGCGGCCGTTGCGCGCGCATTCGCGGTGCACGATGTAGCGGTTGGTATCGCCACTGGTGACCGCCCGCTTCAGCACGAGCAGGTCGTAGGCCGCCGGCACGAACTCGTGCGGGTCGCCGAACGCGCCGGGAATGCCCAGCGTACGCGCCAGCGCCCGTATGACGCTGAGCGCCGCGATCTGCCAGATGATGCCGTTCAGGGCGTTGTAGTAGTTGCGGCCGTAGTGGAACGGCTCGAACCGCTTGGTCAGCAGCTCCAGGGTCTCGCTGATGGTCACCAGCGTCGCGGCCGACGGGCGCCCGACATTGGCGCCCTGGATGGCCACGGCCAGCCGCTTGTCGCGGTAGAACTCGAGCGCGTGATAGATGAACTTGTGAAACAGCACGTTGAACCCGGTGTTGACCTCCGAGTCGAGGTTGAGCTTGCGGCCGCCCTCCGTTACCCAGCCGAGCGTGCGGCGCGACAGGAAGGCGCGCTCGCTCACCCTGCTGGCCTGACCCATCTGCGTCTGGCGGACCATGATCTCGAGCACGAGGGCCGTGATGTCGTCGCGAATCCCGATCTCGATGCTGCCGTTGGAGATCGGCAGCCGGCCGTTGTTCGCATAGGCATCGAGGATGGCGCCAAGGATCTGGCTGAGCCCCATGCGCTCGAAATAGAACAGCCAGAGGGCATCGCCGATGAAGAGGCGGCGAATGCCGCCGTTGTTGGGCAGTGGTGACGGCGGCGGGTTGCGCCGGCCGTCGAGCGTGAGGCACGGCGAACAGATGCAGCAATCCGACGGCCACCGCGGTGCGCCGCCGCCGGCCAGCAAGACCGGTCCCGCTGTCCCGCCGGCGAGGCAGCCCATGAGTTCACCATCCAGCACGCTTATGAGCTCCGGTTCGAGCTCCTGGCCGTTCAGGTCCTGGCCGAACACGCGATGGCGGGTGAACCTGAAATAGTCGTTGAAGAAGCCGGCGATCTCGTCGTTCGGCTCGTCGTGCTTGATCAGTGACAGCAGCTCGCTGGCGCAGGGCGGAAAGGCCACCGTCAGGCGCGGCTTTGCCGCCAGCCTGGCCTGGGTGTTGATCGGCGTCAGCGGACCGCTCGCCAGCGTCAGCCGCTGAAGGAGGCGGGCGAGGTCGCGCACGTTGGCATCGCTCACCTGAATGTCCGCGGCGCCCGATTGCGCCGGTCCGGTGGTGCTGTAGGCTGGCGGCTTCGCCATGTCGGCCTCCCCTCGATTGATTGAGCCATCGCTTGAATTGGGCTAGTGCATCGTGTGTCGCCTCGTTCCGAGTCTGCGCAGCCACTCCGACATCAGCAGATCGAGGCGCCTTTCATCCATCCGCGCGACCCCGCGCAGTTCGGCGAACACCGCGAGCTGCCGGCATGGCGTGATGCCGCGCAGGTCGAGCACGCCTTTGCCGGCGCGCCGGACGACCTGGCCCAGCACGACGGGGCCGAGCGCCTCGAGATCGAAAAGCTGCGGCAACGTCCGCTGGCCGAGCTGCCGGAAGCGGGTGTCGAACAGCGCCGCGCCGACGGCCGGCACCGCGCGCCGCGCAGCGGAGAGAATGTCGAGCGAGGCCGGCGCCACGCCGCGCAACGGATAGAGGTCCCGCCACTCGCGTTCCCACTCGTCCCACGGGCCGCGGCCCCACGCGCGGCGGCACCAGTCGAAGGCCAGCAGCGCGCGCAGATAGGGCGGCGGATGGGGATCGGAGAAGCTCACGCGCATCGTATCGCGCTGCGGCAGCGCGAAGAGGCTGCGCACCGCCTGCGCCTCGGCCGGGCCACACAGGCAGAACGCCCAGAAATCGGGCGCGATCTCGAACGACCAGCGGGCAAACAGATCGCATACCAGCGGCGCCGCGCCGACCAGCGCCAGCGCCGTCCGCAGGGTGGCGGCGATCGGCGCGACCAGGGCGAGGCGCTGCAGGGCCTGGTGGCCGGCCTCGTGCATGATCGAGGTGAGGTTGCACTTCTCGTGCAGGCGCGAATACGGAATCTGGATGAGCGGCATCGGATTGAGCGAGCCGTCGGGAAAGCGCACGCTTTCACGGATGATCGACGCGCCGAATCCGCGATCGCAGTAGACGAGCGGCGGCTCGATGGACTGCAGCGCCGGGTGGTCCCGGCGCATCGCCTCGTAGGCCAGCACATCGCAACCGGCCAGCACGGCACCCAGTTCGGTCGTGTGGCGCTGCGTCAGCACGTCCATGTAAGTGTCGAAGAAGGCGTAGGCCCGGGCGAGATCGAACTCGACGCGGCCCAGCGTGTCGTTCAGCCGGCGCCGCGACCCGGCATCGGAAGCCTGCGGCACCAGCTCGCCCGCCGCTTGCCTCACCTTGTCGCCGAGCTGCACGCTGATCGCGCCGAGCTTGGGCTCCAGCACGGCCCACTGTCGCGGCGTGATGTCCTGCTCCGGACTGAGGTTCAGCAGGTTTCTCAAGCCGGTGAGTCCCTCGATGCGGCCGCGCAGCGAGTCGGCGCGCTGTTGCAGAGCCTGGCCATGGTCGCGCATGCCGGGGCAGCGTCAGCCGCCGCGGACGATGATCGTTCCCGCCCCGGAGATGATCAGCTTCTCGCCCCGTCGCAGCCGGTGGTGCGACACGCGTTGCGGTCCGCCGCCGGTGCGACCGGGACCGTCCGGCCGGGCGCCGCCGCCGTTCCTCGCGGCCCGCGCCTGGGCGCGGCCCACGGCATGCTGGAAGGCGTTGGCGGCGAGCCGGCTCGCTTCGATGGGCTGATCGGCCATCTCGTTGACGGTGTTGCCGAGATGCTCGAAGGCCTCGCGCGCGATCTGCGTATAGTTCTGCCACGTCTCGTGCTCGTCCGGCGCCTCGCCGGGGCCGCCGCCGCGCAGCGCGCTGAGTGCGCCCAGCGCGACCGAGCCGCCCGGAATCGCCGCGCCGATCGCCTGCTTGCCGAGGTTCAGCAGCGCGCCCTTCAGGTTGCCCTTGGCGAGCTGCATCGCCGCCTTGAGCGCCGGCAGCTGCCCGGAGGCGACGCTCAGGCCTTTCCTGACCAGCGCGCCCAGCGCCCTGTTGTTCGCGAGCTTGCGGCCGAACCGCTTGGCCTTCTTCCAGATCGAACCGAACAGGTATTCCTGGGCGACGTCTTCCAGCACTTCGTTCAGCGCCTGGTCGACCTCGAATTCGGACTCGAACTGGCGCGACGCGATCTCGAGGAAGCGATCCACGAACTCCTGGTCGCGACCGTCGCCGGCCTCGAACTCCGGATCGACCTGGAAGGGTGCCTCGTCGTCGCCCGACTCCAGCTCCAGGGTCCCCTCGTCGCCGGCCTCGTCGTCGGCGATCTCGAGTTCATCGTCCATTTCGAGCTCGACTTCGCGTTCGAGCTCCGACAATCCCGTAAGGTCCTGACCCGTATAATCCCGGCCCGTATAGTCCTGCTTCGTCGGCATAGCGGCTCCCCTCCCCGGCTGCGACCAGCGTTCGGCTCAATCGGATGTCGGTGGTTCCCATGGTCGGCCATGCGGCATGGCCACCTTGCCTGCCCAATGGGTTCGCAGGAGGGGCACATGAAGAAGCCTGGCCATTTCGATCTCCCCCGACACGTCCAGTGCACGCACCCTGCATGCAACGCGGGGAGAATCGTGTGACTATCTGGTGACCTCGATTTCGGCTCGCCGGCGCACAGCCTGAGATTGTAACGATTGTAAGGTCACTCGCCGGTCACACCCGCGCCGCGCGCAAGAGCACAGACTCCGGAGAGGCCAAGCGGCACCGGCCGTTCCGGCGTGAACTGCCGCAGCAACGGGGGCGTCACATGAGCTCGATCATCGTCTTGCTGGAGTTCCTGAGGGATCATCCAGCCGAGACCGTGGCCTTCACGGTGCTCTTCGGCTGGTTTTGGCATTCGTTGATCCGCCTCGATCACGGCTGAACCAGCGCCCGGTCTCGAGTGCCCGGTCTCGAGGCTCCGCGGCAATGGCGCCCGAGGCGGCAGCCGGCGGCACCTACGGCAATCTCCCCGTCCCGTCCTCACATCGCGCGAATGTATGCGGCCGCCGTTGCTCCGGCGCCGAACGTCGACACCGGACCCTCAGACCACGGACCCGCCGTAGTAGAGGGTGACGGCATGCTTCGCTTCGGCGAAGAAAAGCCAGCGCTCGACGAAGACGCCGACCGTTCCCAGGACCGCGGCAAGGAGTGCCGCGGCGATGGCCGGCCCGCCCGGGGCGACGACGGGGACGAACGACAGGACGAACGGCAGGCCGAAGCCGAGGACCACCGCAATGCGCCGAAGCCTGGCGGCATGCTTGCGGGCGATGCTGAAGCCCATCTCCTTCAGCAGATAGTTCTCGGAGGTGTGCGGCGCCTCGAACAGACGCACCGCGCCGAAGGAGCCGAGGCCGGTCGCGCTGCCGGCGGTGCTGGTGGCCGGTGCGCCGTCGATGAAGCGCCAGTAGCCCAGCTTCAGCGCCAGGGCGAGCGCGATCACGGCGGGCACCAGCCCGTTCAGCTCCGGCCGCGGCCCGAAGACCTGCAGCACCAGCGCCAGCCAGAGGATGCCGCTCATGAGGGCGAGCGCCAGGTAGTTCGGCACGACCCAGCGGTTGTGCCAGCGCGGCACCGGCTTCAGCGACCGGTAGATCATCGACGTGCAGTAGACCGTGGCGACGGCGCCGAGTGCCGCCAGCAGGCCGGCGGCCTTCGAGACGGTGCCGAGGAATACCCAGCCGATGCCGAACAGTCCGGCCGGCAGGTAGGTCGCGACGGCGGCGACGCCCTCGCGCGACAGCCACGACGACCGCCATTGCGAGAAGGCCCGCCAGGCGCGCTGCTTCTGGCCGAGATGGAACATCGAGGACAGCAGACCGGCGGTTATGGCGACCAGCGCCAGGGCCAGCGCCACAAGACCGAACAGCGGATCGGCCGGCAGCAGGCCGAACGGCGCCAGGACGCCGAGCAGAGCCAGGAGCCCGTAACCGGCGCCCGAGGCGGTGGTGAAGAAAATCACCGACAGCGAGGGGTGCACGGCGTCTCCGGGAAATCGGATTGATTGTTCTTCATTGCGACAGCAGCCGGTCCAGCCACCCCAGCAGGCCGCCGGGCGCGGCCGGTGCCGCGGGCGCGAGCCGGGCCGACGCACCGGTGCAGCCGGCGTCCTGCCGGCGCGGGCGCGGCGGCAGATATTTGTTGGTGGGCGCGTAGCCCATTTCCGCCATCAGGTCGAAGCCTTCGCGTTCGGCGACCAGCCTGGAGACGGCGGAGTCGGGATCGCCGAGGTCGCCGAAATGGCGCGCCGAGGCCGGGCAGGTGGCGACGCAGGCCGGCACGCGATCCTCGGGATCGAAGGTCTCGTTGTAGATGCGATCGATGCAGAGCGTGCACTTCTTCATGACGCCGGCGTCTTCGTCGAATTCGCGGGCGCCATAGGGACAGGCCCAGGAGCAGAGCTTGCAGCCGATGCAGAGATCCTCGTTGACCAGCACGATGCCGTCCTCGGCGCGCTTGAAGGACGCGCCGGTCGGGCACACCGTCACGCACGCCGGCTGGGCGCAATGCAGGCACGAGCGCGGGAAATGAACGGTGCGGCCGGTCACGCCCTCGCCGACCTCGTAGGTGTGGACGCGGTTGAACCAGACGCCGTCGGGATCGGCCCCGTAGGGCGCGAGATCGGTGAGCGGTGCGGCGACGCCGCCGGTGTTCCACTCCTTGCAGTTCACGGCGCAGGCGTGACAGCCGACGCAGATATCGAGGTCGATGACGAGGCCCAGGCGCTTGCGCGAGGCCCCCGTGGGCAGGCTGGTCACTTGGCGTCTCCCTGCGACGCCGCCCGGAAGCTCGCCCCATAGCGCAGCACATCGGGACGCTCAGGCAGATGGGGCGGCACCGGCAGGGTGGCGAACTGCGGCTCGCTCACACCCTCTCCCGCGGCGACCTTCTCGATCCGCACGCGCAGGTCGTACCACGCGGCCTGGCCGGTCACCGGATCGGAATTGCCGTAGCGATGGCCGTCGCCGCGCTCGGGCAGCAGCTCGGAGATGACGTGATTGAGGAGGAAGCCCTGCTGGGACTCCGCGGCCTTGGGCGCCAGGTTCCAGGCGCCGGAGCGCTTGCCGATGGCGTTCCACGTCCAGACCGTGTTCGGGTTGACGCCGTCCATCAGCTTGGCCTGGGCTTTTATGCGCCCGTGATGGCTGGTGACGGCGACCCAGTCGTCGTCGGCGATGCCGAGCCCGGCCGCCGTGGCGCGATGGATGTGAAGGCGATTGTCGCCGTGGATCTGGCGCAGCCAAGCGTTCTGCGAGCCCCAGGAGTGATACATCGCCATCGGCCGTTGCGTGATCGCGTGCAGCGG
Source organism: Alphaproteobacteria bacterium RIFCSPHIGHO2_12_FULL_66_14 (assembly GCA_001767945.1). GTDB lineage: Bacteria > Pseudomonadota > Alphaproteobacteria > Reyranellales > Reyranellaceae > Reyranella. The sequence continues at coordinate 17,567 of MEMN01000084.1, read as the reverse complement.
AAAGGCGTCGCGCGCGACCTCGGCCTCCTCGAACGGCATGTACCAGAGCGGCAGCGGATCGAAGTAGGTCTTTACGCGATTACGGTGCTCGTCAGGCGGCTGCACCTCGCCATGGCCTTCGGCGGCGAGGCGGAACTTCTGCAGGATCTCGCTGTAGAGCTGCAGAACGATGGGGTCCGGCTTGTCGATCAGGCCCATGCCGACCGCCCAGTCGAGATAGGCGCGATTGGCATGCTTGAAGTAGCGGGCTTCGGCCGGAATCTCCTGCCGCCAGAAGCATTGGTTTGCCACGTAGGCGTCGAGCTGGCCCTCGTTGACGGCGCCGACCCCCTGCTTGTCGCCGGCGGCGCCGCGCCAGCCGGCCAACATGCCGACGCCGGGCTTGCGCTCGTGATGGACGAGGTAGTCGGGATAGAAGCCGGGATAGCGCGGGCTGCCGTCCTCCTTGACGAGGCCGGGCAGGCCGAGACGCGCACCGAGGTCGATCAGCACGTCCTGGAACGGGCGCACGTCGCGGTCCGGCGCGACCACGGGCTGGCGAATCGAGTCGGCGACGCCATCGGCATCGCAGATCGGGCGGTCGAACAGCGAGATGCAGTCCCAGCGCTCGAGATAGGTCGTGTCGGGCAGGATGAGGTCGGCGTAGGCCACCATCTCGCTGGCATAGGCGTCGGAATAGATGATGTGCGGAATCCTGTAGTCGCCGGTCGCCGGATCCTTGTCCGTCAGCATCGCCATGGTGCCGGCGGTGTTCATCGACGAGTTCCAGCTCATGTTGGCCATGAACATGAACAGCGTGTCGATCTTGTGCGGATCGCCCGCCCAGGCGTTGCGGATGACCTGGTGCATCATGCCGTGGGCGGCCAGCGGCGCCTCCCACGAGAAGGCCTTGTCGAGCCGCCGCGGCGTGCCGTCGGCCTCGACCAGGAGATCCGCCGGCGATGTCGGGAAGCCGAGCGGTGGACCGGGCATCGGCTTGCCGGGCTGAACGTCGGCGGCGCGGCCGGTCGGCTTCACGCCGGGTGGCGTGGGCCGCGGAAACGGCGGCTTGTAGCGGAAGCTGCCCGGCGAATCGACGGCACCCAGCAGCATCTGCAGGACGTGGATGGCGCGGCAGGTATGGAAGCCGTTGGAATGGGCCGAGATGCCGCGCATGGCATGCATCGCGACCGGCCGGCCGACCATCCTGTCGTGATGCCGCCCGGCCCAGTCGGTCCAGGGCTGGTCGATCACGACCGTCTGTTCGAAGGCGGCATGCGCCAGTTCGGCGGCGATGCGCCGGATGACATCGGCACCGATGCCGGTCTCGGCGGCGACGGCATCGGCGGCATATTGCGGCTCGAGGCAGCGCGTGGCGACGAGATGGAAGGCCGGCACCGCGGCGCGCCCGTCGGCCAGGGTGACCTTGCCAGCGAGCTGCGGTTTGGCATCGACCTGGTGGGCGCCGGTGATGGCCTGGGTCGCGACGTCGAACACCAGCGGCTGGCCCGCGGCGTCGCGCGCAAAGAGGCCGTGATCGGCGGCGCCCTCGTCCTGGATCACGAGCCACGGCGCATTGGTGTATCGACAGAGGTATTCCTCGTCGATCCGGCCGGCCAGCAGCAGCTCCTGGATCAGCGCCAGGATGAACAGGCCGTCGGTTCCCGGCCGTATGCCGATCCATTCGTCGGCGATCGCCGAGTAGCCGGTGCGGATCGGATTGACCGACACGAACTTGGCCGCGCCGCGGCTCTTGAGCTTGCCGAGACCGATCTTGATCGGATTGGAATCGTGATCCTCGGCAACACCGAACATCAGGAAGTACCTGGTGTTCGCCCAGTCGGGCTCGCCGAACTCCCAGAACGATCCGCCGATGGAATAGAGACCGGCGGCCGCCATGTTGACGGAACAGAAGCCGCCATGGGCGGCATGGTTGGGGGTGCCGAACTGGCTCGCCCACCAGCCGGTCAGGGCCTGGCTTTGGTCGCGTCCGGTGAAGAAAGCCAGCTTGCGTGGATCGCTGCGCCTGATGGCGCCCAGCCAATCCGTCGCCGTCGCCATCGCCTCGTCCCATTCGATCTCTTCATACTCGCCGCTGCCGCGCGGCCCGACCCGGCGCAACGGCTTGCGCAGCCTGGCCGGCGAGTAGTGATTCATGATCCCGGCCGAGCCCTTGGCGCAGAGCACGCCCTTGTTCACCGGATGGTCGCGATTGCCCTCGATGTAGCGAATGCGGCCGTCCTTCAAGTGGACCTTGATGCCGCAGCGGCAGGCGCACATGTAGCAGGTGGTGCATGTGATCCGATCGGCGCTGGAAGCATTGAGGTTCAGGCCCGCAGCCTGGCGGTCGCCGGTCGCTTCCCCGTCGTTCGGCATCATGTTCCTCCCGGGGAAAGGTTAATCTCTGGATCTTGTTCCAAAAAGAAAATTATTCCAGCGCGCCTGGCGAACCCAGCAAGGCTTGCGCTTCCGGTTGGTCTCTGATCTCCTTAAAGAGCGAAAATATGATCGGAGGTGCGCATGTCGCACGCAGGCCGGTATCGCGTTAACCCATCACGTTGGCACGAAGAATGGCTGCTGTCCGTGACACAGGCGCTGGCGATGCTGACCTTCAGCATCTTCATTCGCTGGCTTGTGTTGTGAAAAGACGCCCGTGCGATTCTTGAGGATCGCGCGCAGGCGCGGACCGGCCCGCCGCCTTGGCCCATCGCCAGAACGGCCGATCCTGCGGTAAACTGCAATCCGGAGCCGAAGGAGCGTGTAATGGCCGAGAAAGTCTGGGAACTGAGCGGCCAATACATGGAAAGCTGCAACTGCGACTACCTCTGTCCCTGCATCTACACCAACCCGCAGGCGGCGGCGACGCACGAGCATTGCTACGCGCTCATGGTCTACCGCATCGATCGCGGCCGGCACGGCGCCGTTTCCCTCGACGGCCTGAAGTTCGCCCTCGTCATACGCTCCGGCCGGATCATGGCCGACGGCGGCTGGGTGTTCGGCGTCGTCGTCGACGCGGGCGCGAACGAGGCGCAGCGCAAGGCGCTGGCCGGGATCGTGAGCGGCGAGGCAGGCGGGCCGCCGCAAAGGATCCGCGACAACCTGGTGAAGGATTTCCGCGGCGTCGAATACAAGCCCATCGAGTTCACTGCCGACGGGCTGCGGCGCGCGAGCGACATACCCGGCGTGCTGGCCTTCGAGATCGACGGCGTCGCCTCGCGCAACGGCTCGGGCGAGCCGTTCTACATCGACAACACCGCCCATCCCGCCAACCGCCGGCTGGCCCTCGCACGTTCGAAGAAGACCGAGGTGCAGGGCTTCGGCCTCTCGCTTGCCCTTCAGGGCAAGGGCAACAACGGGCATTTCGCGCCGTTCGCCTGGGCTGCCTGATTGGAACTGCTGCTGCGTCAGCGCGTCGTGATCGCGGCCGCGCTGGGGGCCATCGCCGCACTCGCCTGGCTCCATCTTTATCTCGCGGCGGCCGACATGCGGGTCGCGATGGCCGGCATGGACCGCACCATGATCATGCCGCCCAAGGGCGCAGCCGACCTGCTCCTGCTGCTTGCGATGTGGCTGGTCATGATGACGGGCATGATGCTGCCCAGTGCCGCGCCCATGATCCTCGCCTTCGCCAAGGTCAACCAGAACCGCCGCGCGCGGGACCAGCCCTACGTGCCGACCGCCCTGTTCACGGCGGGCTATCTGCTGGTCTGGGGCGCCTTCAGCGTCGCCGCCACGCTCGCCCAATGGGCCCTCGAGCGCGCGGCACTGCTCTCGGCGATGGACATGACGACCGACAGCCTTTTGCTGGGCGGTCTCCTGTTCGTGGCCGCCGGCCTTTACCAGGTCAGCCCCGTCAAACAGGCCTGCCTGCGCTTGTGCTGGTCGCCGCTCGACTTCGTCGTCAACCACTGGCGGGACGGCTCCGGCGGCGCCCTGCGCATGGGCATGACGCACGGCCTCTATTGCCTGGGCTGTTGCTGGGTCCTGATGTTGTTGCTCTTCGTCGGCGGCGTGATGAACCTGCTCTGGGTCGCCGGTCTCAGCGCCATCGTCCTGGTCGAAAAGCTCCTGCCGCCGGGACCGTGGTTCAGTCGGATCAGCGGCGCGCTGCTGGCCGCCTACGGCATCGGGCTGCTGGTGAGGGGCTAGCCGAGACGCCCGGAGAATTGGGAGTCCACAGCCCGATCTTCACCGGCCTTGATTGAATTTCGTTGCAGCGGCACGCCCGGCAACGGAAAATCCGACCCGATAGGGTGGAGATCTGCAGAATGCCGGGCCTGAGCCGTTCATGAAGAGTGTCCTTCTCCTCTCCCACCTTGCCGTCGTGCTGCTGGCCGCGCTTGCCCTGTGGTCGATGCGCCACGAATTCACCGAAAAGGCCACCACCCGCCTCGAGTGGGCGTATACGCCGGCGCTCGCGGTCGTCGTGGCGGCGGTGTTGCTGATCGTGTCGCCGGGCAAGCGTTATGAACTGTGGGTGGCCGCCATCATCGCCGGCCTCCTGCTCGGCGCGGCCATGGCAATGACGCTGAAGATCAACCAGGACTTCGGGCACGGGCTGATCCGCGTTCCACGCACCTGGGACGGCCTGGGCGCGGCGGCCCTGTTGCTGCTGTTGACCCTGGCCCGGTTCGTGACCTCCAACGTGATGACCCGCCAGTCGGGCAAGTTCGGCGTCCTCGGCGCCGCGGCGGCGTTTCTCGCCGCCTACCTCGTCGCCCGGTACATCGTCGCGCGCTTCTACAAGGCCCCGAGAGCGATCCATCTCGACATGAACCGGGGCTACAACCCGCAGAGAACACTCGTCAACTGACCGGACATCCGCCCGGCAACGGCGTCCAGGCCACACCGGTACCGGTCGATCTTCAGCGAAGCAGCATCTGCCCCAGAAGACCAAGCATGAAGCCCGCCACGGCGCCCAGCGCCGGCGCCCATCGGCGCGCCGTATGCGCCTGCGGCGCAATATCCTCGAAGGTCAGGTAGAGGATACCACCCGCAGCGAACAACATTATGCCGCCCAGCGCTCCGCTGGTCTCGCGCAGATAGCTGAAGCCGAACCACGCAGCCAATGGCCCGAGCAACACAATGGCGCAGAAGCCGGCCAATATCTGTCCCGAGCGCAGCGCGTCACGTGCCCGCAGTTCCAGATAGGCGTTGAACCCTTCCGGCAAATTCTGCAACGCAATCAGACCTGCCAGCAGCAGCCCGGCCTCCCATTTCGCGGCGAGCATGGCGCCGAGCGCCATCGATTCCGGTACAAAGTCCAGCAGCATGGCCATGAGCTGGGCGGCGGCGCCGCCACGCCGCTCAATCCATCGATCGATCAGGAAGAACGTGAAGCCGCCCGCGCCGAAGGCGATCAGCGCCGATGGAGGAGATAGATAGCGCTGGCCCTCCGGCACCAGCACCAGCGCAACGGCTGCCATCAACGCCCCACCGCCAAAGGCGATCACGCTGTGTCGCAGTTCGAGCTCCAGCCACAAGGGCCGGATCCGTTCGATGCGCGCAAGGAACCCGCCCAGCGGCATGAATGCGCCAGCCAATGTCGCGTAGAGCATCGCGGTCATTACGTCGCTCGTGGCCTTGCTCCCCGGACGATCGTAGTCGCCAAGCCGGCTTCAATCCATCTCATGCAAATCGAGATCGCAAGGGATGGGAGGAGTGGATTTTGGAGCCATGAAAGGCTTCGCGCCGACAGGGATTTGCGAAGCCGCGCCCTGGCTGCCCGCTGCCCTGCATGCGTAATTGGGTGGCGGAATTGGGTGTGGGAGGAATCTGGATCGGCCACACGTTGTGGGGCACCCTCGTCGTTGCCAGCCGGGGCCGGCCGCTAAGGCGCGGCAATGAGCATGACGGCATGAGGGGGAAGCGAAGCGATGAAGTCCACGACACCCGTCGACTCCGGGGCGACCGCGATCAGCGCGCACCTGGCCGTGCGGAAGGACTGGCTCGACCGGCGTCGCGAGGAGGCCCTCGACCCCGACCTGCCGATCGTCGACCCGCACCATCACCTGATCGACCGGCCGGAGAGCGGGACGTACCTGCTGCCGGACCTGTTGGCGGATATCGCCAGCGGCCACAAGGTCGTGGCCACCGTCTACCTGGAATGGCTGTCGATGTATCGCGCCGATGGACCTCAGGAAATGCGGCCGGTCGGCGAGATCGAGTTCGCCAATGGCGTCGCGGCGATGAGCGCCAGCGGCGGCTATGGCCGTCCCCGCGTCTCAGCCGGCATCGTGGGCCACGCCGACCTCATGCTGGGCGCCGGAGTGGCCAAAGTGCTGGAGGCGATGATCGTGGCGGGCGGCGGCCGCTTCCGCGTCATCCGCTATATCGCGTCCAGCGATCCGGACCAGGCGCAGTGGGGTGCCACGGCCGTCCGGCCGGAGGGTTTGCTGCTCGACAAGCGGGTGCGCGAAGGTTTTGCGCAGCTGGCGCCGCTCGGTCTCAGCTTCGACGCCTGGGTCTATCATCCGCAGCTCGGCGACGTGATCGACCTGGCGCGCGCCTTTCCGGCAACGCCGATCGTGCTCAACCATGTCGGCGGCCCGATCGGGCTCGGGCGGTACAAGGGCAAGCGTGACCAGGTCTTCGCCGACTGGAGCGCGCGCATCGCTGAGCTCGCGGCCTGCCCCAACGTCCATGTGAAACTTGGCGGCCTCGGCATGAAGATGTTCGGGTTCGACGTGCACGAGGGCGAACTGCCGCCGAGTTCGGAGCAGCTCGCGGCGGCGTGGCGACCTTATATAGAGACCTGCATCCAGGCGTTCGGCCCGAGCCGTGCGATGTTCGAGAGCAATTTCCCCGTCGACAAGGGCTCCTACGGCTACGGCGTGTTCTGGAACGCCTGCAAGCGCCTGGCGCAGGGCGCGAGCGCGACCGAGAAGGCCGATCTGTTCCGCGGCACGGCGTCGAGGTTCTACCGTCTCGGCCTCTGAGGGATTGACCCTGCATGCAGGGTCTATAGGGACTTGGGTAAGCAGAAGACCGAGCGATAGAAACCGAGGAAACGTCCATGAGCACGTCCGTGAGCAAGAAGGCAGCAGCGCCCTGGCCTGATCTCGATGCCGACCTCAACAACCTCGCCATGTCGAAGACGGCGCAACCGCTGTTCGACGCGGTGAAGGCGCACATCGCGGAGAACGTCGCGCCGATCGTCGAGGAGTTCTTCCGCCTGGGCGAAGGCCGCAAGGAGCGCTGGAGCTGGGGGCCGGGCCAACTCGACCTGTTGGAGAAGGCCAAGGACAAGGCGAAGAAGTCCGGCCTGTGGAACTTCTTCCTGCCTCACTCCGAGATCGGCCGCGGGCTCACCAACCTCGACTACGCCTATATCGCGGCCGAGCTCGGCAAGTATCCACTCGCATCGGAATCGCTCAACTGCTCCGCGCCCGACACCGGCAACATGGAAGTGCTGGAGCGCGTCGGCACGCCCGCGCAGAAGGAGAAGTGGCTGAAGCCGCTGCTCAACGGCGAGATCCGTTCGGCCTACGCCATGACCGAGCCCGGCGTCGCCTCCTCCGATGCCAAGAATATTTCCACGCGCGCCGAACTCGACGGCGACGAGTGGGTGATCAACGGCGAGAAATATTACATTTCGGGCGCCGGCGACCCACGCTGCAAGATCATGATCGTCATGGTCAAGACCAGCCCCGACGCCTCGCCGCAGTTCCAGCAGTCGCAGATCCTGGTGCCGATGGGCACGCCCGGTCTCGAGATCGTTGGCCCGATGACCGTGTTCGGCCACGACCATGCGCCGCGCGGCCACATGCACCTGAAGTTCAACAACTGCCGCGTGCCGGCCGCCAACATCCTGCTGGGCGAAGGCCGCGGCTTCGAGATCAGCCAGGTGCGTCTCGGCCCCGGCCGCATCCATCACTGCATGCGCTCGATCGGGGCCGCCGAGAAGGCGATCGAGCTGATGGTCAAGCGTGGCGCCACGCGCACCGCCTTCGGCAAGCCGATCATCCAGCTCGGCAAGAACCTCGAGCTGGTGTCGCGCGCCCGCATCGAGATCGAGGCGATGCGGCTCATGGTGCTGAAGGCCGCCAAGGCGATGGACGTGCTCGGCAACCGCGAAGCCCGCGTGTGGGTCAGCATGGTCAAGGCAATGGTGCCGGAGAAGGTCTGCACCATCATCGACCAGGCGATCCAGATCCACGGCGCCACCGGCATCTCGCAGTGGTCGCCCTTGTCGGAGATGTACGTCAACCAGCGCCATCTCCGCTTTGCCGACGGCCCCGACGAGGTGCATCACATGGTGGTGGGACGCGCCGAGCTGAGCCGGCACTAGAGGGGCATCTCTCCTCCGATGTCGCCCGCTCTCCGGCGGCAGGGCCTGGCGATCGTCGCCACGCTCGCCACCGCCTACGTCGCCAGCCACTTCTTCCGGGCATCCAACGTCACGATCGGGCTCGACCTGATGCGCGACCTGCAGATCGGGCCGGAAGCGCTGGGCGCCCTGACCGGCGCCTTCTTCTTCGGCTTTTCGGCGATGCAGATTCCCTGCGGCTTCTTCTTCGACCGCTACGGCCCGCGCCGCACGGTTTCCGGCATGCTGCTGCTGGCGGTGGCCGGCGCCGCGCTGTTCACCCTGGCGCCCAACTGGCCGCTGCTGCTGACGGGCCGGGCGCTGATGGGCGCGGGGTTCGGCGTCATGCTGATCGGCACCATGGTGGTGATCTCGCGCTGGTTTCCGCCCGACCGGTTTTCCACCCTGTCGGGGATCGTGCTGTCGGTCGGGTTGATGGGCAATCTGCTCGCCACCACGCCGCTCGCCTGGGGCACCGAGCTGATCGGCTGGCGCGGCGTGTTCGCCATCGTGGTCGCCTTCTCCGCGGTCGCGGCGCTGGCGGTCTGGCTGATCGTCCGTGATGCGCCGCCGGGCCACCCGTTCCTGGAACGCAAGGCCGAATCTCCGGCCGAGATGCTGCGCGGCCTGGCCGAGGTGCTGCGCAATCCGGCGCTGCCCTACATCCTGGCGCTCAACTTCTGCAACTACGCCTGCACCTTCACCGTACAGGGACTGTGGGGCGGGCCGTTCCTCCGCGAAGTACACGGTCTCAGCCGGATCGACTCCGGCAACGTGCTGCTGGTTGCCGTGATTGCCTACCAGCTCGGCATGCTTGTGTTCGGCCCGCTCGACCGCGTGCTCGATACGCGCAAGTGGATTGCCATCGCGGGAACGTCGGCGATCGCCGCGATCCTCGGCACGCTCGCCCTCTGGGGGCACCCGCCGCTCTGGCTGGCCATCGGCGCGATCGTCGCCATCGGATTCCTCAGCGCCTCCAGCACCATGGTCATGACGCATGGCCGCGGCATCTTCCCTGATCGCCTGATCGGTCGCGGGATGGCGACCATGAACACCAGCGTGATGCTGGGCGTCGGCTGCATGCAGACGCTGTCGGGGATCATCCTGGGCGCGTTCGCGCCGCTGCCCGACGGCGCCCGCACGGAGGCGGCCTACCGCACCCTGTTCGGCTTCATGTGCGCGGTGCTGCTGGTGGCCGTGGCCGTCTACAGTCGGGCGGCCGACATAAAACCGAGCGACGAACTGCGCGCGAGGCAGGCGGCGCGCCATTGAGCGCGCGCGCTTGCGGCAAAGCGCGCGCCCGGCATAAGGTCGTCCATGCCCCCTCTCCCTGGCGCACGGCCCGCCGAACGAACCCGGTGATGCTGCAAACCCGGCGATCCCCTGGAGACTGCTCATGACCGGCCCGTCGACGGCTTCGGACGGCCCTGTTCGCCTGGCCCTGGAGGGTGTTCTGGCCCGGCAAAGGGCAGCGCAGCGGCGCGACGGGGCGCCGCCCGCTGCCGTGCGGGTCGATCGGCTCGAGCGCTGCATCGCCCTCCTCGTCGACCATCGCGGCGAGATCGAAGCGGCCTTGAATGCGGACTTCGGGGCGCGCTCGCCTCAGGTCACGGCCTTTGCCGACATCGCAAGCTCGATCGGTCCGCTCAAGCATGCCCGCGACCGCGTGGCGCGCTGGATGCGACCGGAGCGGCGGCGCACCACGCCGCGTCTCCTGGGACTGTTCGGCGCCAGGGCGGAGATCCAGTGCCAGCCCAAAGGCGTCGTCGGGCTGATCAGCCCCTGGAACTTCCCGGTGAACCTGACCTTCGCCCCGCTGGCGGGCGTCCTGGCGGCCGGCAACCGCGCGATGATCAAGCCATCGGAGGTGACGCCTATCACGTCCGAGCTGCTGAAGAGGATGTTCGCCAGCGCCTTCGACGAAGAGGAGATCGCCGTCGTCACCGGCGGTCCGGAGGTCGGGCAGGCCTTCTCCGGCCTGGCTTTCGACCACCTGATCTTCACCGGCGCGACGTCGGTCGGGCGCCAGGTGATGCGGGCTGCCGCCGAGAACCTGGTGCCGGTCACGCTCGAACTGGGCGGCAAGAGCCCGGTCGTCATCGGCCGCTCCGCCGATCTGGCCATCGCGGCGGCGCGGATCATGAATGGCAAGACGCTCAATGCCGGGCAGATCTGCCTGGCGCCGGACTATGTGCTGGCGCCGGCGGAGGCGATCGGCGTCTTCGTCGCGGAAGCGAAGGCCGCGGTCGGCCGCATGTTCCCGACGATCCGCGACAATCCCGACTACACCGCGGTCGTGGCCGACCGGCACCATGCCCGGCTCACCGGTTACATCGACGACGCGCGCGCGAAGGGCGCGGAGATCGTGGAGATCAACCCGGCCGGCGAGGATCTCAGCCAGCAGCCTCACCGCCGCATCGCGCCGACCCTGATTCTCAATCCCACCGACGACATGAAGGTGATGCAGGAGGAGATCTTCGGGCCGCTGCTGCCGGTCAAGGCCTATCGAAATCTGGACGACGCCATCGACCATATCAATGCGCACGACCGGCCGCTGGGACTCTACTATTTCGGCACCGACACCGACGAGCGCGACCGGGTCCTGGAGGGCACCACGTCGGGCGGCGTCACGGTCAACGACGTGGTGATGCATGTCGCGCAGGAAGAATTGCCGTTCGGCGGCATCGGGCCCGCCGGTATGGGCGTCTATCACGGCGAGGACGGCTTCCGCGAGTTCAGCCACCGGAAGTCGGTCTTCCACCAGATGAAGTGGGACATCGCCCCGCTCAGGATGCTGCGCCCGCCCTACGGCGCGGGGATCGCCAAGTATCTGGCGATGCAGATCAAACGCTAGCGCGGGCAGAGACCTCGGCACGGCCCATTGCGGCCGTCCGCCTGCGACGCCTCAAGCCGGCGCCGTGCGCCTGGGCAGGGTGAATCCGTTACTGCGCAGTATTTGCTCCAGGACTTTGATACCCGCTGCCGTGTTGCCCTTGTGGCAATTCTCGATGGCTTCGATAGCCGCGAAATTCGGCCTGGTCTCGCCGTCCGCGCCGGGGCTACCGGTATATCGAAGGACCAGGTCCCCGAGTTCGACGCAGTAGGCCGTGTCGTTGGCCTGCGCCCACGTCGGGATCGGAAACAGCAGGAGCGCAAGGGCGCCAACAAGAGCGCCAACCGGAATGTTGGTCATGTTGCCGCGCGCCATGCGGGTTGCCTACGTCCGCCGGAGCTTTTGTGAAGATGGTGCGGCCATCGCTGTCCGGGCGGAGCTCACGGTGCTATTTCTTCTCGAGTGCGGGGACTTCGACCTTGATGTTCAGGGTCTTCGAGTCGCCCTGGCCCGGCAGTTGCCCGCCGAACATGATGAAGCCGCCTACCGCGACCACGACGACGAGCCCGCCCACGATCATGTAGAGCATGCCGTTGTTTCCGCTGCTGCCTTCGGCCATCCGTGTCCCCAATGCTGGTTTACATCGGAGGAAACGCCGGCGGGCGCCCCGCGGTTCCCTCTCGCCGCCGCCCGGCCCTCACATCGCGCGCATCAGCGCAGCACCCTTGTCGAGCAGCGGCAGGACCTTGTCCCTGCCCTCGGGCGGCACGGCGAACACGACGCGGTCGACACCGGCGTCGCGGGCGCGCTTCAGTGCCTCGCCGTCCATGGCGACACCGAACAGGGTCACCGGCACCTCGTCCGGCTTGCGGCCGGCCGCTTTCAGCATCTCGCGGAACGGCGGCAGCATGGCCAGCGTGTCGCCGCCGCGGCCGCCGATCGGCATCCAGCCGTTGGCATAGGCGATGGCGCGGCGCGCACCCTGCGGGAAGCCGCCGCCGACGATGATCGGCGGATGCGGCTTCTGCACCGGCTTGGGCCATTGCATCATCTCGTCGAACTTCACGAGCTCGCCGGCGTATTTCGGTTTCGGCTTCGCCCAGATCTCCTTCATCGCTTCGATGCGCTCGCGCACCAGCTTGAAGCGCGTGGCGAACGCCGTGCCGTGGTCGGCCATCTCCTCTTCGTTCCAGCCGCCGCCGATGCCGAACAGCAGGCGGCCGTTGGAGAGGCGATCGACGGTCGAGACCTCCTTGGCGGTGTGGATGGGATCGCGCTGCACCACCAGGCAGACGCCGGTGCCGAGCCTGATTTTTTTGGTGACGACGGCGGCGGCGCCCATCGCCACGAAGGGATCGTAGGTGTCGTAGTACCATTTTGGCAGCTCAGAGCCGCCAGGCCACGGCGACTTGCGGCTGGTCGGGATGTGGCTGTGCTCGGGGAACCAGAGCGATTCGAAGCCGCGCGTCTCGGCCTCGATGGCAAGCTCGTGCGGCGGCACCGCGTAGTCCGTCGGAAACATCGTGATGCCGATCTTCATGTCTCGTTTCCTCCGCTGGCGTTTGTCCGTGCCGCTCATCCATGCCGCCCGAACCGTCGGCCTCGAAACCCTCATGGCCCGACGCAGGCTCAGGCGCTATTGATGAGGGATGTTCTCATCCTTCTTCCCCAATCCGAAACTCTTCTTTCCGGCCGCAATCCTGTGGACGGCCCTCATCATGGCGCTGTGGTACGGCATCGGCCGCGACCTCGGCCCCCAGCTCAGCCTCGGCGGCCTCATGGGCTTCGCCTACCCGCCGGCCGACGCCGACGGGGCCGCCGTCGCCGTCGAGACGGCGCGCAACATCTGGCTCTACCAGTACATGATCTCGACCGGCGCCGTCTTCGTCGCCCTGGTCGGCTGGCTGCTGCCGCATCGCTGGTTCCGTTGGTCGGTCGGCGTCTCGGCGATCATCATCTTCTTCATCTGGTTCCAGGTGCAGCTCGACGTGATGATCAACAACTGGTTCGGCACCTTCTACAACATGATCCAGCAGGCGCTGGGCAAGCCGGGCGCCGTCACCCAGGAACAGTTCTTCGGCCAGCTGGCGACGTTCGGCGGCATCGCGCTGGTCTACATCACCACCGCCGTGCTGGCGGCCTTCGTCACCAGTCACTACGTCTTCCGCTGGCGCACGGCGATGAACGACTACTACGTCGACAACTGGCATCGCCTGCGCCACATCGAGGGCGCCTCGCAGCGCATCCAGGAAGACACGCAGCGCTTTGCCCAGACCCTGGAACAGCTGGGCGCGAGCCTGATCGACGCGCTGATGACCCTGATCGCGTTCCTGCCGATCCTGTGGGTGCTGTCCGCCCACGTGAAGGAGCTGCCGCTGATCGGCGAGGTGCCGCAGGCGCTGGTCTTCGTCGCCGTCATCTGGGCGGCGCTCGGCACCGCCCTCCTGATGGTTGCGGGCATCCGCCTGCCGGGGCTCGAGTTCCGCAACCAGCGCGTCGAGGCCGCCTATCGCAAGGAGCTGGTGCTGGGCGAGGACGACGCCGGCCGCGCGCAGCCGCCGACGCTTCAAGAGCTGTTCCGGAACGTGCGGGCAAACTACTTCCGTCTGTATTTCAACTTCCTCTACTTCAACGTCGTCCGTTACGGCTACCTGCAGGCTAGCGTCCTCGTGCCCTACATCGCGCTCGCGCCTTCCATCGTGGCCGGCGGCATGACGCTGGGCGTCATGCAGCAGATCATCCGCGCCTTCGGCCGGGTCGAGGGATCGTTCCAGTACCTCGTCAGGTCGTGGACGACGATCGTGTCGCTGATCTCGATCTACAAGCGGCTGCGGGCCTTCGAGGCGCTGATGCGGGACGAGCCTCTGGGCGCCATCGAGGCCGAAGTCGTCCCCCAGCAACCTTAGACCACAACCGCAAAGCAAAGGCCGGCACACCATGAAGGCTGCCTACATAGAAAAATTCGGCGGACCGGAGGTCCTGAAATACGGCGATTTGCCCGATCCCTCGCCCGAGCCGGGCCAGATCGTAGTCGATACCTTTGCCGCGAGCGTCAACGGCGCCGACTGGAAGGTGTGCGCCGGCGACTATGCCCAGCCGGGCTTCCCGGTGATCCTGGGCCGGGACTTCTCCGGCGTGGTCAGCGCCGTCGGCGTGGACGTCAGGGATTTGAAGGTCGGCGACGAGGTGTTCGGCGTCCTCGAAGCCGGACGCGACGGGACCTATTGCGAGAAGATCGCGATCGGCGCCGCCGTCGTCGCCAAGAAGCCCCCCGCCCTGTCGCACGTCGACGCGACGGCGCTGGCGCTGATCGGGCTCACGGCGATCCGTGCGGTCGAAGACACGCTGAAGCTCAAATCCGGCGAGACCATCCTGATCCAGGGCGGCGCGGGCGGCGTCGCGAGCTTCGCCATCCAGCTCGCCAGGCATCTCGGCGCGCGCGTCATCACCACGGCCAGCGCCGGCAACCTCGACTATGTGCGCGGGCTCGGCGCCGATCAGGCGATCGACTACAACGCGACCGACTTCCGGAAGGTCGTGAGCAACGTCGACGCGGTGTTCGACACCGTGGGCGGCGACGTCGCGATGCAGTCCTTCGCAGTCCTGAAACCCGGCGGACGGGCGGCCTTCATCGCCTCGGGCACCCAGGCGCCCAAGCCCGACCGCGGCAACGTCGCATCCCTGCGGCCGGCGGTCGGCCGCGACCGGCCGGCGCTCGAGCGCATCGCCGAGCTCCATCGGACGGGCGCCGTCCGCCCGCCCCCGGTCAGGCTCTTCAAGCTGGCCGACGCCGCGGAAGCCGTGGGCATCAGCAAGGCGCGCCATCTCAAAGGCAAGCTGGTATTCAAGGTGCGATGAGCGCCCCTCACCCGCTTGGTGCCGCGCACATCGACCAGTTGATCGCGACGCCGCATCCCGCTCTGCTCCGCAGCGTCCAGTGATGGCGGCCCGGTGGATTGGCTGATCGACTCCGTGCTGTCGGCGCAACGCCAGCTACAGGGTCTGCTCGCCGGCCACATGCTCGATCTGTTCGCTTCCGTCGACCGCTTTGCGATGGGCATGGCGCTCGCGGCGGCCCTCGGCCTCATTCATGCGCTCACGCCCGGACACGGCAAGTCCGTGATCTTCTCGCATTTCCTCGGCCGGTCGGCTGGCGTGCCGGCGGGCCTGCGGGTCGCCGCCATGGCCGCGACGACGCACGGCACGATCGCGGTCCTGCTGGTCCTTGCGGCGGGGCGGGTCATCAGCCCGCTCGGACGGCCGGTTGGCGCCGCTGCGTGGCTGGAAGTCACCGCCGGGGCGATCGTGGCTGCGGTGGGCGTGGTCTATGTCGTGCTGTCCCTGCGCGGGCTGCGGTACGCCAGCGGCCATGCCCACGGACCGAAGGCCTCGCGGCCGCTGCTGGCGGTGGCCATGGGTCTGCTGCCCTGTCCGCTCACCATCATCGTGGTCGGCACGGCGGTGGCGCGCGGCGCGACCACCGCCGGTATCGCGCTGGCGGTCGGCATCAGCATCGGCGCCGCCGTCACCATCGGCTGCTTCGGCCTGCTGGGCATGGCCTTGCGTCGCGGCGGCATCGCCCTGGCCGGCTCCAGGATACGGCACCTGATGAAGGTGCTGGGTTTCCTCGAACTCACGACGTCGCTGCTGATCCTGGGGCTCGGTCTCGGCATGCTGACGGCGAGCCTCGACCGCCTGTGTTAGCCGCCGGCCGCGCGCTGGGCGGCGACATAGCGAGGTCGATGCTTCCGGCGCCGGCAAGTCGCGTGGCTGAAGATGCAGCCCCTCATCCGTTGGGGGGCACCTTGATTCGTCTGGCGATGAAAGTCGTCAGCGCCGGCGCCAGCAGCAGGACGGCGATCATGCGGACCGTCTGCATCGCCATCACGAAGGAGACGTCGCAGTCGGTCGAGGCGGCGATGATGGCGATCGAATCGGAGCCGCCGGGGCTGGTCGCGAGGTAGGCGGTGAGCGGATCGACGTCCGCAACAAGGACGAAAAGTGCTGCGATGCCGCCGCAGATCGCGATCAGGATCAGGGTGCAGGCGACGATGCGCGGCAGGGCGCGCGCGGCATGGACCAGCAGCGGCCGCGTGAAGCGGAGGCCGATGTTCCAGCCGACCAGCGCGTAGCTTGCCGCCAGCAGCCAGGCCGGCAGCTCGATCGTCATCCAGCCGAGATGGGCGAGGACGATGCCGGCGACCATCGGCACCAGGAAGGCGCCGGCGGGAATGCGGGCCACCCAGGCGATCGCGGGGCCCACGATGGCGAGCGCCAGCGTCTCGGCGAGCGGCAACGCGTGGACCTCGGGGAACCACACGATCGCCGCCGCGCCGTAGGACGAACTCACGCCGAACAGCCGCGCCACCAGGGCCGCGATCCCCGCCACCAGGAAGATCCGGAGATACTGCATCAGCGCCACCAGCCTGATGTCGGCGCCGTAGGCCTCGGCCATGAAGGTCATGACCGAGGCGGCGCCCGGGCTGATGCCCCACAGCGCCGTGGTGCCGGGCAGCATCTGCCAACGCGTCATCAGCCAGCCGAGCCCGCAGCTCGCGACCAGCACGGACACGACGCCGGTCGTGAACAGCACCCAGTGGCCCAGGATGTCGCCCACGATCGAGAGCGGCACCATCTTGGCGATCAGGCAGCCCACGATGCCCTGGGCGACGGCGAAAATGGACACCGGGAACCGCACCTGGCCGCCCCACGAGGCGAAGACGATGCCGGCCAGCAGCGGCCCCAGCATCAGGGCGGCCGGCACGTGCAACCACAGCAGCAGCGCCGTCACCGGCACCGTGAGCGCGATCAGGAGCGGCCAGGCCATCCGTGCGAGCATGAGCGAGCTAGAAGCTCGCGTTCCAGAAGATCAAGCTCATTTGGACCGCGAGCTTCTAGCTCGCTCATGGGGCGAAGACTGCGTTGAGGAAGACATGATCAGGCTACGAACTCCTCCGCCTCGCCGTTCATGGCGCGGATCGTGGCCATCAATTCGGTGGCGGCCGTGGCCAGCCGTGCATCATCCGTGCCGCGCAGCACCAGCGAGACGCTGGGCTTGCCGCCCCGGAAGGCGGGATAGCTGCCGATGTCGAGGTCGTCGTAGCGCTTCTGCAGCGCGCCCAGCGGCTCGGCGATGATGCCCTCGGGCAGGTTGGTGCGCACGGTGCGCGACAGCACGGGCGTGCCGCCGACCAGCCGGTGCTTCATCGACTGGAACATCGCCTCGGCGACCTTGGGAATGCCGGCGAAGGTATAGACGTTCTCCATCTGGAAGCCCGGCGCCACCGAGACCGGGTTGTCGACCAGGATGCCGCCATGCGGCACCCGCGCCATGCGCCGGCGGGCCGGC
>MEMN01000083.1:13005-13280 GCA_001767945.1 Alphaproteobacteria bacterium RIFCSPHIGHO2_12_FULL_66_14 | reverse complement strand
GATAGGCCGGGCTCGCCACCCACAGCCGGCGCACCTGGCCCACCGGCCGCGCCGTCAAGGTCGAATCGGCGAGCGGGCCGATCCGGAGCGCGACGTCGACACCCTCCTCGATCATGTCGATGTTGCGGTCGTTCAGCAGCAGTTCGACCTCGACCCCGTCATGGGCGTCAAGGAAGCGCGACACGATCGGTGCGATGTGGCGGCGGCCGAACAGCACCGGCGCGGTGATGCGGAGCAGGCCGCGGACGGGCGCGTCACGGGCGCCCGAGGTCGCG
>MEMN01000083.1:11125-12739 GCA_001767945.1 Alphaproteobacteria bacterium RIFCSPHIGHO2_12_FULL_66_14 | reverse complement strand
ACATTCCTGCTCTATTGGGCGCAATCGGGGAGGCCTATGTTCAGCCGATCACAGCGGAGGGGCCGGAGATGTTGAACGGAAGTTGCCTGTGCGGCGGCGTGGCCTACGAAGTCGACGCCGAGCTCGGCCGGATCGCCCATTGCCATTGCCCGACCTGCCGCAAGACCCACGGCGCTGCCTTCTCGTCGGTCACCGCGGTGCCGCGCGAAAAATTCCGCTGGACCCAGGGCGCCGAACTGCTGGGCGCCTTCGAATCCTCGCCCGGCAAGTTCCGCCGCTTCTGCACCCGCTGCGGCTCGCACGTCATGGCCGAGCGTATCGCCCAGCCCAACGTGCTGCTGCGGCTGGGCTGCCTCGACACGACCGTCGGTGAACGACCGCAGGTCCATATCTGGCGGTCGCAGGGCGCTTCCTGGTACGATCCGAAAAGGCGACTCGAGGAGCTGCCGGAGGGGCTCTCGTGAGCCCGCAGGATGGCGCGACGGCGTTCCTGCCCTTCCATCGCGATGAGCTGGCGGCGCAGGCGATTGCCGGACAGGGACCAAAGGGCGCGCCCATCCGCGCCTTCATGCCCGACCAGCACCGCGCCTTCTTCGCCGGCCTGCCCTACCTGTTCGCGGCCACCGCCGACGAGCGGGGCTGGCCGGTCGCCTCGGTGCTGGCCGGGACGCCCGGCTTCGTGCAGTCGCCCGATCCGGTGACGCTGCGGATCGAGGCATGCCCCGCGACGGACGATCCGGCTGCCGCGGGCCTCGCGATCGGCTGCGACGTCGGACTGCTCGGCCTCGACCTCACCAACCGGCGGCGCAACCGCGCCAATGGGCGTCTCGCCGCGGTCGATGCCGGCGGCCTCACGGTGCATGTCAGCCAGAGCTTCGGCAATTGCGCCCAATACATCCAAACACGCCAACCGACGGCGATGGCGCGGGCGGCGGCGCCGGTCGAGGCCTTCGACGGGTTGGACGATGCGACACGCGCGCTGGTCGCAGCAGCAGATACGTTCTTCGTCGCCAGCCGGTCCCGGCCCGAGGTCGGCCGCGACGGCGGCCTCGACATGTCCCACCGCGGCGGCAGGCCGGGATTCGTCGGCGTCGAGGGTGACACGCTCGCCATTCCCGATTTTCGCGGCAACCGCTTCTTCAACACCCTGGGCAACCTGCTGGGCGATCCGCGCGCCGGCCTGCTGTTCATCGACTTCGCGTCGGGCGACCTGCTGCAGCTCCAGGGCCGGGTGGCGATCGACTGGACCCCCGGCGGCGCGGTTCCCACCGGCGCGGAGCGGCTGTGGCGGGTCGAGGTCGAGCGCGGCTGGCGCCGGCGCGCGGCCTTTCCCTTCGCCTGGACCTTCGGCGACTACGCGCCGACCACACTCAGGACGGGCGCGTGGTGAGCGGATCCGGGCCGCGCAGCCGCGACACCATGGCCTCCAGCGCGAGGACGTAGGAGTCGACACCGAAGCCCGCGATCACGCCGATCGCCGAGTCCGACGTGATCGAGCGGTAGCCGCGCTTCTCGATGTTGGTGATGTGGATCTCGATGGCCGGCGCGCTGATCGAACGCAGGCAGTCGCGCAGGGCGTGGCCGGCATGGAGGAAACCGGCCGGATTGAACAGG
>MEMN01000083.1:9124-11039 GCA_001767945.1 Alphaproteobacteria bacterium RIFCSPHIGHO2_12_FULL_66_14 | reverse complement strand
GGCGCGCCTGCCGGCGCAGCATGGCGTCCAGTTCCTTGGCG
Organism: Alphaproteobacteria bacterium RIFCSPHIGHO2_12_FULL_66_14; assembly: GCA_001767945.1. Lineage (GTDB taxonomy): Bacteria > Pseudomonadota > Alphaproteobacteria > Reyranellales > Reyranellaceae > Reyranella. Next base: position 10,998 of record MEMN01000083.1, on the reverse strand, counting down.
CTCGTCGTCCCGTAGAGTTCGGGCTGGCGCCGGCCCAGGTATTCCATGTTGGCGCCCTGAATCAACAGTAGCTTCATCGCGTCCCCAAGTGCCCGACGCGCCGCCCCCCACAGGCCCGCAGCGGTTGTCCTGGAGAAACCTATAACAATTCTCGCACGAACTGAAAGCTTCTAGAATGCAGGCCAGCTACCTCGGCAGCGTCGTGCTGCCCATCAGCGTCTCGTCGATGGAGCGCGCGCACTGTCGGCCTTCGCGGATCGCCCAGACCACCAGCGACTGGCCGCGGCGCATGTCGCCGGCTGCGAAAAGCTTGGGCACAGAGGTCCTGTAGTCCTTCACGTTGGCCGCGACGTTGCCGCGCGGATCGAGCGCGACGCCGGCCTGCTCGACCATCCCGGGCCGGCGCGGGCCGAGGAACCCCATGGCCAGCAACACCAGATCGGCTTTCAGCCGGAAGGCGCTGCCTGCGACCTCCTGCATCGCCATGCGGCCGTCGGAGCTCTTGGCCCATTCGATGCGCACGCATTCCAGCGCCTCAAGCCGACCGTCCTTGCCGATTGCCTTTTTTGTGAGCACCGCGAAGTCGCGCTCGACGCCCTCCTCGTGCGAGGACGAGGTGCGCATCTTGAGGGGCCAGTCCGGCCAGGTCAGCGCCTTGTTCTCATGCTCCGGCGGCTGCGGCATGACCTCGAGCTGGGTCACCGAGGCGGCGCCCTGGCGGTTGGACGTGCCGACACAGTCCGAGCCGGTGTCGCCACCGCCGATCACGATGACATGCTTGCCCTTGGCCGTGAGCGTGCCCTTGGGCGCGGCGCGCGCCTCGTCGTCGCCGGCGACGCGCTTGTTCTGCTGCACCAGGAAATCCATGGCGTAGTGGATGCCGTCGAGCTCGCGGCCGGGCACATCGAGGTCGCGCGGCAGCTCGGCGCCGCCGGTGAGCGCCACGGCGTCGTAGCCTTCGAGCAGCGACTTGATCGAGAGCGTGGCGCCGACCTCGACGCCGGTGCGGAATTCGACGCCCTCGGCCTCCATCTGGCGCATGCGCCGGTCGATCAGACGCTTCTCCATCTTGAAGTCTGGAATGCCGTAGCGCAGCAGGCCGCCGATCCGGTCGGCCTTCTCGAACAGTGCCACCGAATGGCCGGCGCGGGCGAGCTGCTGGGCGCAGGCCATGCCGGCCGGGCCGGAACCCACGACGGCGACCCGCTTGCCGGTCTTCCTCGCCGGCACCAGCGGGACGACCCAGCCTTCCTGCCAGCCGCGATCGACGATGGCGCACTCGATCGACTTGATGGTGACCGGGTTGTCGTCGATGTTCAGCGTGCACGCCGCCTCGCAGGGCGCCGGGCAGATGCGGCCGGTGAACTCGGGGAAGTTGTTGGTCGAGTGCAGCGTCTCGAGCGCGTCCTGCCAGCGGTCGCGGCGCACGAGATCGTTCCAGTCGGGGATCAGGTTGTTGACCGGACAGCCGTTGTGACAGAAGGGAATGCCGCAATCCATGCAGCGCGCGCCCTGCCGGCCGATCTCGGCCGGCGGCAGCGGCAGAACGAATTCCTTCCAGCTTTTCAGGCGCTTCTCGACCTTCTCGTAGGGCCGGTCCTTGCGCTCGATTTCCAGAAACCCCGTCGGCAGCCCCATCTACGCTACTCCGCCGCGACGGCTTTGGCCGTCGCCCTTTCCTGCGCCTGCAACAGGGCGCGCTTGTAGTCACGCGGCATCACCTTGACGAAGCATTTCAAGGCCGCGCCCCAGTCTTCCAGGAGCTCGCGCGCGCGGGCGCTGCCGGTATGCAGATGGTGGCGCTCGACCAGGATGCGCAGGCGCTCGGCGTCGAAGCGCAGCACGTCGCCCATGCCGCTGTCCTCGACGTCATG
>MEMN01000083.1:7962-9095 GCA_001767945.1 Alphaproteobacteria bacterium RIFCSPHIGHO2_12_FULL_66_14 | reverse complement strand
GCCGGGTTGCAGAGCTGCGTGAACCGGCCGCGCGGATCGTAGACATAGGCGATGCCGCCCGACATGCCGGCCGCGAAATTGCGGCCGGTGTCGCCCAGCACCAGCACGACGCCGCCGGTCATGTATTCGCAGCCGTGATCGCCGGTGCCCTCGACGACGCAGACCGCGCCCGAGTTGCGCACCGCGAAGCGCTCGCCGGCAACGCCCTCGAAATAGGCCTCGCCGGCGATGGCGCCGTAGAGCACTGTGTTGCCGACGATGATGTTCTGCAGCGGATCGCGTGTCGACCCGTGGGGCTGGCGCACCACGACGCGGCCGCCCGACAGGCCCTTGCCGACATAGTCGTTGGCATCGCCCATGAGCTCGATTGACACGCCGCGCGCCAGGAAGGCGCCGAAGCTCTGGCCGGCCGTGCCCGTCAATTTCACCGAGATGGTGCCGTCGGCCAGCCCGACATGGCCGGTGCGCCGCGCGACTTCGCCCGACAGCATGGCACCCACGGTGCGGTTGACGTTGGAGACCGGGAGCTCGATCAGCACCGGCTCGCCGCTCTTTCCAGGCGCGGGCTCGAGCGCCGGTTGCGCCGCCTCGATCAGCGCGTGGTCGAGCGCCTTGTCGAGGCCGTGGTTCTGGCGCTCGCTGTTCCAGATCGCCACGCCCGGCCGGGCCGGCATCTGGTGCAGGAGCTTGGTGAGGTCGACGCCGCCCGCCTTCCAGTGATCGAGCGCGCGGCGCATATCGAGGCGGTCGACGCGGCCGATCATCTCGACGAGCGTGCGGAAACCGAGGCGCGCCATGATCTCGCGCAGCTCCTCGGCCACGAAGAAGAAGTAGTTGATGACGTGCTCAGGCTGGCCGGTGAAGCGCTTGCGCAGCACCGGGTCCTGGGTCGCCACGCCGACCGGGCAGGTGTTGAGATGGCACTTGCGCATCATGATGCAGCCGGCGGCGATCAGCGGCGCGGTGGCGAAGCCGAACTCGTCGGCGCCCAGCAACGCGCCGATGGCGACGTCACGGCCGGTGCGGAGACCGCCGTCGACCTGGACGGCGATGCGACCGCGGAGCCCATTCAGGACCAGGGTCTGCTGGGTCTCGGCAAGGCCGATCTCCCACGGGGAACCTGCGTGCGTCAG
>MEMN01000083.1:0-7931 GCA_001767945.1 Alphaproteobacteria bacterium RIFCSPHIGHO2_12_FULL_66_14 | reverse complement strand
CCTCGAAGCCCGAGATGGTGACGTGGTCGGCGCGCGCCTTGCTGACGCCGGCCGCGACCGTGCCGACACCGACCTCGGACACCAGCTTGACCGAAACGCGGGCCTTCGGATTGACGTTCTTGAGGTCGTGGATGAGCTGCGCCAGATCCTCGATCGAATAGATATCGTGGTGCGGCGGCGGCGAGATCAGGCCGACGCCGGGTGTCGAGCGGCGCACGCGGGCGATGTTCTCGTCGACCTTGTGGCCGGGCAGCTGGCCGCCCTCGCCGGGCTTGGCGCCCTGCGCCATCTTGATCTGCAGATCGTCGGCATTGACGAGATATTCCGCCGTGACGCCGAAGCGGCCAGAGGCCACCTGCTTGATCGCCGAGCGCATGGAATCGCCGTTGGGCAGCGGCTTGAAGCGGTCCGCCTCCTCGCCGCCCTCGCCGGTGTTCGACTTGCCGCCGATGCGGTTCATGGCGATGGCAAGCGTGGTATGGGCCTCGCGGCTGATCGAGCCGAAGCTCATGGCGCCGGTGGCGAAGCGCTTGACGATGGCGGCCGCGGGCTCGACTTCCTCGAGCGGGATCGCCGTGTCGGCCCACTTGAAGTCCATCAGGCCACGGATGGTGAGCAACCGTTCGCTCTGCTCGTTGATGGTGGCGGCGAAGGCCTTGTATTCCTCGGGCAGGTTGCCGCGCACCGCGTGCTGCAGCTTGGCGACGCTCTCCGGCGTCCAGGCATGGTCCTCGCCGCGCAGCCGGAAGGCGTAGTCGCCGCCGGCGTCAAGCATGGTGCGGTAGATCGGATTGTCGCCGTAGGCGTCGCGGTGGCGGCGCACCGTCTCCTCGGCGATCTCGTTCCAGCCCGCGCCCTCGATGGTGGTGGCGGTGCCGGTGAAATACTTCTCGACGAAGCCCGAGTGCAGGCCGACGGCGTCGAAGATCTGCGCGCCGCAGTAGGACTGGTAGGTCGAGATGCCCATCTTGGACATGACCTTCAAGAGGCCCTTGCCGACCGCCTTGATGTAGTTCTTCTGCACCTCGTAGGCTTTGAGCGGCAGGCCGTTCTGGACCCGCACCTGCTCCAGCGTCTCGAAGGCGAGATAGGGATTGATCGCCTCGGCGCCGTAGCCCGCGAGGCAGCAGAAGTGATGGACCTCACGCGCCTCGCCGGTCTCGATCACCAGCCCGGTCTGGGTGCGCAGCCCACGGCGGATCAGATAGTGGTGGACGGCTGCCGTCGCCAGCAGCGCCGGAATCGGCACCCGCTCCGCCGACACGGCGCGATCGGACAGGATCAGGATGTTGCGATCGGCCAATACGGCATCGGTGGCCTCGACGCAGATGCGGTCGAGCGCCTTCTCGAGACCGGCGGCGCCCTCGGACGCGGGCCAGGTCGTGTCGATGGTGGCGGTGCGGAAGGCGCCGTCGAGCAGCTCCTCGATCGAGCGGATCTTCTCCAGCTCGGCGTTGCTGAGCACGGGCTGGCTCACTTCAAGCCGCTTGTGGGTGCCGGCGTGGCGCCCGAGCAGGTTGGGGCGCGGGCCGATCATCGACACCAGCGACATCACCAGCTCCTCGCGGATCGGATCGATCGGCGGGTTGGTGACCTGGGCGAAATTCTGCTTGAAGTAGTTGTAGAGCAGCTTCGGCTTCTTCGAGAGCACGGCGATCGGCGTGTCGACGCCCATCGAGCCGATCGGATCGTCGGGTTCCTTGGCCATCGGCTCGAGGAAGAAGTTTATGTCCTCCTGGGTGTAGCCGAAGGCCTGCTGGCGATCGAGCAGCGTGGTCGGGTCGTTGGACGGCGCCGGAACCGGCTGATCGGGCAGGTCCGACAGCTCCTCGAGCTTGTACTGCGTCTCCTTCAGCCACTCTTCATAGGGCTCGGCCTCGGCCAGCGTCCGCTTCAGCTCCTCGTCCTCGACGATGCGGCCCTGCTCGAGGTCGATCAGCAGCATCTTGCCGGGCTGCAGCCGCCACTTGCGCACGATGTTATCGTCGGGGATCGGCAGCACGCCCGACTCCGAGGCCATGACGACCTTGTCGTCGTCAGTCACCAGGAAGCGCGCAGGCCGGAGCCCGTTGCGATCGAGCGTGGCGCCGATCTGGCGGCCGTCGGTGAAGGCGATGCAGGCCGGTCCGTCCCACGGCTCCATCAGGGCGGCGTGATACTCGTAGAAGGCCTTGCGCTTGCCATCCATCAGCGGATTGCCGGCCCACGCCTCGGGGATCAGCATCATCATGGCGTGGCTGAGCGAATAGCCGCCGGCGACCAGCAGCTCGAGCGCATTGTCGACGCAGGCGGTGTCGGACTGGCCGTGCGGGATGATCGGCCACATCTTGTCGAGGTCGGCGCCGATCAGGTCGGATTCCATGGTGCGCCGGCGCGCATACATCCAGTTGACGTTGCCACGCACCGTGTTGATCTCGCCGTTGTGGGCGATGAAGCGATAGGGGTGCGCGAGCTTCCACGACGGGAAGGTGTTGGTCGAGAAGCGCTGGTGCACGAGGCAGAGCGCCGACTGGCAGAGCGGGTTGCGCAGGTCGTCGTAGAAGCTCTCGACCTGCGGCGCCAGCAGCAGGCCCTTGTAGACCACGGTGCGCGAGGAGAAGGACGGCATGTAGAGCTGCGTCAGGCCGGGCAGCTTGTGCTTCTTCTCGAGGTCAGTCAGCGGGTTCTGGGTCTGCTTGCGGATGGCCAGGATCTTGCGCTCGAAGGCGTCCTGGTCGGCGAGCTTGGAGCTGCGGCCGACGATCGCCATCCGGATCACCGGCATCTTCTCGATGACCGACTTGCCGAGCCCGGTGAGGTCGGTCGGCACGTCGCGCCAGCCGACCAGCTTCTGGCCCTCGACCTTGACGAAATGTTCCAGCCGCTTGACGGCGAACTTCCGCGCCGCCTCGTCCTGCGGCAAAAAGCACATGGCGACCGCGTAGTGGCCGGGCGGCGGCAGGTCGACCGAGGCCTTGCGCGCCCAGTCACGCAGCAGGGCATCGGGGGTCTGGATCATGCAGCCCGCGCCGTCGCCCATCAGCGGGTCGGCGCCGACGGCGCCGCGATGGTCGAGATTGACCAGAATCTGCAGGCCCTGGCGGACAATATCGTGGGACTTCCGGCCCTTGATGTCGGCCACGAAGCCGACGCCGCACGAGTCGTGCTCGTTGCGTGGGTCGTACAGTCCCTGTTTCTCGGGCAATCCCATCGACTCTGTCCTGCTGGCGCGGAGGCAGCATCCCCCCGGATGCGTCCGTTCAGGCATTATTAGCCCGGCTGCCGGGCGGGGTGAAAGCAATTGTTGCGGCGCAAAAGGCCCTGTAACTTGGTCGCAGCTCTCCTCAAAGGTGGGAACGAGATGTCGCTTCGGTCAATTCGTCGCCTGTCGGCTGTCGCCGTCGCCCTGTCGCTGGCTGCCGCCGCGACCGCCTGTTCAGGCCCCGGCGCGAGCGAGGCCTATACGGGGCCGGGCTGGTATCTGGAAAAGCCGTACATGCTCGTCGTCGGCGGGCCGAAGGTCTTCGCCGGGCCGTTTTCCTACGACAAGTGCGAGGAGGAGCGGGCCAAGATCGGTGGCGACCTGTCGACCGACATGCTCTGCGTCAATCATCCCGGCAAGCCCACCAAGTACGGGCTCTACTAGCGAAACCGACGCCGAATAGCGCGGTCGCAGAATTCAGCCAGGCGAGCGCACGGGCCGCGAAGCGACCGGGAAAGGTACCTCGTCGCGCTCGGCATGGCTAAAGTGCGGCCAATGCAAAAGTTCATTCACATCACCGACACCCATTTCGTGCCGCCGGGCAACCTGCTCTATGGCCTCAACCCGATCGACCGGCTGGCGCTCTGTGTCGCCGACGTGAATCGCAACCATGCGGACGCGGCCTTCGCGATCCTGACCGGCGACCTCGCCCACAAGGGCGAGCCCGAGGCCTATGCCGCCCTGAAGCGCGAGCTCGACAAGCTCGTGATCCCCTACCATCTGCTGGTCGGCAACCACGACGATCGCGCCAACTTCCACGCGACGTTCCCGCAGGCCAAGTTCGACGAGAACGGCTTCGTCCAGTACACGCTCGACATGGGCGAGGACGTGACGGGCGTCTGCCTCGACACCAACGAGCCCGGCAAGCCGTGGGGCACCTTCTGCGAAGCGCGCGCCGCCTGGCTCAGGGCGACGCTCGACCGGCTGGGCGACCGGCCGGTCATCGTCTTCATCCACCATCCACCCTTCAAAGTGCGGATCCGGCGCATGGACGACATCTCGCTGCTGGAACCGAAGCACCTCGTCGCGGCCCTCGAAGGACGGCGCAACATCCGGCACATGTTCTTCGGCCACCTGCACCGGCCGGTGGCCGGAAGCTGGCGCGGCATTCCGATCTCGACCCTGCGCGCGACCAGCCATCAGGTGGCACTCGACTTCGTGATCGAGGGCCGCATCCCCGGCAGCCACGAGCCGCCGGCCTACGGCATCTGCCTGCTCGAAGCCGACCAGATGATCGTGCACATGCACGACTATCTCGACCGCACGAACACCTTCCTGCTCTAGTAGCCCTGCACAGTGGTTTTGACCGGTTTGCCGGCCGAATACTTCTCACAGCGCCGTCATGCCGCCGTCCACGAACAGCAGGGCGCCGGTGACGTAGGAGGCATCGTCGCTGGCCAAGAACAGGATCGCGGCGGCGACCTCCTCGGCCCTGCCCGGGCGCTTCAGCATGGTGCCTTTCGCGGCGCTGGCATTGTACTGCGCGACGGATTCGCCCGCCGCTTCGAGGCGGCGCTGATGGAACGGCGTGAAGATCGGGCCTGGGCCGACGGCGTTCACACGAATGCCCTCCGGCGAGTGGTCGGCGGCGAGCGCCCGCGTCAGGCCCGCGATCGCGGCCTTGGTGGTGTCGTACTGCAGGTTGCCGCCGCCGGCGACGACGGAACGGACGGAGGCGACGTTGACGATGGCGCCGCCCTTGTTACGGCGCATGAGCGGAATCGCCGCCTTGGCGCAGAAGGCGTAACTCATCAGGTTGACGCTCAGGATCTCGTTCCAGCTCGCAGCACTCGCCTCGTCGATCTTCTCGTATTTGCGGATGCCGGCGTTGTTGACGAGGATGTCGAGGCGCCCGAACTTGTCCGCGGCTCCGTTGACGAAGGCGAGGCATGCGGCCTCGCTCCCGACGTCGGCCTGCGTGAACGCGACCTTGGCGCCGGCGGCCTCGAGCTCGGCCGCCACGCGCTGGCCGCGCTCGCCGTCCCGATCGCAGAACGCCACACGCGCGCCTTCGGCCACGAAACGCCTGACCGTCGCCTCGCCGATCCCCGATGCCCCACCCGTCACCGCCGCGATCTTGCCGTCGAGCCTTCCCATGTTCGTCACCCTTCATTGCGTTGAGAAACGCGCATCCTCGCGTCCAACCCGAGTAGAATGCAGCCGATCATTCAAGCGGTCAAAACCACTGTGCAAGGGTACTAGCCGCCTCTGGCCTAGCCGATCGCCATCAGGCTGGCGTTTCCGCCGGCCGCCGCCGTGTTGACGCTGAGCGTGACCTCGTCGAACAGGAACTCCAGCGGATAGGGCGCGACATGGATCGGCACGATCGGCCCGTCGCGCGCGGCCATTTTGCGGCCGAGCGCCAGAAGGTCGTCGGCGCTGCCGTCGAACAGCACGGCTGACACCGTCGTGTCCTCGACATCCACGACCGCGCGGTTGCCGGTCGCCGTCGCCACATCCATCTGCGCCTGCAAATGCGCGGGATCGCCCGCGACGCAGAGGATGGTACCCTTGGGCCGCAACACGTAACTGTTGCGCTCACCGACCGGCCCCGGCAGATCGACGGACTCCGGGGGCGTCATCGGCGGCCGTTTCGACAGCAACCGCCGTACATAGAGCGGCCCGCCCGCCTTCGGTCCCGTACCCGACAGCCCGTGGCCGCCGAACGGCTGCGCGCCGACGACGGCGCCGATCATGTTGCGATTGACGTACTGGTTGCCGGCGGCGCTCGCTGCCGTGGTACGCTCGATCGTCTCGTCGATGCGGCTGTGCACGCCGAAGGTGAGGCCGAAGCCCGTCGCGTTGACCGCCCGCACCACCGCTGCCATGTCCTCGCGACGATAGCGCAGCACATGCAGGACCGGCCCGAACACTTCTCCCGGCAGATCCGAAACGGCGTCGATCTCGATCAGGGTCGGCGGCACGAACAGCCCCTGCCGTGTCTCCGGCGGCAACGGGGCCTGATGAACGGCATGGCCTGCCGCGCGCATGTGCTCGATATGATCGACCAGGCGCTTTTGCGCGTCGGCCGAGATCACCGGGCCGAGGTCGATCGACAGCCGGTCGGGAGTGCCGACGACCAGTTCGGCCATTGCCCCCTTCAGCATGGGCAGGACGCGATCGGCGATGTCCTCCTGCAGACAGAGCACGCGCAGCGCCGAACAGCGCTGGCCGGCCGAATCGAAGGCCGAGGCCAGCGCGTCACCCACGAGCTGTTCGGCCAAGGCCGAGGAGTCGGCGATCAATGCGTTCTGACCACCGGTCTCGGCGATCAGTGTCCGCGGCCTGCCGTCGGCGCCCAGCCGCCCGGCGAGTTGGCGCTGGATCGACCGCGCGACCTCGGTCGAGCCGGTGAAGACCACGCCCGCCACGGCCGGACTGCCGACCAGGCGCCTGCCCACCTCGCCGTCGCCGGGCAGGAGCTGGAGAGCGCTCCGCGGCACACCGGCTTCGTGGAACAGCCCGACCATCAGCGCCGCGATCAGGGGCGTCTCCTCGGCGGGCTTGGCGATGACCGCGTTGCCGGTGGCCAAGGCGCCCGCGATCTGGCCGGTGAAGATCGACAGCGGGAAATTCCAGGGGCTGATGCAGGCGACGAGGCCGAGCGGCGCCAGCGCATCGGGTGCCTGACCCGCGATTTCGCTCGCATAGTAACGCAGGAAGTCGACCGCCTCGCGTACCTCGCCGATCGCATTGCCGAGCGTCTTGCCGGCCTCGCGCACGATCGGGCCGAGCAGCGCCGGCATCCGCGTCTCCAGGAGGTCGGCGACCCGGCGAAGACAGGCCGCCCGCGCCGCCGGCGTCTCCTGCCACGGCACTGCCAGTGCGCAGGCGGCATCAACCTGTTCTGGCGCGGCATCGAACACCGTCCCGACGAGGTCGCGCCGGTCCGCCGGATTGCGGATCTCGCGCGCCCTGCCGCCCTGCGTGCCATCGGCCAGCAGCGGCGCCGCGCGCAACGACTCGGCCGCGCCTTTCACCAGGATCGTGGCGAGCGACGCAAGCACCTGTTCGTTCGCAAGATCGAGGCCCCGCGAATTGGCCCGGGTCGGCGCGAACAGGTCGCGCGGCAGGGCAATCGCGGGATGCGGCGCGCCGACCGGCCGCAGGGCGCAGGCGCGCTCGACCGGATCGGCCAGCAGCGCGTCGATGGCGACCTCGGGATTGGCGATCTGGTTCACGAAGGACGTGTTGGCACCGTTCTCCAGCAGGCGGCGTACCAGGTAGGCGAGCAGGGTCTCGTGCGTGCCGACCGGCGCATAAATGCGGCACGGCCGGTTGAGCTTCTCCGGACCGACCACCTCCTCGTACAGCGTCTCACCCATGCCGTGCAGGCACTGGAACTCGTACTGGCCGGCATAGAAATTCTCGCCAGCCATGGCGTGGATGGTCGCAAGCGTCAGCGCGTTGTGGGTGGCGAATTGCGGGAACGCGGCGTCGGGCGCCGCGAGCAGTTTGCGCGCGCAAGCGAGATACGAGACGTCGGTGTGGATCTTGCGCGTAAAGACCGGAAAGTCGTCCAGCCCCTCGACCTGGGCACGCTTGATCTCGCTGTCCCAGTAGGCACCCTTGACCAGCCGGACCATCAGCCGGCGCCGGGTGCGGCGGCCGAGGTCGATCAGGTGATCGATCACGAACGCGGCGCGCTTCTGGTAGGCCTGCACCACGAAGCCGACGCCGTTCCAGCCCT
>MEMN01000082.1:8311-8493 GCA_001767945.1 Alphaproteobacteria bacterium RIFCSPHIGHO2_12_FULL_66_14 | reverse complement strand
ACGGTGATGAAGGGCACGCTCGACCAGGTGCTGGCGCGCGCCGATTTCATCACCGTGCATACGCCGCTCACCGACCAGACCAGGAACGTCCTCGGCCGCGCCAACCTGATGAAGACCAAGAAGGGCGTGCGCATCATCAACTGCGCCCGCGGTGGCCTGGTCGACGAGCTGGCGGTGCGCGA
>MEMN01000082.1:6652-8283 GCA_001767945.1 Alphaproteobacteria bacterium RIFCSPHIGHO2_12_FULL_66_14 | reverse complement strand
GCGGGTTTCGATGTCTTCGTCGAGGAGCCGGCCAAGGACAATGTGCTGTTCGGCGCGCCCAACCTCGTCTGCACCCCACATCTCGGCGCCGCGACCGTGGAGGCACAGGAGAACGTGGCCCTGCAGGTGGCCGAGCAGATGGCCGACTATCTGCTGACCGGCGCGGTGACGAACTCTCTCAACATGCCCAACGTCTCGGCCGAGGACGCGCCGCGCCTGGCGCCCTACCTCGATCTTGCCCAGAAGCTCGGCTCCTTTGCCGGCCAGCTCACCGACACCGAGATCAAGGCGGTGTCGATCGAATACGAGGGCGACGTGGCGGCACTCAATGTGAAGCCGCTCACGCAGGTGGCGCTGATGGGCGTCCTGCGTCCGCAGCTCGATTCGGTGAACATGGTGAACGCGCCGGTCGTCGCCCGCGAGCGCGGCATCGAGGTTGCCGAGGTCAAGCACGAGCGCGTCAGCGACTACCATTCGATGATACGGCTCTCGGTGACGACCGAGAAATATACCCGCTCGGTGACGGGCACGCTGTTCGGCGGCAAGCATCCGCGCATCGTCGAGATCAAGGGCATCGAGATCGACGCCGCCTTCGCCCCGCACATGCTCTACATCACCAACGACGACAAGCCGGGCTTCATCGGCCGGCTCGGCACCCTGCTGGGCGAGAGCAAGGTGAACATCGCGACCTTCCATCTCGGCCGCGACAAGCCCGGCGGTTCGGCGATCGCGCTGGTCCAGGTCGATCAGCCTCTCTCCAGGGAGCTGATGGCCAAGATCGCCGCCGTCGAGGGCGTCGTGCAGACCAAGGCGCTGGGCTTCTGAGTTACCACGTCATCCGGAACCCTGCGTTGAGGGCGTGACTGTCGGTGCCGGCTGCGAGTTCGCCGTCGTAGCGGAGGTAGAGCGACGTCGCCTGGGCGATGGCGGTGCTGGCGGCGAATCCCACGATCGCGGCGTCGCGCTGCGGGGTGGCGCCGAGCACGGTGAAGTTGCTGCCCGGAGCGCCGGCGAGGGCGGCGGTGACGGGTCGCGCCGTGTTGGCATATTCGTGCGCCCAGCCGAGGCGAAGCTGCAGCGCCAGCCTGTCGCGCCAGCCGGAGTCGAAGGTGCCGGCGAGCTCGGCGCCGAAGGTGCTGCGGGCCGAGGTGGTGGTCTGCTGCGCCACCGTGAGGTTCAATGAATTGGCCCCGGTCTCGCTGAAGCCCGCCTGGTTGATGCCGGTTGCCTGGAAGCGGGCGAACGGCGTCAGCGAAGCGGCGGCCCGCTCGGAGATCCCGATCCTGTAGCCGGCCTCGGCCTGGCCCAGGAACTGGTTGGCGCCGGCGCGGCCCTGGGCGGTGCGCGTCTGCAAGCCGGTGATGGCGATCTGGCGCGTCATCTGGTTGTCGTTGTAGGCGTAGCCCGCCAGGGCATCGAGGTAGAACGCCCGCTGGGTGAAGGAGGCATAGAGGCTGGCCTGGTAACTGTCGCTGGTGCCCCTTCCGCTGAAGCCGCCCAGCCACTGGTTGCCGCTGGTGTAGCCGAGGCCGAGACCGACCAGGAACCGCGGATCGAGGCGATAGTCGACACCGGTGGCCATGCCGCCGGCGTTGTAGGTGAGCGTCGAGGCGTTGCCGTTGCCGGCGATG
>MEMN01000082.1:1811-6617 GCA_001767945.1 Alphaproteobacteria bacterium RIFCSPHIGHO2_12_FULL_66_14 | reverse complement strand
CCGGAGCCGCCGCGCGCCGCGCTCATCTGCTGGCCGACGGTGTTCATGAACAGGAAGCTGCTGCCCAGGTTGGCGGTGCCGAAGCCCGAGTAGTTCTGGCCGCTCAGCGCATCCATCGCGGCCTGGCCCTGCGCCAGGGTGAGCGTCGACATCGTGCCGATGACGGTGGCGAAGTCACCGCTCGAACCCGCGACGCTCTGGTCGAGCACACCGCCCACTGCCCTCTGGTTGACGCTCTGCGCACCCTGCGCGAAGCCGCCGGGCTTGAGGGTGAGGTAGACGTTGTTGGTGTCGTAGCCGAGCGAAGCCTGCAGGAAGGGATAGTTGCTGGTGACGCCGGCATAGGTGCCCGTGACGCCACCAGTGGCATTGAGGATGGTGTAGGTCGTGCTGGGCGCATAGACGCCGGGATCCGCCAGCGCCTGGACCGTGCCGCCGTTGATGGTGGCCGTGCCCGGCGCGCCGGTGACGTTGGTGCGATCGGCCTGGCCCGCGGCATTGGCCTCGACCTGATAGGTGCTGCCGGCGTTCTGGGTGAAGGAGCCGACGATGTTCAGCGTGCCGATCGAATTGCCGGGCGCCAGGACGCCGCCGTTGGTCACGGTGCCGGTGATGGTGCCGGCGCCGCCGAGATTTCCGCCGCTGCCCACCGTCACGTTGCTGGTGATGCTGCCGTTCACCGCGAGCCTTCCACCTGAGATCGTCGTCGGGCCGGTGTAGGTATTGGCGCCGGTCAGGTTCAGCGTGCCGGTGCCCGTCTTGGTGATGCCGCCCGTGCCGGTGAGGGTGCCGGCGAAGGTCGTGCTGCTGGCCTCCGCGACTGTGAGCGTGCTGGCGCCGAGCGACAGCGTGCCGCCGACGCCGGCCAGCGAGCCGATGGTGACGCTGTTGCCGTTGAAGTCGAGCGTGCCGGCATTGACAGTGAGGGCGCCGGTTGTCGGCAGCGACGCGCCTGTCGCCAGCCGCAGCGTGCCGGCGTTGATCGTGGTCCCGCCCACGTAGCTGTTGGCGCCGGAGACGGTGAGGATGCCGGTGCCGGCTTTGGTGAGGCCGCCGCTGCCGGTGATCGCCGTGCTCACCAGGATGTTATTGCCGTTGGTGTCGATCGTGCCGCCGCCGGTGCCAATCGTGACCGCGCGGGCAATGGTGAAGGCCGAGGTCGCCTGCAGCGTGCCGCCGGTGAAGGTGAGGCCACCCGACACGGCGCCCATGGCTGCATCCGCGCCGGCCCGCAGCGTGCCGCCCGAGGCGATCCACATCCCGCCGGTGAAGGTGTTGCTGCCCAGCAGGTTCACCTTGCCGCCCGAGATGGTGAGGCCACCCGGCCCGGAGATCGTGCTCGAGAAGGTGCCGGTTCCCGTCTGGCTGAGCGTCGTGTTCGCCATCAGGTAGGTGTTGAAATCGGTGCTGAAGCCGTTCGGGAGAGCGAGGGTGCCGGTCAGCGCGAGCAGCGGATTTATGGTCGCGGTGGTGGTCAGGCCGGAATCGGACAGCGCATAGCCCGCGAAGCCGTTCACCGGATCGAACAGGTAGTTGAGCCCGGCGTAGAACTGCCGGCCTGTATTGAGGAACGGCGTGCTCGAGGTGGAGCCCGCGACGTAGCACGGCGTCATGGAGTTGCTGGCCAGGGTCGCGCATTGCAGGTCCGATCGCTCGATGGCGAAACTGTAGAAGGCGCCCGTCGGCGAGGCGCCCGGCATGGCGACGTTGACGGTCTCGGTGTCCTGGCCGAAAGGCGTGAGGAAGGCATAGCCGATGCCGGTGTCGTGGAGGATCGTTCCCGTGCCGGCGGCACCGGTGCCCACCGCGAGCGAGACCGGAATGCCGTTCCAGAGGTTGGGCCCGTTCGCGGCGTCCGGCGTGAGCTGGACGAAGGAGTAGCTGTTGTTGGTCGCGGTCAGGCCGACGATGATCCGGTCGTTCATGACCACATACCCCTGATGGGGCAGCGCAGTGCCGTTCACCGACACGTTGATCAGGGGGTTCATCCCCACCGCCGAGACTTGAGTGAGATTCCCCTGCGCCACGTTCTGCGCGAAGGTGAGCGACGGGTCGATCGTGCCGCTGTAGACGTTGTTCCGGTTGTTGCCGATGCCGAAATACCTGGTGTTGTTGTCGTTGGTGACGACCAGAACCTTGACGGTGGTGCTGCCCGCGGTGTTTGAGCCGCCGGGGCCGTTCAGGAAGCTCACGGGCAGCTCGTAGAACTGCCCGGACGGTGACGCGCCGCTGCTGTCGTAGTTGATGGTGCCGGGCCCGAGCGGCGTAAGGCCGGCGAGGGACGGCAGCAGGGCGGCCGAGATCGCGATGCCGGTCGAGCCGGTATCGATCGTCATTCCATTGATCCGCATGCCTGCGATGGTGACGTCGATCAGGGCGGCATTGTTGCCGGGCACGCCGCCCGTAACCGTGTTCAGCGCGCCGCCCGTGTAGGCCAGTTCGAAGCTCGTGCCGCCCTGGTACAAGTTCCAGCTCTGAGCGCGGGCCGAATTCGAGGCCACCATGGCGGCGGCGAGCCACAAGCCGACGCCGGCGACGTGCCGCCTGCGCTCGGTCATTCGTTATTTTGCCGCTGGAGGACCGTGGAGTCCTTGCCAACCATATGGACCGTTTTCAACACGAACAGCAGAACGGCATGCGACGGACAGCCTTCCAACTTTTGGCGACGGGAATATGCGCTTCGTTCTCATTTTCTCCAGTGGTCAACTACTCGAAATGAGCCAGTGTGTTCCCCAAAATGAGCTGGTTGCGATCGGGGACCGTCGGAATGGGCCGGAACGGCGGAAGAGCAACGCGTCGAATTGCGCAAGGAGCGGGGCCTGGCCTCATCCTGGTTCGGCCCTCCATGAGAAAAGGTCCCTCGCGCCACTCGCGATGACGGAGCTATCGTCGTCGCTATCGAAACAGAGGTGTCCCGATGCCCCGTGTCAGTGAAATCGAGGAGGATGGCGGCGATCCGACCTTGAAGGCGATCTTCGACCGTCAGCATGAGATGTTCGGCGGCCTGCTCAATCCCACCAAGGTCCTGGCGCACTGCCCGCCGATCCTGCGCGCCGCCGGCCTGCTCGGCCAGTCGATCGAGCAGTCGGGGCTTTTGCCCAAGGGGCTGCCGGCGCTGCTCTACGTGCGGGTCGCCACCATCAACGGCTGTCCGTTTTGAATGGACATCAATTCCAGCCGTGTGCTGGAAACCACTGAAGGCGGGATGGAGAAGCTGGCGGAGGTCACCGACTGGCGCGACAGCAAACTGTTCAGCGAGGCCGAGCGGCTGGCGCTCGAATATGCCGAGCGCATCACCTACACCGATCAGAAGGTCGATGATGCCCTGGTCGATAAACTGAAGCAGCACTTCACCGATGCCCAGATCGTCGAGCTGACAGCCGCCATCGCGATGGAGAATTTCCGCAGCAAGTTCAATCCCTCCCTCGGCGTCGAGGCGCAGGGCTTCTGCATGGTGCCGACGAAGCCGAAAACGAAAGCCGGGTGAGGGCCGTTACTCCGCCTTGATGTTCAGCGCCTTCAGCTTCTTGCCCCAGAAGGCGTGCTCGTCGTGGACATACTTGGTGAACTCGGCGCGGCTGCGGTTGGGCGGTAGTTCGAGGCCGTCCTTGGCGAGCGCACCGGTGAACTTCGGATCCTTCATCGCCGCGACCGTCTCCTTGTGCAGCCGGTCGAGGATGGCGTCCGGCGTCTTGGGCGGCGCGAACAGGCCGTGCCAGCCGGTGACGGTGACGTTGATGCCCTGTTCCTTGAGCGTCGGCACGTCGGGCAAGGAACTCACGCGCTTGTCGCCGGTCACCGCCAGCGCCCGCAGCTTGCCTGCCTTGATCTGACTGACCGCCGGCGGCAGCGAACTGAAATTCATGGTGATGACACCGCTGATGACGTCGAGCAGCGCCGGTCCCGTGCCCTTGTAGGGCACATGGGTGATGTCGATGCCCGCGGCGTCGGCGAACAGCGCGCCGGCCAGGTGGTTGTTGCCGCCCACGCCGGACGACGAGTAGGTGAGCTTGCCCGGCTCCTTCTTGGCCAGCGCCACCAGCTCCTTGACGTTGTTGGCCGGCACCTTCGGATTGACCGCCAGAACGTACTGGTAGTCGGTGGTCTGGATGATCGGCACGAGACCCGCCAGCGTGTCGATCGAGGTCTTTAGTACGTGCGGGTTGGTCACGACGTTGGTGCCGACGGCGTAGAAGATGGTGTAGCCGTCCGGCTTGGCGTTGGACACGTAACGCGCGCCGATCGCGCCGGCCGCGCCTCCCTTGTTCTCGACGATGACCTGCTGGCCGAGCAGCGGCGTCAGCAGGTGGGCGAGCTCGCGCGAGACGATGTCGGCGCCGCCGCCCGCGGCATAGCCGACCACGAAGCTGATCGGCTGCTTCGGCCAGGCGGCCTGGGCGCGCAACGCGGAAGGAAGGAGAAGGGTGGTCGAGCCGAGAGCGAGCGCACGGCGGCGCGTGATGATGGAAATTGTTTCCTCCTGACAAAGCGGCGGGTTGACGCCCTAATTCTTGCCCGCAACGTAGCGGCCGGCGCCGTCGCCCGCCAGCTTGCCGAGCACGGCGCCGGAGACCAGCCCGGTGCCGCCGGGATAGTTGTGATAGAACAGCCCGCCGACCAGCTCGCCGGCGGCGAACAGGCCGGGGATGGCGTGACCGTCGGTGCTCTCGACCTCGCCCTCGGTGGAGATCTTGAGCCCACCGAAGGTGAAGGTGAGGCCGCAGGTCACGGCATAGGCCTCGAACGGCGCCTGGTCGATGGTGTTGGCCCAGTTGCTCTTCGGCACGGCGAGGCCTCTGGTGCCAC
>MEMN01000082.1:1139-1747 GCA_001767945.1 Alphaproteobacteria bacterium RIFCSPHIGHO2_12_FULL_66_14 | reverse complement strand
GGTCTTCAGGAAGGCCTGAGGATCGACGCCCTCGAGCTTGCCCGCCAGCTCCTCGATCGTGTCGCCGCGCACCTTGGTCATGCGCTTGATGCGGTATTCGTCGCGCAGCTTGTCGAGCACCTTCGAATCGAAGATCTGCCAGGCAAACTGCTGCGGCTGCGACAGGATCACCGCGCCGTACTTGGCGTAGGTGTAGTTGCGGAAGTCCGCACCCTCGTCGACGAAGCGCACGCCGTTGGCGTTCACCATGATGCCGAGCGGGTAGGAGTGCTTCTGGAAATTGTCGCCGACCTCGAGGTCGCCGAACTCCGGCGCGTTCATGTCCCAGCCGACGGCATGGCCGCCCGACCAGTTGCCGTGCGCCTTGGCGCCGATCGCCAGCGCCATGTTGATGCCGGCGCCGGTGTTGAAGCGCGTGCCGCGCACCTTGGCCAGATCCCAGGTCGGCCCGAGATAGCGCGTGCGCATCTCGGCGTTGCTCTCGAAGCCGCCGCAGGCGAGCACGACGGCCTTGGCGCCGATCTTCACTTTGCGTCCCTTATGCCTGGCGATCACGCCGCGCACGACGCCGTCCTCCTCGATCAGCGACACCGCCGCGGTCTCGTAGT
>MEMN01000082.1:0-1124 GCA_001767945.1 Alphaproteobacteria bacterium RIFCSPHIGHO2_12_FULL_66_14 | reverse complement strand
CCTTCACCGCCGCCTTGTGCTCGAGGTCGACCAGACCCGGCCCGCCGCCCCACGCCTCGACCGCGAGGCCGCCCCAGAATTTGTACTTGCCGTTCACCTTGAAGGCCTGGCGGCCGTAGCTCGGCTGGAAGCGCACGCCCTTGGAGCGCATCCATTTCAGCGTCTCGAAGCTGCGGCCGATCAGGATGTCGGTGAGCTCGGGGTCGCAGCGGTAGTTGGTGACGCGGCCCATGTCGTCGAGGAACTCGTCGGCCGAGTAGCTGCCGAAATCGACGTCGCGCTTCTCGTCCGGGGTGAGGTCGTAGAGCTGCACCAGGTCGTCGACGCCGTGGAACACCACGCGCATCGCACCAGCCGTGTACGTCGAGTTGCCGCCGCGCTCTTCCTCGGGGGCGGCTTCCAGCATGGCGACCGAGGCGCCCTTTTCACGGGCCGCAAGGGCCGCACAGGCCGCGGCATTTCCCGCACCCACCACCAACACATCCACCTGAAAATCGTCCACGCGTCACTCCTCGATTTCGGCCCCGAATTTGCGTTAGAATACAGAAATGGGTGATCGTTTCGACCGTCTAGGGGTCCGGCATGCCAATGTCGAGGCCCTGCTGCGCAGGCCGGGCATCGGGCACAACAACGGCCCGATCTTCGACATGTCCTGGGAGGCTTGGGTGTGGCGTCGCGCCAGCGCCAAGGCCTGGAAGGCGCCCAAGCCCGAAGTGGCGATGATGCGCCTGAAGCGGGCCGAGCGGCTGGGCGTCACTTACAAGGAGCTGACCTCGGCCCTGATGGATTCGGGCGCCCATCTCGGCGCCGCCGTGCTGCCGCTGTCGCTGGCTGCCCGCGTCCGCCGCGGTTCGAACCGCGAAATCGTCGTCGAGCCGCGCAACAGCATCGCCGACCTCGTCGCGAAATTCCGCGGCCGCCTCTTCATCCTGGGCGATCTCGATGCCGTGCCGGCGATGAGCGAGGCCGAACGCGCCAACTTTCTGGCACTCTTGAACCGCGCCTTCGACGGCAAGGTCGAGGCCGTCGGCTGGGGCCACGACGGGCCCGCCATCCGCGCCATGCTCAAGGCCAATGCGCTGCCGCACCATGAAGCGTTCCTGGTCGGCTCAGGCATCGGCCAC
>MEMN01000081.1:3412-7699 GCA_001767945.1 Alphaproteobacteria bacterium RIFCSPHIGHO2_12_FULL_66_14 | reverse complement strand
GTTGTTGTTGGTGGTGGCGCCGGTGCCCAGCGCCCCGGTCGTGCCGCCGGCGCCGACGCTCAGGGTGCCGGCCGAGATCGTGGTCGCGCCCGAGTAGGTGTTGGCCCCCGTGAGCGTCAACGTGTTGGCGCCGAGCTTGCTCAGCGCACCGGTGCCGGAGATCAGGTTCGAGACCGCGACGTCGTCCGAGCGGCTGAAGGCCAGGGTGGCGTTGTTGGTCACCGCGCCAGTGCCCAATGTTCCGGCCGTTCCCCCGGCGCCGACCTGAAGGGTGCCGGCGGTGACGGTCGTGATGCCGCTGTAGATGTTGGCGCCCGTCAGCGCCGTCGTGCCGGTGCCGAGCTTGGTTACCGCCCCGGTGCCCGAGATCACGTTGCCGACCGTCATCGCATCGGACCGGTTGACGGCCAGGATGGCGCTGTTGACGACGTTCCCGGTGCCCAGCGTGCCGACGGTGCCGCCCGCCCCCACCTGCAGCGTGCCGGCCGAGATCGTC
Organism: Alphaproteobacteria bacterium RIFCSPHIGHO2_12_FULL_66_14; assembly: GCA_001767945.1. GTDB lineage: Bacteria > Pseudomonadota > Alphaproteobacteria > Reyranellales > Reyranellaceae > Reyranella. The sequence goes on along the minus strand of MEMN01000081.1, from coordinate 7,203 downwards.
GTCGTGCCCGAATAGCTGTTGGCGCCGGTCAGGCTGGCGGTGCCGGCGGCCGCCTTGGTCAGGACGCCGGTGCCGGAAATGTCGTTGGCCACCGTGACGGCGTTCGATCGGTTGATCTGCAAGGTGGCGTTGTTGGTGACGTCGCCCGCCCCCAACGTGCCGATCGTGCCGCCGGCGCCGATGCTCAGCACGCCGGCCGAGATCGTGGTCGTGCCCGAGTAGCCGTTGGCGCCCGTCAGGCTGGTCGTCCCGGTGCCCACCTGATTGACCGCACCGGTGCCCGAGATCGCGCTCGCCACCGTGAGCGCGCCGGTGCGGTTGAACTGCAGGGTGGCGTTGTTCGTGGTCGCTCCGGCGCCGAGGACGCCCACCGCGCCGCCGGCGCCGACGCTGAGCGTGCCGGCCGAGATGGTCGTGGCGCCGCTGTAGGTGTTGGCCCCGGTCAGGCTGGTCGTGCCGGCGCCGATGCTCAGCACGCCGGCCGAGATCGTGGTCGTGCCCGAGTAGCCGTTGGCGCCCGTCAGGCTGGTCGTCCCGGTGCCCACCTGATTGACCGCACCGGTGCCCGAGATCGCGCTCGCCACCGTGAGCGCGCCGGTGCGGTTGAACTGCAGGGTGGCGTTGTTCGCGGTCGCTCCAGCGCCGAGGACGCCCACCGCACCGCCGGCGCCGACGCTGAGCGTGCCGGCCGAGATGGTCGTGGTGCCGCTGTAGGTGTTGGCGCCGGTCAGGCTGGTCGTGCCGGCGCCGACCTGGGTGACGGCACCGCTGCCGGAGATCACGCCCGCGACGGTGAGCGCATCGGACCGGTTGAGCCTCAAGGTGCCGCCGGTGGTGACGACGCCGCCGGTGCCCAGGGTGCCGGCCGTGCCGCCGGCGCCAACCTGCAACGTGCCCTCGGTGATGGTCGTCGTGCCGCTGTAGCTGTTGGCTCCGGTCAGCGTCAGCGTCGAGTTGGTGCCCGCCGTGCTCTTGGTCAACGCGCCCGTCCCGGAGATGTCGTTGGCGACGGTGAAGGCGGCGTCGGAGCGGTTGATCTGGAGCGTGCCGTTGTTGACCACCGCGCCGGCGCCCAGCGTGCCGACGGTTGCACCCGCACCGACGCTCAGCACGCCCGCGGAGATCGTGGTCGTGCCCGAGTAGGTGTTGGCGCCCGTCAGGGTCGTGGTGCCGGTTCCGACCTGGGTGACCGCGCCCGTCCCCGAGATCGCGCTCGCGACCGTGAGTGCGCCGGTGCGGTTGAACTGCAGGGTGGCGTTGTTCGTCGTGGCCCCGGTGCCGAGCGCGCCGGTGGCACCTCCCGCGCCGACGCTGAGCGTGCCGGCCGAGATCGTGGTCGTGCCCGAATAGCTGTTGGCGCCGGTCAGGCTGGTCGTGCCGCCGCCGACCTGGCTCACCGTGCCCACGCCCGAGATCGCGCCGGCGACCGTCAGGGCATCGGAGCGGTTGAACAGCAGGCTGCCGCTGTTGGCGGTGGCGCCGGTGCCCAGGCTGCCGCTGGTGCCGCCGTCGCCGACGCTCAAGGTGCCGGCCGAGATCGCGGTCGCGCCCGAATAGGTGTTCGCGCCCGTGAGCGTCAGCGCATTGGCGCCGACCTTGCTGAGCGCTCCGGTGCCGGAGAGGACGTTCGACACGGCGATGTCGTCCGAGCGATTGAAGCGCAGCGTGCCGCCGGTGGTGACGACGCCGCCGGTGCCCAGGGTGCCGGCCGTGCCGCCGGCGCCGACCTGCAGGATGCCCTCGGTGATCGTCGTCGTGCCCGAATAGCTGTTGGCCCCGGTCAGCGTCAGGATCGTATTCGTTCCGGCATTCGTCTTGGTGACGGCGCCGGTGCCCGAGATGTTGTTGGCCACCGTGATGCTGGCCGAGCGGCTGAAGACCAGGGTGCCATCGTTGACCACCGCCCCTGTTCCGAGCGTGCCGGTGGTACTGCCCGCTCCCACCTGCAGCGTTCCCGCCGAGATCGTCGTCGTTCCGGAATAGCTGTTGGCCCCGGTGAGCGTGGTTGTGCCGGAGCCGATCTGGCCCACCGTACCGGTGCCCGAGATGGCGCTGGCGACCGTGAGTGCGTTCGAGCGGTTGAACAGCAGGCTGCCGCTGTTCGACGTCGCCCCGGTACCCAGCGCCCCGGTCGTGCCGCCACCGCCGACGCTCAAGGTGCCGGCCGAGATCGTGGTCGCGCCCGAATAGGTGTTGGCACCGGTGAGCGTCAGCGTGTTGGCGCCGAGCTTGCTCAGCGCACCGGTGCCGGAGATCAGGTTCGAGACCGCGATGTCGTCCGAGCGGTTGAAGGCGAGCGTGCCGCCGGTGGTGATGACGCCGCCGGTGCCCAGCGTGCCGCTCGTGCCGCCGGCGCCGACCTGGATCGTGCCTTCGGTGACCCTCGTGAGCCCGCTGTAGCTGTTCGTTCCGGTCAGGGTGAGGGTGGTGCTCGTGCCCGCCGCCGTCTTGGTGAGCGCGCCGGTGCCGGAGACGTTGTTGCCGAAGGTGACGTTGTCCGACCGGTTGAACGCGAGCGTGGCGTTGTTCACGACGTCGCCCGTCCCGAGCGACCCTGCCGCCGCCGCCGCGCCGACTTGAAGCGTGCCGGCCGAGATCGTGGTCGTGCCGGCATAGCTGTTCGCGCCGGTCAGGCTGGTCACCCCGGCGCCGAGCTTGGTCAGCGTGCCCGTCCCGGAAATGTCGTTGGCGACGGTGCTTGCGCTCGAGCGGTTGACGACCAGGGCGGCGTTGTTGGTGACCGTGCCCGTCCCGAGCTGGCCCGTCGTGCCGCCGGCGCCGACGCTCAAGGTGCCGGCCGAGATCGTCGTCGTGCCTGAATAGGTGTTTGCCCCCGTCAGGCTGGTCGTGCCGCCGCCGACCTGGCTCACCGTGCCCGCGCCCGAGATGGCGCTCGCCACGGTCAGCGCATCGGAGCGATTGAACAGCAGGCTGCCGCTGTTGGCGGTCGCGCCCGTCCCCAAAGTGCCGCTGGTGCCGCCGGCGCCGACCTGCAGCGTGCCGGCCGAGATCGTCGTTGCACCGCTATGGGTATTGGCGCCCGTGAGCGTCAGCATGTTGGCGCCGGTCTTGCTCACCGTGCCGCTGCCGGAGATCACGTTCGACACCGCGATGTCATCGGAGCGGTTGAACAGCAGCGTGCCGCCGGTGGTGACGACGCCGCCCGTGCCCAGCGTGCCGGCCGTGCCGCCGGCGCCGATCTGCAGCGTGCCCTCGCTGATCGTCGTCGTGCCCGAGTAGCTGTTCGCCCCGGTCAGGGTCACCGTGGTGCTCGCCCCCGACGTCGTCTTGGTAAGGGCTCCGGTGCCCGAGATGTTGTTGTCGACCGTGAAGGCGTTCGTCCGGTTGAGCTGCAGGGTGGCGTTGTTCACGACGTCACCGGTGCCCAGCGTGCCGGTGGCGCCGTTGTTGCCGACGCTCAGGATGCCACCCGAAATCGTGGTCGTGCCGCTGTAGGTGTTTGCCCCCGTGAGGCTGGTCGTCCCGCTCCCGACCTGGCCCACCGTGCCGGTGCCGGAGATCGCGTTGGCGACCGCGTTGGCGTTCGAGCGGTTGAACAGCAGGCTGCCGTTGGTCGTGACCGCGCCGCTGCCCAGGGTGCCGGCCGTGCCGCCGCTGCCGAGCCGGAGGACGCCGCCCGGATCGACCGTGGTCGTCCCCGTGTAGGTGTTGGTCCCGGTGAAGGTGACATCCGATCCGGTGATCAGGGCGGCGCCGGTCCCGGAAATCACCGGCGCGATCCCGACGGCCGACGAACCGGCGGCGGTCAGCACCGAGCCGGCGCCCAGCGA